>JBJEKR010000089.1:0-3267 GCA_051878735.1 Prevotella sp. | reverse complement strand
CTGCAAGCATGTGGTTGTAGTTCTTCAGGATTTCAGCCTTGGTGAGAGCCTTGCCGGTGAACACGCGCATTTCGTCAACATAGCCGCTGAAAGCGTTATCGAGGTTTAGCTCATGGCTTCCGCCCATGCAGAGACCACTATTTGCTGCATCGTCAAAACTGATGGCAGAGAGTGCTATTTCCTTTGAAACCACAACGGTGTCGAGCTTGTCGATAGCCGTTATCACCGCCTTGTTGTCCTTGCTGACGCTCAGCGTGAGCGATGTGTAGTCGCGCGTAGGCAGGATGATGCCCGTGGACTCTGTCGTTTCGCCTTGTGCCAACAGCAGTTCGTAGCCGGCAGAATCTTCATTGTAATTGCCGAGGCGCAGGCTCAGCTGGTTGCCGAGGTCGAAGAATACCGGTGTGCTGCCGTTTTGTACAATATTGGGGCGCACAAACATCTGCACGGTGAATGCCTTGTTGCTGAATTTCTCGTTGAGAGCCTTTCCGTCGAGGTCAAGGAAGATACCGTCGCCTGCCTCTTGTGTGCTTACGGCATAGAATTGTGCCGCATCGCTGGCGTTCTCACTGTTCTTCACGAGGCTTACGCGTGCGTCCTGCACTGCAGTTCCCGTTCCGTAGGTGATACGTCCTGACACGATACCCGTAGCACGGCAGAAGCCGTCGTCGGTTTTGTAAATCTGTGTCTCGCCTGAGTTGCAACTTGTTGTTGAGACAACCCTGTAGTCATAGTAAAGACCTGGCTGTGCGGTGTTGTCCTCATAACTGAAGAGTGTGTTCGTGCTGGAAACCTTGTAGAGCGATGCCCAGTTTGAGGTGCCCTTCACACGGCGCAACAGTTCATAGGTCGTTGGCGTTGTGTCAACCTGTTTCGACTCCCATGTCAACTTCACCAATCCCTGGTAGTCACCCTTTGTTGCGGTGACGCTGGTAACTTGTGATTGTCCGTTGATACGCACAATGTCTGTCGAGTCGCTTGTGGCGAGATAGCCCTCCAACATTGTCGCCTGTATCTTGTATATGTAGCCGTCACAGGCAGAATTTATGCTTTCGTCAACATAGCTGAACTTAACATCTTTCTGGTTGGTGAGGGTCGTGGTGCCTATATTCTCCCAGTCAGTGCCAGTTACATTTTGCCTTAATATATTAAATGTTAAGGGCAATGTGCCTTTGAATTGCTCAGTCTGCCATGACAGTTTGATGGAACTTTCACCCGCCTCTACTGATTCTATTTTGATGCTGAAATCGCGGATTACAGCACTTGTGTCTCTCACCACCAGTCGCTCTATACGTTCAGCATCTGTTATGTTCTTGGGGCGGAATTCCAACTCGAAAACATAGTCAGTATCGTATTCGGTCACATCTGCCACATATTTTCGTGTGGTGTTAAGCAGTCCCTCTGTCAGTTTAGACTTGTTGCCTGGATCGTCTAATGGGTAGTAATAGATTGACCATGTACCCGTGGAGTACTCGTTATTAGAATTCTCTGCTTCCCAGTTGAGTGTAATCTGTTTCTTCCATTTATCCGGTGTTGCCGTAATATTCTTGGCACGCATAAAGTCAGGAAGAGATACCCATGTGCCGTTCCAGACCTTACACTCCACGTAACCACTTTGGGTTGGAAGCGAAGTTATCTGATGCTGTACATAGATGTTGTAAGGTCCGTAATCCGGATAGGAGCTGTCTATAGTGAACGACATGTTGCCAGTTGTCGAAGTGCCCTTGTCAAACGTCTTGTTAAGACTGAAGTCCTCTGGTTCGACATATTGGGTTTTTCCATCGACATAAGTGCCTGGATAGTCGCGCGATACGGCAACGTTGTTTTCGTAAGTGCCGTTCAGATTTCCTGTAAGGGTAGCTGTCTGGTAATCAGTGTAATTGACAGCCAAAGAGCTCTCATCGAAAGGATTGGAGATGGGGTCGAAAGTCCACGAATACTCCTCCAATTGGGCTCCGTTGTTGTTGATTTTCCACATACCCTTGATGGTCACGGTATGCTTCTCTCCCACTCTGTATTTGTCCATAAACACATGGACATTTACACCATACTTATCACCACTTCGTCCTGGATCCCAGAACTTGACGGTGTAGGTTACACCATCGACAGTGTTGGTGTAGGTATTTCCCCACCAGCCATTGTATTTTCTTTGGTCTTCTATGCCATCCTGGTTTCCGGTATTGTTGCTACCAGGCCAGGCAAGCTCGTAGTCGGGTGAACAGATGTATTTTCCGTCCACATAGAGGGCAGGACCTTTGTTTTCACCTTCGGTAGCATCATGCAGAAAGAAAGAATCACTACCTGCTGCGTCATAGAACATCACGGTAAATTGCATGTTCGGTTCTTCAACCGTAGGATGATGATTAGTCTTATGCACATCGCTATCGTAAAAGTGGAAAGATGCCCATGACGGTTGTGACACTAATGCAAGTAGCATCACAAGCATGGACTTAAATGCCATTAAAACAACAGCCCGCCGCAAGCGTGTTGGCGGGCAAGAAACATCCACTTCCATAGGCGGACGTTCCTTTGGTAAAAGTTTGGAACTTGTCATTTTTTAATTTGAATAATATGATTAAAATGTTTATGAAATATAATTTCCTTCGGCAAAATTATGCAAATAACCTAAAGGAAATGTTATATTTCGTGTTGTTTTTCGTATTATTATCAAAAAAATACGCAAAAAAAAACGAAAAACAACCGATAAAACCGAAATATTATGCATATTTTGCACTATTCCGATAAAAAACATTTCAGATTGTCACTTCACACTATCCCGATATTCCTGTGGGGTCGTTCCCGTAAACTTACGGAACGCATTGTGGAAATTGCTGCGGTCGTTGAACCCTACCAGCTCATGAAGATGGGCCAGTGGCAGGTCGGGATTGTCGTGGATGAGAGTCTGGGCATACTCCAACCGTAGTTGTTGCCGCCACGAGCGGAAAGTGGTGTTGTGAACGGTCTTGAAATAGGCTGCGAGCTGTTGGCGGGTGGCATGTAAGTGCTCTGCCACTTCATCAGTGCTGACATCCCTCTTTGTAAACTCTCTTCTTATCACCCATGCGTTGAGTGCTTGCTCAAGTGCATCAAACGTTGGTTCCGTGACTTCCGAACCTTCATCGGCAACGAGTGCATTTGAAGCAGCCTGAGGGGAAGGGGGAGAACCTTTGTGATAGGAAGTTTCCGTTGCCAGTCCTTTGGCAGGAACAAGGAAAAAATCGCCGTCAAAGCAGTAGTTCATTACTGCCACAGCTACATATATATAAT
>JBJEKR010000088.1:0-54112 GCA_051878735.1 Prevotella sp. | reverse complement strand
AGGGTGCAGGATGCCTTATTCTCGAGGAACTCGAGCATGCTAAGGCACGTGGCGCTAAGATATATGCAGAGATGGTTGGCGAAGGCATGAGTGCCGACGCATACCACATCACCGCTTCTCACCCTGAGGGTCTCGGAGCACGCCTCGTTATGCAGAACGCACTGGCTGACGCAGGTCTCCAGCCTGAGGACATCGACTACATAAACGTTCATGGCACATCGACACATGTTGGCGACATCTCAGAAGCCAAGGCCATCAAGGAAGTGTTTGGCGATGCAGCATATAAACTCAACATCAGCTCGACAAAGTCAATGACTGGCCACCTGCTCGGCGCTGCCGGTGCCGTAGAGGCCATGGCCACCATCCTTGCAGTGAAGAACGATATCGTTCCACCTACCATCAACCACGAGGAAGGCGACAACGACGAGGAGATTGACTACAATCTGAACTTCACATTCAACAAGGCCCAGAAGCGTGAGGTACGTGCTGCCATCAGCAACACATTCGGCTTCGGTGGACATAACGCATGTGTAGTATTCAAGAAGTATGCTGAATAATAATTTCATTGATAGACTAAGGCTCCCTTTCCGCAAGGAGAAGGAGCTTTTTTCTTCACTCTATCAAATACTTGGATTCTATCCACGCAAGATTGACCATTACAAAATGGCGCTCATGCATAAAAGCGTGGCGAGACGCAATGCTAAGGGCCGTCCCGTAAACAACGAGCGACTGGAGTTCCTCGGCGACGCTATACTCGATGCTGTCGTTGGCGATATCGTTTACCGACACTTCGAAGGAAAGAGGGAGGGTTTCCTTACAAATACGCGCAGCAAACTTGTTCAGCGCGACACGCTCAATCGACTGGCTCAAGAGATGGGTATCGACCAACTCATACTTTCTTCTGGACATAACAATACGCATAATAGCTATGTAGGAGGAAATGCCTTTGAGGCCCTTGTGGGTGCCATCTATCTTGACCGTGGATATGAGGCATGCATGAAGTTTATGCAGAAACGCATATTATGCAAGCTAATCAATATTGACAAGGTTGCCTATAAGGAGGTAAACTTTAAAAGCAAGTTAATAGAGTGGAGTCAGAAAAACAAGGTTCGACTGGAGTTCACGCTCGTAAGTCAGGGGAAGGACGAAACAGGAAGTCCAACCTTCGTTTACAAGACACGCCTTGAGGGGCTCGACGGTTGCGAAGGAAAGGGATATTCGAAAAAGGAAAGCCAGCAAATGGCAGCCAAACAGACACTTCAGCGACTGAAGCGAGAGCCTCAGTTCATCGATGCAGTGTTCATTGCCAAGGGTAACCGCACGAAGATGGAGGAAGAGCCAGTACTGAATGTTCCCGACACCGAAGAGAAGCAGGACTTCATAATAGCCCAGCATGAGACAAACACCACAGCACCAACGGTACAGAAGGAAGCCAACAAAGCTGCCGAAATGACCGAGAAGGTTTTGTCGTTGGACATCGAGTCTGACGAATACGACCTCTCCGACATTACGGCAACGCCGAAGGTACAGTCGCGTGAGGATATCATCGCAGCAGCTGAAGAAGCCGCTTTTTCCGAACATTAGGAAATAGCAATTTCTATACTATAAGGAGGAGCAAGTCTTGTTTACTTGTTCCTCCTTAATTAACTCAACAGTCAGAAAAAACGCCGTCGGCGCATATCGGGACACGTACGCTATTTCCGATAATAGAGCTTTTTATGTTTCGTCTTCAACCCATATAGGTGAAGTATTCTGTTTTTATTATGTGCACAATCCGTCATTTGTAATATTCCCACAGTTCGGCGGCGAACTGCTCCAACGTCTCAGTATCTCCGTTCCCGTAGCGTGTCCAAATCTGCTTGCAAGCCGACTCCAGGGGTGCAGGCAAACCTCCTGTCACGGCATTTTGCGAGGAGAGTAGGGGGTCCTGGCGACGGAACGTTTGCAGTATGCTTACTATTGTATTCGGCTTCTCTCCAATCTTTTTTGCCAGTTCTATCACCTCCGGTGTTTCGGCGACCATTGTTATTGGCGTCAGTCGGAAATAAAGGTCGAGCACGAGTATTAAAATAACAGGTGTCAGTGTGCTGTTGCCAATGGGCTTGAAGTCACGCTCGAAGCTCTCGGTTATTTCCACGCCATCGTAAAATTCGTCAGCGCTGCCAAAGCCTTTCATGCTACGCAACAGACGGACTGCACGCGACAGCTTTTTGGGACTTTCGGCATACTGGTCCCAGATTCTTTCTATTCGTGGCGAGCTGATGGCTTCCAACTGTTGCTGCCTGACTCTTATCTCACGTGGATGAACATGCAACTCTATGCTGAGGTCAACGGCAGCTCTTGCGTAAAGCGGCTTTACGCCCATGGGCTTGCGCATGTACAACTGCATGATATAAAGCCAATAATCATCGGTCCAATTTGTTTTTTTAACCATGTGGAGATAAATTTTATTCATTAGATGTTGCAAATATACAATATTTTTTCTATTTTTGCACTCAAAAACAATAATTTATCGCAACTGAAATGAGAAAATTTCCTTTTTTCGTGGTTTTCTTTTGCCTTTCAGTAGCCATTTCGGCACAAACGGTGGCAGAAGAATTCAAGAATGACATACATAGGTCAGCAACAAACCATTTGGCATATCCTGGTCCCAGTACAAAAAATCTTACCCCTGCTCCAGATGGTATGAAGCCTTTCTATATATCTCATTATGGTCGCCACGGCTCACGCTATCTGATAAATCCCAAGGACTATACCTACACCTTAGATTGTCTTCGATCAGCAGATAGTGCCAAGGTGCTCACCCCCATGGGCATCGACGTCATGGAACGAATAGACAAGATGTATTCCGAGGCTGACAATCGTTTCGGCGAGCTTTCCCCACTTGGCGCACAACAACATCGGGAGATAGCTGAAAGAATGTATGCCCGTTTCCCCCAAGTCTTTGAGGGAGAGACACATATTGATGCCAAGAGTACTGTCGTCATCCGATGCATACTCTCCATGGCAAACGAACTGACCGTCTTTGCCAAGAAGAATCCCAAGTTGACATTCACACAGGATGCAAGTATGCACGACATGCCATACATGAACTTTTCAGACAACAAACTGTTCGAGCAGCGCGACAATGAACGGGCAGGACAGGTCTATGAAGAGTTCTTTAAGCGGCACGTCAATTTTGACTACACCATGAATGTGTTATTCACCGACACGGCTTTTGCGTCTGCCCATTTCAACACCCAACGTTTCTGTCTGCTGCTTTGGAAACTGGCTGGAACGGTGCAGAACACTGAGGGACGGAAGACCATCTCCCTCTACGATCTGTTCACCGACAATGATATATATAACAACTGGCTTGTTGACAATGCATGGTGGTATGTCAACTATGGCGGTTTTACTCTCAATGGCGGCAAGCAGCCTTTCTCGCAACGCCGACTGTTGGCAAAAATCATAGCGGAAGCTGACAGTTGCATCTCGCTGCCACATCCAGGTGCGACCCTACGCTTTGGGCATGAGACAATGGTAATGCCACTGACCTGCCTTCTTGGACTCAATGGCTACGACTATGCCACCGACGACCTTGAAAGCCTTGAGGCGCATAACTGGATAAATTACAAGATTTTTCCCATGGCGGCAAACATTCAGTTCGTGTTCTACCGCAAGGATGAGACTGACAAGAACGTGATGGTAAAAGTGTTGCTTAACGAGAACGAGGCAACACTGCCATTAAAGACTGATACGCCACCATACTATCCATGGAGTGATGTGCGGAGTTATTATCTCGACAAACTGGCAAGTTTTGATTATTGAATATGTTGAAACGAATAGCATATTTCATAAAACTATACATCGCCATTGTTGTGGTCTTCGTTGTCGAAAAGACCATATTCATGATGGTTGACGTACCAGAGAACAGCGACTATGGCATTGCCGACTGGTGGCATGTGGTGTGCAACGGTCTATATCTCGACATTCCGATGACAGGCTATCTTACCGCCTTGCCACTTTTGACTCTTTTGGTAACAGCATGGTTGAAGCGAGGAATAGCCCTGCGCCCCATAGCTACTCCTTACTATATTATCATTGCCTTAGTCACAGGCTTCATCTTCATTGCCGACATGGCACTCTACCCTTTCTGGACGTTCAAACTCGATGCTTTGGCACTCAGCTATCTTGAATCGCCACAAGGAGCTTTTGCCAGTGTGTCGGCAGGATTCATCGCCCTTCGTCTGTTGTTCATCTGCATAGCAGTGACAGTAACCGCCTGTCTTTTAATAAGTATAACACCGCGACGCATACAGCCACTAAATACTCTACGCCAACGTATTGTGTTCACCGTATGTTTCGTGCTGTTCCTTCCTTTCTACATTATTGCCATTCGTGGTGGCATAAGCGAATCGACAGCCAACATCGGCAAGGTATATTTCTCTGACGATACATTCCTCAACCACTCTGCCGTAAATCCCACCTTCAGTCTCATCTATTCACTCGACAAGACCCAAGACTACGCCAGCGAGTTCAACTACTTCAGCGAGGAGGAAAGGGAGAAGATAATCTTAGAGGTGAGAGGTGAGAAGGGAGAGGTGAAAGATTACCGAAAACTCACAAAAGAACATCACTCCCACCCAAACATCATCCTTATCCTTATGGAAGGCTTTGGCGGGCAGTTTGTAGAGGCGGTGAGTGGTAGGACGGATATTGCTCCTAACTACAACCGACTGGCACGCGAGGGAATCATCTTTACACGCTGCTACTCGAACAGTTTTAGGACCGACAGGGGAACAGTATCGACACTCAGCGGCTATCCGAGCTTCCCTACGTTGTCGGTGATGAAAATACCGGCGAAGAGCCGCACGCTGCCTTGCATTGCTTCAACACTAAACAGCAACGGATATACAAGCAGCTTCCTATATGGCGGCGACATCAACTTCACCAATATGCAGAGTTATCTGCGCACTGGAGGCTACCAAACCATCGTCAGCGACGCTGACTTCAGTATGGCGGACAAGAAAGAAAACCCTTGGGGAGTGAATGACGACGTGACATTCAACCGCCTCTACGACATGATTTTGCAACAGAAAAAACAGCCTTGGCATATCTGCTACCTGACACTGAGCAGCCACGAGCCGTGGACAGTGCCATACAAAAGGCTGAAAGAGGAAATACCAAATGCCTTTGCCTTCACTGACCACTGCCTTGGCGAGTTTGTGGAAAGGCTGCGCAAGACACCTTTTTGGGATGACCTGCTGATAGTTTGCATTCCCGACCACGGCTTTGAATATCCGAAAGGAATAAGCCACGAGGAACACCACAGAAACTCGATGCTGTGGATTGGCGGAGCTGTGAAGGAAAATAAGGTGATAGACACAATTATGAACCAGAGCGACATGGCAGCAACACTGCTCGGAGCATTGGGCATAGACCATTCGGCATACCAATACAGCCGTGACGTGCTGAGCAATGACTACACCTATCCCTACGCCTTCTTCACATTCAAGGAGGGCATCGGCTTTGCCGACAGTACGGGATATTCGGTCTATGACATCATCAGCGACCGGAAGTGGGAAGACCACTCGGCAGACAACGTGAAGGACAAGAAGGCTGCCACGGAGACAAGAATAAGAAAGGCGAAAGCCTTGCTGCAAACTTACTACGACGACTTCGGCAACAGATAAGAGAAATGAAAAGACTTCAAATCATAGCATCGCCACTGAGCATGATGGCAAATCTTGCGCTCGCATACCTTGCATACATGGTTTGCCGACTGGCTTTTGTGGCTGAGAACTGGGGCATGTTCAGCGGAAACCTGTCGTGGAGCGCAGTGCCCGACATCGTCCGTGGAGCATTGCTTTTCGACACGTCTGCCATTTTCTACACCAACCTGCTGTATGTCGTGATGATGCTTCTGCCCATACATTTGAAAGAAAAGCAAGGATGGCAAAAAGTAGCGAAATGGGTGTTTGTTGTGGTAAATGCGTTGATGGTGGCTGTAAACCTTGCCGACTGCGTTTATTTCCAATATACAGGTCGCCGAACGACAGCCACGGTGTTCTCGGAGTTTGGCAATGAGGGCAACCTTGGAAGCATTGTCGGAGTGGAGTTTCTGCGCCACTGGTATCTTGTGGTTCTCTTCGTGGTCGTAGTATGGGCTTTATGGCGGTTTTATGTCAATCCGAAACAACGCGAGACAAAGCCCCTCTTCCTCTACTATGCACTACAGACACTCTGCCTTGCGGCGTTTGTTCCGTGTTGCATTGCGGGAATGAGAGGAGGTTGGACGAGAGCCGTGCGCCCCATAACAATAAGCAACGCAAACCAATATGTTGACCGCCCACTCGAAGCAGGAATAGTGCTGAACACGCCTTTCTCCGTGATAAGGACTTTCGGTAAAACGGCATTCGTCACTCCTTCGTATTTCACACCAGAGGAGCTTGACAAAATCTATTCGCCCATACACAAGGCTCAAGAAAATCCCACTACGACCCCCTCACTAAATACTCCTCGGAACGTGGTCATCCTAATAGTGGAGAGCTTCGGCAGAGAGTATATCGGAGCCTACAACAAATGGCTCGACGAAGGCAGATACAAGGGTTATACGCCTTTTGTGGATTCGCTGATGCAACACTCCGCTACATTCCTCTACTCCTACTGCAACGGCAGGAAGAGCATAGACGGAATGCCAAGCATACTGTCGGGAATACCAATGTTTGTAGAGCCTTTCTTCCTCACCTCAGCGTCGATGAACGACGTAAGCAGCATAGCAGGAGAGCTGAAGGGAAAAGGCTACTATTCGGCTTTCTTCCACGGTGCAGAGAATGGTTCCATGGGATTTCAGGCTTACGCACGCACCTGTGGCTTTGACGACTATTTCGGACGCACGGAATATAACGCAGACAAGCGTTTCGGCGGCGATAAGGACTACGACGGAATGTGGGCGATATGGGACGAGCCTTTCCTGCAGTTCTTCGCCACGAAGATGTCGGAATTTAAGCAGCCTTTCGTGTCGGCGGTATTCACAGCCTCGTCACACCATCCATACAAAGTGCCTGAACAGTATAAAGACACTTATCCAGAAGAGGGAATAGTGATACACAAATGTATTCGCTATACCGACAACGCCATCAGGCTGTTCTTTGAAAAGGCAAAGAAAGAACCGTGGTACGAGAATACGCTGTTTGTAATAACCAGCGACCACACCAACCTGAGCGACCACGACTACTACCAAACCGACCTCGGAGGCTTCTGTTCGCCGATAATCTTCTTTGACCCAAGCGGAAGAATGGAGCCAGGAATGCGCAACGCCATAGCGCAACAAATAGACATAATGCCTACGGTGCTGAGCTATCTTGGCTACGAAAATCCTTACATCGCCTTCGGTTGCGATCTGCTCACAACAGCCGACGAGGACACATGGGCAGTGAACTATCAAGGCGGAATATATCAGTATGTGAAAGGCGACTACCTGCTCCAATTTGACGGACAACGCACCAAAGCCCTCTACCGTTTCCGTACCGACCTGCTGCTGAAAGAAAACATAGCCAAGGAAGAGCCGAAGGTGGTCGGAGAGATGGAACGACAGCTGAAAGCAATAATACAGTCGTACATGACAAGAATGAACGAGAATAAATTGACAATAAAGGAGTGAAAGGATAAAACACTATGAACGAACAAAGAAACAAACTTGTGACCGAAAACATGGGATTGGTGATCTCCACGGCACGAAAATATCAAGGACGAGGACTTGAACTTGACGACCTTGTCAGCGAAGGAACACTGGGCATGATAAAAGCCGCAGAGAAATACAATCCCGAAAAGGGAGGCTTTGCCGCCTTTGTGCTGCCAGAGATAAAGAAGAGCATAGAAGACGCCATAGAACAGCAGGCGGGACTATATCGTGTACCTCGCAAGGAAATGTCGCCGACAGAGAAGAAGCGCAGTATGCCTCTATCAGTGGATGCTCCTCTCGGCGGACGCGAGAACATCAACCTGCTCTCGCTACTCGTCAATGCCGACGCACAGGAGTCGGACACACTGGCACAAAACAAGTCGGCATTGGAGATGATTGTCGGCGTAATCGACATTCTCAACATGCGTGAGCGTGAGGTCATCACCTGCTACTACGGCATTCGTCGCGAACGACTTACATTGGCTGAAATAGCGGCTCAGATGTGCATCAAACGCGAACGCGCCCGTCAGATAAGGAAAACGGCAGAAAGGAAAATAAGAAAGGCACTGAAGAAAGTCCAGTAGGAAAGAACGAGTGATGAGAATAGGATTTGACGCGAAGAGGGCGGCGCAAAACCGCACAGGATTGGGCAACTACAGCCGTTTCGTCATCAGGATATTGCAACAGCATTTTCCCGAGGACGAGCAATATCTCTATCTGCCTAATCCCAAGAAAACGAAATTCCTTCCTACCTCAGAATCGGGAAACAGAAAGAAGCTTTTCCCAAAGGGATTTTGGACGTGTATGCGCTCAATATGGCGTGTATGGGGAATAAACAAGGACATAAAGCGCGACGAAATAGAAATATTCCACGGTTTGAGCAATGAGCTTCCCCTGAACATCAAGAGTACACGATGCCCCTCAGTAGTGACAATCCACGATCTCATCTTTATTCATTGTCCGAAATACTACCATTGGATTGACCGCAAGATATACGACTACAAGTTTCGACGCGCTTGTAGGAATGCCGACAGGGTAATTGCCGTGAGTGAATACACTAAGCGCGAGATAATGCACTACTATGGTACAGGAGCCGAGAAAATCGACGTAGTGTATCAAGGCTGCGACCCTGCCTTTTCAGCTCCTATCGCCAAAGAGAAACTGGAAGATGTTTCGAGTCGCTACAATCTTCCTCATCGTTTCGTCCTCTATGTAGGAAGCATCGAGGAACGCAAGAACCTGATGCTTGTGGCAAGGGCGATGAAAAGAGGTGAGAAGGGAGAGGGTAGAGGTGAGAGAAATATGGATTTCTCTGTTGTGGCTGTGGGTAAGCGGACGGCATACACTGACGAGATCGTCTCTTACTTGGAAGAAAACGGTATTCGCGGACGATTTTTGTTCCTCCACGACGTGTCTTTTGCCGACCTTCCTTCGTTCTATCGCCTTGCAACGGCTTTCGTCTATCCCTCACGCATCGAGGGTTTCGGCATTCCACTACTCGAAGCCATCAGCAGCGGATTGCCCGCCATTGGCTGTACGGGGTCTTGTCTTGAAGAAGCCGGAGGGCCCGGTTCCATATACGTCAATCCCGATGACGAGGAGGCAATGGCAGATGCTCTATGCAGTGTGATGAACGATGAAGAAAAGCGACAGAAGATGATTGCCGCAGGACTTGACTACTCCAAGAACTTCAGCGACGAGAATCTTGCGCTTCAACTGCATAATGTTTACGAAAAACTCAAACCTAACAAATATATAATATGAAAAAATCTTATCTATTTTTATCGACACTTCTTGCAGCTACCGTTTCGGCGACTGCGCAAGTGAAAATCAATGTAGGAAATGCCGATAATGCGAAGGACGTAAGCCCAATGCTCTACGGCATCTTCTTCGAAGACATCAACCACGCTGCCGACGGCGGTCTCTATGCCGAACTGGTAAGCAACCGCTCGTTCGAGGACAACGAGAATGAAGCGGAGAACTGGGTAGCAACAGGAGGGGCACAGATGCGCCTTACACGTGAAAAGCTGCTCAATAAGGCTCAGAAACAAGCCCTCGAAGTGACCTTCACGGCAAAGACAGACTTCCCCCAAGGCATTGCCAACAACGGATTCTGGGGAATAAACATTGTACAGGGCAGGACCTACAAACTTACGTTTTGGGCAAAGGGAAAGCTGACGAGTAACCTTGCCGTGTCGCTCACTAACGCTGCGGGCGACTACGTTTATGACATGGAGGCAATAGAAGGAAAACTGACAAACAAATGGCAGAAATTCACTGCCACAATAACGGCAACGTCAAACGACCCCAAAGGAAGAATGGAAATATCCACTGACGGAAAGGGCGTTGTGACCTTCGATGTCGTCTCGCTATTCCCTCCGACATTCAAGAACCGCGACAACGGATGCCGTCCTGACCTTGCAGAGTTGCTTCACGGCTTGAAGCCTACCTTCATGCGCTTTCCCGGTGGTTGCTTCGTCGAGGGACAGGAGTCGCCTGAAAACGCATTCCGCTGGGAAAGGACAATAGGTCCTATAGAGGAACGTCCGGGACACCTCAACCGCAACTGGAGCTATCGCACGACTGACGGAATGGGATTCCACGAGTTCCTGCAGCTCTCTGAAGACCTCGGCGCAAAGCCTCTCTATGTGGTCAACATAGGTTTGTGGCATGGTGGAATGACTCCTGTTGACTCTATTCAGCCTTGGATTGACGAGTGTATGGACGCACTGGAATATGCCAATGGTCCTGTGACCTCAAAATTTGGTGCGTTGCGTGCTGCCAATGGTCATCCAGAGCCTTTCAACATTGAATACCTTGAAATAGGTAACGAGAACAACCAGGACGACCCTGCACAGCAGAGCGACCGCTACTATGACCGCTATCGCAAGTTCAAGGATGCAGTATTGGCAAAATACCCGAAGATGCACCTCATAGGAAACGTGGTGGCTTGGGGCAACGACGACCCGAAATGGAACAGCAACGAGGAAGTGGAACTGCTCGACGAACACTACTATCGCACCCCGGGATGGTTTACAGAGAACTTCAGAAAATATGACGCTTACGACCGCAAGACTCCGAAAATATACTGTGGCGAATATGCTGTGACAAATAGTTTCGGTAAGGTGGGCAACCTCAATGCCGCCCTTGGCGAAGCTGTGTTCATGATGGGAATGGAGAACAACTCCGACCATGTGGTAATGTCGAGCTATGCTCCTATTTTCGTCAACGAGAACAACGTAGCATGGCAACCCGACATGATTCGCTTCAATTCGGCTCGCGTAATGTGTACTCCTTCTTACTATGTACAGAAGCTGATGGCAGAGAATGTGGGTACGAAGATTCTGAATGTGGAGCAAGACAACCCCTACCCTATGGTGAAATTGCAAACCATCTATCCAAACAACTACAAGGTGGGTTATGCTACTTGGGGAACAAATGCGTCGTTTGAGTTCAAGAGCCTCACTCCACAATACACATCTATCACTTCTCCACTCTCCACTCTCACCTCTATAAATGGCGAATGGAAGCAAAACGGCAACATCGTAAGCCAGACTTCTGACCTCGACGCTTGCGTGGCACTCGTCACAGAGGACATAAAATTCGACGGTGGCTACACCTACAAACTGCGCGCACGCAAAGACAAGGGTGCTGAAGGATTCATGATCGTATTCAACTACCAGAGCCCTGAAAACTACTGCTGGCTGAACTTCGGCGGTTGGGGCAACACGCAACACGGCATAGAGCAGATTATTGATGGCGGAAAGATGCAAACCGTAACAAAGCCTGGAAAGATTGAGGAAGGACGCTGGTATGACATTACGATAACCGTTGACGGAAAGACGGTGAAATGCTGGCTCGACGACGAACTGGTATTCGACACTGAGCTGAAGTCACCACTTCACTACGGCATCTATTCGAGTGCTACACTCGACGAGAAGAGTGGCGAAACCATAATAAAGGTGGTCAACACAAGCAGCATTTCAACGACAGCCGACATTGCCATTGAAGGCAAGAAGCCTTGTTGCGCAAAGCTCATCCGTCTTGCATCGCTTTCGGGTAATGACGAGAACACCATCGACAATCCGACAAACGTTTATCCGACAACCCACACAACATTTGCCACCGAAGGCAAACTGAATGTGGAGATTCCGGCTTACTCGTTGAACATATTCAGAGTAAAATAAAAAATGAGTCACAATCATCATCACCATCACCACTCGATAACTCCAAACGTTGGGCAGGGAGGCTTACTTGTCTTATCAATAGTCTTCAACCTGCTCTTCGTTGGAGTGGAGGCAATAGTAGGAATAGTTGAGAACTCGCTATCGTTGCTTTCCGACGCAGGTCACAATCTCAGCGACGTGTTCAGCCTTGTGCTTGTTCTCGTAGCATTTAAGCTGTCGAAAATCCATGCCAATGGGCGTTTCACCTACGGCTATCGGAAGAGTACTGTACTCATCTCTCTTCTCAACGCCATAATATTGCTTGTGGCTGTTGGTGCCATCATGATTGAAAGCATTCATAAATTCTACGTCCCCGCCGAAGTCAACGGCGAGGCAGTTTCATGGACAGCTGCCGTAGGCATCGTAATAAACGGTCTTACGGCGCTGCTCCTTATGAAAAGCCAGAAGAACGACATCAACGTACGTGGAGCATTCCTACACATGGCAGCCGACACCCTCGTATCTGTCGGTGTAGTTATCTCTGGCATTGTGATAACCTTCACTGGTTGGAATATCATAGACCCTATAGTAAGCCTATTGATAGCTGTCGTTATTCTCTTCTCCACTTGGGGACTTCTCTCCGCAAGCCTCCGTCTTTCGATGGACGGAATGCCTGAGGGAATAAACCTTGAAGACATTGAGGCAACAATGAAAGCCCTGCCAAACGTCGTAGGCGTACACCACGTGCACGTATGGGCAATAAGTACCACGGAGAACGCCCTTACGGCGCATATTGTGGTCAATGACGTGTCGCAGATGGAACAGACGAAACAGTCGCTGAAGGCAAAGCTGAAAGCAACAGGCATAGGACACTCGACGCTTGAGTTTGAGACAACGGAATGTCAATGTTCAAGCACCGACTGCTCACTTTCACATTAAAATCATGCAGTTGACAACGCATATTTAAATGAAAAACAGCCCCGCTTCTCACGAAGTTGGGCTGTTGTTTTAAGTGGTTTGTTTTTCTACAAAACTGAAATCAAATACTTACTACCTAAAAACCTTTCAAACTAACTAAATTTCAAACAATCCATATACTAACAACATTTATAATGTGCATAAAACGTATTAAGTCATTGAACTTTTACGTTTATTAATTACCCTGTACAATTTAAACTAACTAAACCTAACAAATACAAAAAAACTAATCCTATGTATGAAATGATAATCATCTTTTCTTATTATACGGACAGACATGATATTATACTTAAAAAAATATGTATAAAACTTCCTTGGGGAAGAAAAAATGACTATCTTTGCAATCAAAAAGGCATTATCATTACAAAAAACTGATGGAAATGAAGAAACTCGCAATTATTACTGGAGCTGACGGATGTATGGGTTCGGAAATAGCAAGGGCTGTGGCAATGAAGGGCTATAGGGTGGTGATGGCATGTAAGAATCAGAAGAGAGCCGAGGAGAAGCGCAAGTGGATTGTGGCAGAGTCGGGCAATGCCGACGTGGACATTCTTCCCATCGATCTTGCCTCGATGAAGTCGGTAAAGGCATTTGTTGAGGAGATAAAGCGGTTCGAAGAACCTGTGGCACTGTTAATGAACAATGCTGGAATGTTGGAACAGGAAGGACGCACCATAACGGAAGACGGAATGGAACGCACTGTCAGCGTGAACTATGTGGGACACTATCTGCTTACTCGACTGCTGTTGCCGAAAATGGAGCGCGGTAGCCGTATAGTGTCGATGACCTCGCTAACATATATGTGGGGAAGGATTTTCTTCCCGTCGTTCTTCGAAATGGGGTGTAGGGGATTTTTCTGGAGAATATTCCCCTACTGCAACTCAAAACTCGCCATAACACTATTCACACTGAAACTGGCGCATGAGTTGGCAGAAAGGGGAATATCGGTAAACTGTGCCGACCCTGGAGTGGTGGCAACAGACATAATATATTTCAAGATGTGGTTCGACCCAATTACGCGCGCCGTATTCGCTCCCATCATTCGTACTCCGCGTCAGGGTGCAGCCACTGCAATATGGCTGTTGCTTGCCCCGGAAGTGGAAGGTCAGACAGGTACGTTCTGCCTCTCGTGCCACGTAAAGAAGCTAAAGAGGAAATATACGGAGAGTCCACTCATCGAGGAACTATGGCAGCGCACAGAGGAAATAGTAAAAAAGTGGTTGTAAAACCTAACTATACCAATACCCTTTCGAACTTGTCTTTCGTAGCTTTGCAGAGAGGGCAGACGTAGTCGTCAGGTAGATTGCCTACGGCTTCAACGATGTGCCCACAGATGATGCACTGGTAGCGGTGTCTTGTGGTGTCGGTCGAAGGTTCTGGCTTTGTTTCTTCCTTTGGCTTTACGTCTTCAGCCACGTATGTAGGCGCATTCTTTGGAGCCTTGCCCTTGATGACGCGATGATAGTAGTCGTAGGTCATCGGTGTGCCTTCGCCGGCTACGGTCTCAACAAGGCGCGCAAGAACCACTACATGCGTCTCATTATCAACGAAGTTCAGAGCTTCGAGAATTAGGCGTCCTGCAAACTTTCCCTTTACTAATGGTGCGCCCTCTACAGTGTCGTATCCATAGTCCTCATATTTGTCGCAATCGCGGCTTGATCGGAATCCGAACCCTCCAATTACTGTCGGGTCAGAGTCTTCGGCAAGTATTGATAGTGAGAATCGTTTGCTCTTGCGTATTGCCTCAAGCGTGTAGTTGTTTTTGTTCAGAGAGACGGCGAGGATGGGATTTTGACTTGTCACTTGAAAGCAGGTGTTGATGATGCAACCCACTGGTCTTTCGTTGTCGAATGCTCCCACGACATATAGTCCGTAGGTGAGCTTGAAAAGAACTGTAATATCCATAATTGGTTTTGAATTTTGATGTGTTATCGTTTCTTTTGGCAAAAGTAGTCATTTTTTTAATAAGAAGCAAATAGATAACATCTTTTTTTTGATTAATATTATCTATAATGGGTCTATATCGTAGTAGAGGGTTAGTGTAGCGAAATGCTTTTCGTTTAGCAATGAGGTGCGTGCATGACTTAGGTAACGGCGCACTTTTTTCATATCCATTCCGTATTCGAATTTCAGCATTATCATTCTGATGTTTTGCGCTTTCACCTTCCCCACCTCAGGTTTTGTAGGACCCTTGACACGATCGCCAAACCATTGGCGAAGCCATGCCGCAAACTGTGCCGCAGCCATGTCAACCACGTCGTTGCGGGTGTGCTTTAGATAAACATAAACGAGATGGTAAAAAGGTGGATAATGAAACTGGAGACGTTCGGCAAGCTGGTCGTTATAGAGTCCTTCGTAGTCGGCGTGCACCACTTGCTGCACCACGGGTAGCTGTGGCGAGTAGGTCTGTAGTATCACCAGTCCGCGTTTCCCTCTTCGTCCTGCCCTCCCGCTGACTTGCGCCATCATCATATAGGCATGCTCATAGGCTCGGAAGTCGGGATAGTTGAGCATGTTGTCGGCGTTGAGGATGCCTACTACGCTAACCTTTTCGAAGTCGAGTCCCTTGGTTACCATCTGCGTGCCTATGAGTATGTTTGTATGTCCAGTGGAGAATTCGCGTATGATACGCTCGTATGCGTTGCGGGTGCGTGTGGTATCGAGGTCCATGCGCGCTATTCTCGCCTCGGGAAATGCCTCGCGCAAGGCATCCTCGATGCGTTCGGTGCCGCTACCCTTTGGGCGTAGCTCCTTGCATCCGCAGGCTGGGCACGCCTCCGGCACGGCGTAGGTCATGCCGCAGTAGTGACAAGTCAGCTGGTTGGTGGTTCGGTGAAGTGTGAGGCTTACGTCGCAATGGTTGCAATGCGGCACCCATCCACACTGTTTACATTCTACCAAAGGGGCATAGCCACGGCGATTCTGGAAGATGATGGCCTGTTCGCCTCTCTCCAGTGCTTCGCGAATCTTGCAGAGCAGTAGTGGCGAGAACATTCCCACCATCATCTTTCGTCGCTTAAGGTCCTTGATATCTACAATTTCTATCTCCGGCATCTCAACGCCGCTGTAGCGTTTGTCAAGACGTACCAAGCCGTATTTTCCAGTCAGTGCGTTGCGATAGGTCTCAATGCTTGGTGTCGCTGTGCCGAGAAGCGTCTTGGCACCTGTCATCTGTGCCAATACAAGTGCCACGCTACGGGCATGATAGCGGGGTGCTGGATCATGCTGTTTGTAGCTTGTCTCGTGTTCCTCGTCGATGATTACCAGACCGAGGTTTTGGAATGGCAACAGTACTGCTGAACGGGCTCCGAGAATGACGTCATAAGGCGAGTTGGACAGTTGTTTCTGCCATATTTCCACGCGCTCAGCATCGGAGTATTTGGAGTGATATATGCCTAACCGTCGTCCAAACACTCTCTTCAGACGTGTCATGATTTGCACCGTTAGGGCGATTTCTGGTAGCAGATAGAGCACTTGTCGTCCACGTTCTATCTCCTGTTGTATTAGATGGATGTATATTTCAGTCTTTCCGCTTGAAGTGACTCCGTGTAGCAGTACCACGTTTTTAGTCGTCAGTTGTTGCAATATGCCGTCAAAGGCATTCTGTTGTGGTACGCTAAGTGGCATGATGCGTTCAGGATGAGGTTCGCCGCCATCGTTCAGTCTTCCAACCTCCTTCTCGTAAGTGACGAGAAGGCCGCGCTTCACGAGGGCATTTATCGTTGCCAGTGTCTGTCCCGAGGCGTTGAGCAGTTCGTCGCGTGTCAGCTCCACCGTCTTTTCCTCCGTGGAGTTGCCGTTCAAAGTGTCCCAATGCGACAGCTGTAGGAAGCAGTTGAAGGCATCGAGCTGTTTGTTGGCTTTTTTCAGCATGTTGAGAGCGATGTGAAGCGAGGCTTCGCATCTGAATGAAGGTGCGAGTGAGACGTAAAGCTCCATTGATGGCTTGTAGCCGTCTTCCGACTTCAGTCCTGAAGGCATCGCTGCCTTAAATATGTCGCCAATGGAGGACATGTAGTATTCTGAAATCCATTTCCAAAGCTGCATTTGCTTCTCGTTGACCATAGGTAGCTGGTCGAGTCGGAAAGCTAATGGCTTTACTGTGTATCCTTTAGGTTCGTTGTCATGAATAGCAGCTACGAGTCCGACATATGTTTTCGATTTGCCGAAAGGTACCACTACCCGACACCCCACCAAGCCCTCCTGTGCTATGGTGTCTGGAATGGAGTAGGTGAAGAAGCCTTCTACGGGCAGAGGCAGAATTACGTCAGCGTATCTCATCATTACATCGTATTTTTCGTGCAAATTTAGATAAAATGCCCAACCTCAATCTCTACCTTATAAAAATGCTTTGCAAAAAAGATAAAGCTGTTTTTATAAACATTATCGCGCAGAACGCATAATGTGGAGAAGTATCCCGACCGGGAATCGAACCCGGATCTACTCTTTAGGAGAGAGTTGTTCTATCCATTGAACTATCAGGACGTAAGCGGTCATGTAGCTTTTCGGGTGCAAAATTACTATAAATAGCCGAAAATACAAAATAAATCCACAATTATTTTTGATTTCATATTATTTGCAGTAATTTTGCACTCATAATTTAAAATAACTCAACTTTACTTTACCCTTCGGCCAGTGACCGTTGGTTCGGAAGTAAGGGTAGTTAAGGGAATAAAAGGAGTTAAGGAAGTTAAAGACGTATGTTCGAGCCTTGAAAACTCCCACAAAGGAAGTGAAAAGACTAATGTCTTGAACTCCTTTAAACTCCTTGAATTCCAATAAGTTGAGCACTTGCGAAACTTTAGTAATATAAAATAAAACAAAATGAGTGAAAAAGAAAACATCCAGTTGCCTGATAATGCGTTTAGGGAACTGAAAGAGGGCGAGAAGTATCAGCCTATACTCGACCCTCGGAGAAATTATCCTGAAGTAAATGCCTGGTCGGTGACCTGGGGCGTATTGATGGCAATGCTATTCTCCGCCGCTGCCGCCTATCTGGGACTGAGGGTAGGGCAGGTGTTCGAAGCTGCCATTCCAATAGCCATCATTGCAGTGGGAATGTCAACGGCGGCAAAGCGCAAGAACTCACTGGGCGAGAACGTCATAATACAAAGTATCGGAGCCTGTTCGGGAGCCGTGGTGGCTGGTGCTATCTTCACCCTTCCCGCCATATACATACTTCAGGCGAAATATCCTGAGATGAGTGCCTCGTTCATGAAGATTTTCCTTTCATCACTTCTCGGAGGCATCATCGGCATCCTGTTCCTTATCCCTTTCCGCAAGTACTTCGTGAGCGACATGCACGGCAAATATCCTTTCCCCGAAGCCACGGCGACGACACAGGTGCTTGTCAGCGGAACGAAAGGCGGCGACCAGGCAAAGCCACTGCTCATGGCAGGACTCGTTGGAGGACTCTATGACTTCATCGTGGCAACGTTTGGCTGGTGGAACGAGAATTTCACCACGCGTTGCTTCGAGCTTGGCACGCAGCTTGCCGACAAGGCGAAGCTGGTGTTCAAGATAAACACGGGAGCTGCCGTCTTCGGATTGGGCTACATAATAGGCCTGAAATATGCCTTTATCATCTGTCTCGGTTCGCTTGCCGTGTGGTGGCTCATTGTTCCGGGAATGTCGCTGCTGTTTGGCGACATGGTGCTAAACCAGTGGGATCCGACAATAACGAAGACCATCGGCGAGATGTCGGCTGAGGAGATATTCCGCAGCTACGGCAAGAGCATCGGCATTGGAGGCATTGCCATGGCTGGCATTATTGGCATCATAAAGTCGTGGGGCATCATAAAGAGTGCCGTGTCGTTGGCGGCAAAGGAGATGAAGGGCAAGGGCGATGCTTCACACGATGAGCTGCGCACTCAGCGCGACATATCGTTCAAGGTCATTGCTTTTGGCTCGATAATTACGATTCTGCTAATTTTCCTCTTCTTCTGGTTTGGTGTGATGGAAGGCAATCTCACGTTTGCCATTGTGGGTATCGTTCTCGTTGCCGTAATCGCTTTCCTTTTTACCACCGTGGCAGCCAATGCAATAGCCATAGTAGGAACCAATCCTGTATCGGGAATGACGCTTATGACACTCATACTTGCATCGGTGGTGATGGTTGCTGTGGGCATGAACGGAACAGGCGGTATGGTGGCTGCCCTCATTATGGGCGGTGTGGTATGTACGGCTTTGTCGATGGCTGGTGCGTTCATTACCGATTTGAAGATAGGTTATTGGCTCGGAACGACGCCTAAGAAGCAGGAGTCGTGGAAATTCCTTGGTACGCTTGTGTCTGCGGCTACCGTCGGCGGTGTTATGATGCTTCTTAACGAGACTTACGGTTTTGCCTCAGGGCAGCTTGCTGCTCCACAGGCTAATGCCATGGCGGCAGTAATAGACCCATTGATGAACGGTATAGGTGCCCCTTGGGGACTTTATGCCATTGGAGCCATAATAGCCATTCTGCTCACCATATTCAAGATTCCAGCCTTGGCTTTCGCGCTGGGAATGTTCATTCCATTGGAACTCAACCTTCCACTACTTGTCGGCGGTGCCATCAACTGGTATGTTACCACGCGCTCGAAGAATCCGGAAGTGAACAAGGAGCGTGGTGAGAAAGGCAACCTCATTGCCTCGGGCTTCATTGCTGGAGGTGCGCTGATGGGAGTGCTGAGTGCTCTCCTCCGTTTTTATAATGTCTCGTTCGACTATTCGGCATGGTGGGCAAACTCATTGAGCGAGATCGTCTCGTTGGTAGCTTATTTGTTGCTGATAGGGTATTTTGTAAAAGTTGTGATGAAAAAAGAGGAGTGAACTCACTCCTCTCCCGTTACCTTATAAAATTCGTCTTTATCGGTGTTTCATGCTCAGGCAATGGAACACCGGCTTTTTTTCCTGCTTCTATTGAGCGGAGCAGCCACGCCATGTTGCGGGCGAGTTGGCGCATGGTCTGCATTCCCTCAAGGTCTTGCTTCACCTCTTCGGGAGTGTTGCCGTGTACCTCGTTCCAGTATTTCGACGATACTACTGGCATACAGGCGATGGTGAAATAGCGGTTCACGTCCTCGAAGGCACCTTGTGCCCCTCCACGACGGCAACTCACGATGGCTGCTGCGGGCTTGTTGAAGAACATGGAGGCCTTTGAACAGAAGGCACGATCCATGAATGGCTTTATAAAACCTGACGTGCCGGCGAAATGTACTGGTGTGCCGAAAACGAAGGCGTCGGCCTCGGCCACCTTTTCGAGAAATCTGTTCACCGTGTCGTCGTCGTACCAGCAACGCTTTGTATCGCTGCAACGTCCGCAGCCTATGCAACCCATGATGGCCTTGTTGCCACACCAAAACTCTTCTGTCTCAATGCCATGCTTCTTCAATTCTGTTCCTACTTCCTTAAGGGCGGTGTAGGTGCAGCCATGAGGATGCTGGCTGCCATTAACTAATAGTACTTTCATTTTTTCTTTATTCTCTTTATGTTATTGACTAACGTTTCGCAAATTTAGAATTTACTCTCAAGAGTTTCCTTGAGCCTCGCGAAAAAACAAGTTGTTAGTTTTCTACCGAAAAAGCCAGCTTGAGCAAAAGAACTATTTTTTCGCTTCGCTCAAGGAAACTTCTCGTCAACTCGTAAACTCGTGAACTGACAGCATGTCGGAGACATGCAAAACTTGAATTATTGATATGCTCAACATAGGGAAGTACTTTTGCTCCCTGTAATTCGCTGCAAAATTAATATAAAATGATATAAACACAAAATTAATTGAAAATAAACCACCTTTTCTTTCGCTAAATCGATTTTTATCTGTAATTTTGCCGCCAAAAAGAAAGATAATGGAACAAAGTCAGGTACAGACCCAGAAACAGCAACAGGCACTGAAACAAACAACGAGTGTCAACCAGATGCAGCTGCTACAGTCACGTCTGGCGGAACTTCCTGTTACTCAGCTGGCAGACTGCATCAAAACCGAGATGGACGACAACCCCGCACTCGAAGCGATGCTGCCCGAAGACCATTCTGACGAACATGAAGACACATTTGATGACACACAGGATGACGAACAGGACGACTTCGAGACCATGAGCGAGCGAGAGGAGAGACAGTCGCAACTTGACGATG
Organism: Prevotella sp.; assembly: GCA_051878735.1. GTDB lineage: Bacteria > Bacteroidota > Bacteroidia > Bacteroidales > Bacteroidaceae > Prevotella. The sequence goes on along the minus strand of JBJEKR010000088.1, from coordinate 33,190 downwards.
CACTCAATAATCTTGGTATGGACGACGAGGAACTGCCCGTCTTCAATAACAGACATGAAGGATACCCTGAGATGTCATATGTGCAGGGTGAGACGTTCTACGACTCACTGATGATGCAGATGATGGAAACGGAGCTCACTCCACGTCAAAAGGAGATAATGGAATATATCATCGGTTCTCTCGACGAGGATGGATGGCTGCGGAAGTCCACGGTGGCCATAGCCGATGAACTTGCCATATACAACGACATCGACGTCAACCAGCGCGAGATAGAGCAAGTGCTGAAAAAGCTTCAGGACTTCGATCCAGCAGGCATCGGTGCACGCTCGCTGAAGGAGTGTCTCATGATACAGATAAACAGGCGTGAGAATACATATGAGAAGAATCTGATGAAGCGAGTGCTCAACGAGTTTTATGATGAGTTTACGAAAAAGCACTGGAAAAAGATTCAACGTGAACTAAATATCGACGACGCCACAGCAGAACGCCTCTGCGAGGAGATGCGCAGGCTGAATCCCAAACCTGGCTCCTCGCTTGGAGACGCCATGGGAGCGGAGACAATCCATCAGATTACTCCCGACGTATATATAGACACCCATGAGGACGGTACAATATCGTTTGCTCTCAACAACAGCGACATTCCCGAACTGACCATTACCCCGTCGTTTCTCGATATGGTACGTCAGGATCAGGGCAATGCCGACTCCATGAGCCGACAGATGCGTGAAGCGCTCTTGTATGCCCGCAATAAGGTGGATCTTGCACAACGTTTTATTGATGCGATAAAGATCAGACGCAACACGCTGACAATCACTGTCAGGGCCATAATTCATTGGCAACGCCAATTTTTTGAGGATGGTGACGACACTTCGCTCCGCCCCATGAAACTAAAGGACATTGCCGAGAAGACAGGACTTGACATTTCAACAGTGTCGAGAGTTTGCAACGGAAAATATGCACAGACACGTTGGGGAATATTCCCATTCCGCCATTTCTTCAGCGACAGCTATGTTACTGACGATGGAAAGGAGATGTCAACCAAAAGCATAAAGGCAGCACTTGAGGAGCTGATACGTGGGGAGGACAAGAAAAATCCAATCAACGACGAGGCTCTCGCACGCATGATGGCTGAGAGAGGATTCCCAATAGCACGCCGTACCGTGGCGAAATATCGTGAGATGATGGGATTCCCCGTGGCGAGAATGAGGAAGGAATGAAGTCTCTCTCCATTCCCTATTGGGGGAGCATATTGAAAAGGAATGAGATACAGTAAAAAGATAATTATTGCGGCAAGGGTGATGAGTTTGGTTTTCACGCCCTTCTATCTGCCTACGGTGGGATTGCTGGCGCTGTTTTCGTTCAGCTATCTTAGCCTTCTGCCGTTTATGTACAAGACGGTGGTGGTTGGCATTGTTTATTTCTTCACCATCTTGCTGCCAACACTGCTCATACACATCTATCGCCGCCATCAGCGTTTGACACTCATTGAATTGGGACAGCGGGAACGACGAATGGTTCCATACGTACTATCCATATTAAGTTATTTTACTTGTGTTTACATCATGAGGGAGATGCACATCCCGCACTTTATGTCGAGCATTGTCATCGCAGCCCTCGGCATACAGATAGTATGTGGTATAGTAAATGCTTGGTGGAAGATTAGCACGCACACTGCCGCCATAGGTGGTGTCGTGGGTGCACTGTTCGCCTTTGCCGCCATCTTCGGATTCAATCCCGTACCTTGGCTCTGCATTACCATTCTATTGGCAGGAATGTTAGGAACAAGCCGCATGGTGCTTCGTCAGCACTCCCTTGGCGAGGTGGTGGCGGGGTTTGTCGTAGGCGTGGTAGTGGGAATGACATTATTAATAATATGAAATATGAAACCAATAGTTAGCATTATCATGGGCAGTACCAGTGATCTGCCCGTAATGGAAAAAGCATGTAAGTTCCTTGATGAGATGCATGTGCCTTTCGAGGTAAATGCACTTTCGGCACATCGTACGCCCGATGCTGTTGAGGCTTTCGCACGAGGAGCTAAGGATAGGGGCATCAAGGTAATCGTTGCCGCTGCCGGAATGGCTGCCGCACTGCCTGGTGTAATAGCTGCTTCCACAACACTTCCTGTGATTGGAGTGCCCATCAAGGGTATGCTCGACGGACTCGACGCCATGCTCAGCATTATACAGATGCCGCCAGGCATACCCGTTGCTACTGTGGGTGTCAACGGTGCGCAAAACGCTGCTATCCTCGCAGTGGAGATAATCGCCCTCACCGACGAACATATAGCACAGAGACTTGCCGACTACAAATCGACGCTGAAGGACAAGATAGAAAAGGCAAACCGTGACTTGGCAGAGGTGAAATATGAGTACAAGACAAATTAATCTTTTCAACTATACACGCCGTGAATCGAGCGTGACACGTGTTGGGAACACTCCTATGGGGGGCGACAACCCAATAAGAGTGCAGTCGATGACAACCACCTCAACCACCGATACTGAAGGATCGGTGGAGCAGACGAAACGCATCGTGGATGCTGGTGGAGAGTATGTGAGACTGACGACACAGGGCGTTCGTGAGGCTGAAAACCTACAGAACATCAATGCCCGACTGCGTGCCGACGGCTATCTGACGCCACTCGTGGCTGACGTGCACTTCAATCCCAACGTGGCTGACGTGGCTGCGCTCTATGCCGAAAAGGTTAGGGTCAATCCTGGCAACTATGTTGATCCTGCTCGCACGTTCAAGCACATTGAATATACCGATGATGAGTATGCCGCAGAGCTCGACCGACTGGAGAAGCGTTTCACCAAATTCCTCGACATCTGTCGCAAGAACCACACGGCAGTACGCATAGGGGTAAACCATGGCTCGCTGTCAGACCGTATCATGTCACGATATGGCGACACGCCTGAGGGTATCGTGGAGAGCTGCATGGAGTTTCTGCGCGTGTGCAAGCGACAGCAGTTCACCGATGTGGTAATCTCAATTAAGGCAAGCAACACCGTTGTCATGGTACGTTCCGTTCGACTGCTCGTCAGCCAGATGTCAGCTGAGGATATGCACTATCCACTTCACCTTGGAGTGACCGAGGCAGGTGAGGGCGAGGATGGACGCATCAAGAGTGCCGTGGGCATTGGTGCCTTGCTGTCCGACGGAATAGGCGACACCATACGCGTGTCGCTCAGCGAGGAGCCAGAGGCAGAGATTCCCGTTGCACGACATCTTGTAGATTATATTACACGCCGGCAAGGCCATGCAATGATTCCTGGCAACGAGGCAGAGAGTTTCGACTGGCTGCATCCCGATCGCCGACCGACGAAAGCCGTTGGCAACATCGGGGGCGACAACGTGCCTGTGGTCATGGCAAGCGCTAAGGCCTCTGACGAATTGGAGACTGCTGAGACCGCCGAGCGACCTGACTATATCTATATAGGCAGCGACACTTCCCTTATCTCTTCCCTCTCATCTTTTCCCTCTCAGAAATACATAGTTGATTTCACTGCATGGGAAGGCTCTCCAAACACATATCCAATATTTCCTTACAATGCCCTTCCCTTTGTCAGTTCCTGTCGGGCAGAGGTGAAGTTCGTCGTACTGCCTTATGGAACGCCGACGGATGAATATGTGGCATGTTTGCGCCACAATCCCAACGTGGTTGTGGTCAGTGTGAGCAACCATCAGAATCGTCTTGGCGAGCAGCGTGCCCTCGTGCATGAGATGATGGCGGCAGGCCTGCAAAACCCGGTGATTTTCTGTCAGGCCTACAGTCACGGCAAGGCGACAAAGAACCTTTTCCAGCTTGAGGCTGCTGCCGACATGGGAGCTCTGATGATGGATGGCATGACCGATGGAATATGGCTTATGAACGATGGCGACCTGCCTTTTGCCGACATTGCCGACACTTCTTTCGGCATACTCCAAGCAGCACGACTGCGCACCACCAAGACCGAATACATCAGTTGTCCGGGCTGTGGCAGAACGCTCTACGATCTTCGCTCAACCATTGCCCGCATAAAGGAGGCGACACGCGACATGAAGGGTCTGAAGATCGGTATAATGGGTTGTATAGTGAATGGTCCTGGAGAGATGGCCGATGCCGACTTTGGCTACGTAGGTGCAGGACGAGGCAAGATATCGCTCTATCGCAAGAAGGAATGTATAGCCAAGAACATTCCAGAGGAGGAAGCCGTGGAGCGTCTTCTCGAACTAATCACTTCCTCCCATACACCCACCTCAGAATAGTGAAGTTGGTAGGCACGGCAACCATCAGCACCAAGATGGGAGCCATGAGGCGGTGAACATTCAAGGCAATGAACACGTTGAAGAGGACGATGTGAATAAGATAATTCACCAGGTGACTGCCGCCGAAGCCTGCCATCCTCTTCACTGAAGCCTTTGAGCGGAAAGTGAAATATGTGGTCATGAAAAAATTGCAAATCAGGCTGACGACATAGCCTGTCGAGTATGCCATGTTGAGCCAGAAGCCGCTCGTGGCCATAAGCTGTATGGCATAATAGACAGCATAGTGGATGCCTGCCGCCACTACACCCACGCAACAAAAGCGCATGAATTCTTGCGCTTTCTTTTCTCTTATAATCTTTCCCATGCGCATTTTCGTGTGCGAAGGTACATTGTTTTTTCCAATCCCACAAGAAAAAACATCATTTTCTTTTCACATTGATATTTTTCCTACATCCTTGTTTCGGGTGCAAAAACCATCATGAGCACTGGCCGAACTTCTTGATGTTTCATTCTGAAACTTTTTCAAGGTAAAAGAAAGCAGAATGTAAGTGAAAAGGGGTGATATATTAAAATGTCACAATAAACGACAAATATCTAACATTTATTTTAATTTTTCTTGGTTTGTATTTACAAAATGACTATCTTTGCACCAAAACACGAGCAAAGTGTTATAAGATATTTTGGACGAAAAGACTCTAACAACAAAACAAACACAAGGAGAAACAATATGGCAATAAAGATTAATGAATTGATAGATAGTCGCGACACAGTGAACAAAATGTTGGAACGGTTTGGAGTGCGTTTTGGAGTTTACAAAAAAGGTGTCTTCAACGAGCAGCTGTTCCCCTTCGACTCCGTGCCAAGAATAATCACCAAAAACGACTGGGACTATCTTGAAAGAGGATTGAAGCAGAGGGTAGAAGCCCTTAACATGTTCCTTTGGGACGTTTACCATGACAAGAAAATCATCAAAGACGGCGTTGTGCCCGAAGAATTCGTTTACTCGTCGAAAGGATATATGCCGGTGTGTGAGGGCATAAGCCCACAGGGAAAAATCTACTCGCACATCTCGGGCATTGACCTCGTTGAGGGAAAGGACAACAAGTGGTATGTGCTGGAGGATAACCTTCGCATTCCCTCAGGAGCCAGTTATCCGATGATGGCGAGGAGAATAACGCGAAAGGTGTCGCCAAACACTTTTGCTACGAATGCCGTTGCCGACAACCGTGACTATGCAGAGTTGCTGCGTGTGATGATGGACGATATGAATGACCATCGTGGCATTGCCGTAATACTCACTCCAGGACGCTACAACTCGGCATTTTTCGAGCATTCCTACTTCGCAGAGAAGACGGGAGCCACGCTGGCCTATCCAGGAGACCTCTTCGTCGAGGACGACAAAGTTTACTATGGAGGAATGTACAAGGAAAAAATTAGGGTAGGGTGCATCTATCGCCGCATTAGCGACGAGTACATTGATCCAATGACCTTCGAGCCGTCATCGCTGCTTGGCATTCCTAACGTCATGCAGGCTTACCGTGCAGGCAATGTGGCACTAATCAACGCCATTGGCAATGGTGTGGCTGACGATAAAGGCATCTACTATTTTGTGCCAAAGATGGTGAAATACTATCTCGGCGAGGACTCCATCTTGCAGAATGCGCCCACCTATCTGCCTTATTTCAAGGCCGACTACGACTATGTGATGGAGCATCTCGACTCGTTGGTCGTAAAGGATGTGAGCGAGGCAGGAGGATATGGCGTGGTGTTCGGCTCCGAACTGTCGCCAGAGAAACTGGAGGAGTTGCGACAGCTGATAGTGAGATACCCAAGGCGTTGGATAGCCCAAGAGGTGGTTGATTTCAAGGACTTGGAGATATTGGAAGGCGAGGAGTTGGTTTGGCGCAAGGCCGACCTACGAGCCTTCGTCGTTAGCGGCAAGGAGACCAAAGTGTGGAAAAGCGGCCTAACACGCTTTTCGCGCAATCCCGACTCGTTTGTGGTCAATTCATCGCAAGGTGGAGGATTTAAGGACACGTGGGTGATGGAGGTTGAAGATTGAAAGTTGAACGTTGAAAGATTGAACATTTGAAGATATGGTAAAAAGTGATATAATATCGGCAACCAAGGCCAACAGGCTTTATTGGCTTGGAAGATACGAGTGCAGGGTTTACGCTACGCTGCACCAGTTGAATAAGTGTTTTGATGAAATGATAGATGGAGAGCCTGACGACTATACGGCGTTTTGGGAGAAACTCGACGCATCGGGCTTTTATAACACCAACGAAGAGTTTACCTACGGAATGCTTTACGATGAGCAAAATCCAGGGTCGGTGCTCTCTGCGCAGAAGTATGCCATGGACAATGCCATACTGCTGCGCGAGGACATCATGTCAGAGACGTTGAGCTATCTTGAGATGAGCCTGGCACTGCTGCGAAAATGCAAGAAGAGTGCAACGGTGAACATCAGTCACCTGCAGCCTATCATCGATTGGTCGTTGGCCTTCTGGGGATCGGCTGAACAGCGCTTGCAGAACCAAAAGGCGTTAAGCATCATGATGATTGGGCGCAATGTGGAGAATCTCGACATGTTGCTGCGCTTTGGATATCCTTTCCGTAGAGTGGCGCTTGCCTACGACTCGCTGAAACGCTACTGCTGCGACCTCAAGGGCTCGCTCGACGAGAACATAAGCAGCCAGCTCGACAAACTCGTCACGTCCGACAATTTCGACCTCTCTAACGAGGAATACAAGACAAAGCTCATAAAATACGTCAACCAACTTGTTAGAGTGTAATGAAACGCTATCTATACAACTACCAGACCGTCGTCACGTTTAGTCAGCCGGTGACGAACCACTACATGCTGCTGCGGTGCCAACCGATGCCAGGAACTTATATGCGTATCGACGAGGAGCAGCTCATAGTGTCGCCAGGCTATAGGATATGTCGCAATGTCGATGCCTTTGGCAATCGTCTCGTTTACGGTGGACAGCGTGAGGAACACTCTACGTTGGCATACGTCAGCACGGGTATAGTGGAGATGACACAGTATGTATCGCGCACTGAACGTGGAATATCGCCAGTCTATCTCGTACATACTCCTTTGACCACTCTCGACCTTGAGCAAATGACGGAATGGGCCGACACCGCAGGAATGCTTTTCTCCGAAAAGATGAGTACGACCGACAAGGCCATGGCGATATGCCACTACGTCTATGGCCTTATGACCTACATGCCACTGTCCACCACCATCGATACTCCTGTGTCGGAGGTGTTTCGGCTGCGTCGTGGAGTGTGCCAGGACTATGCCCATCTGATGATAGCCCTTTGTCGTCTTAGCTCCATACCGGCACGTTATGTGTGCGGCTTCGTTGTGGGTACAGGCGAAACACATGCCTGGGTGGAGGTACACGATGGCTACAGCTGGATAGGATTTGATCCCACTTTCGACCTTCGCATCGCCTATGGTTACGTTAAGCTGGCTCACGGTCGCGACGCTTCCGACTGCCCAGTAAACCGCGGCGTGTATCTGGGCAATGCCATGCAGCAAAATCAAGTCAGCGTAACGTTGGTGGAACTGTGAGAAAGGAGGGATTATGATTCATACGGTAACTTCAACAGAACTTCCGATTGACGAGCAACTTTCGATAAGAAAAAACACCATCATCGGGAGTAGCGGCAACCAGCGTCTGTGCATCGTCACGGGCACTCATGGCGACGAACTGGAGGGACAGATGGTTTGTTACGAAATGGCACGCCGACTGAACAATGACATCGCCTCGCTCATGGGGCAAGTGGATATCTATCCGGCACTAAACCCGCTGGGCATCGACACCATACAGCGCGGAATACCCAATTTCGATCTCGACATGAACCGCATATTCCCTGGCGACAGGAACGGCTCTGTGGCTGAACAGATGGCGAATGCTATCGTCGAGGACCTTCGAGGCGCTGACCTCGTTATCGACATTCACTCAAGCAACCTCTATTTGCGTGAGACGCCGCAGGCGCGCATTAACGTCAACGACGAGAAGATGCTTGTGCCTGTGGCAATGAAGCTGAACATCGACTTCGTGTGGATACACGATGCGGCTACGGTGCTCGAATCGACGCTCGCCCACTCGCTTAACTCCAGTGGCACTCCGTGCATAGTGGTGGAGATGGGCGTAGGCCAACGCATCAACCACAAAATGTGCTATCGCCTCGTCGAGGGCATCTTTAACCTCATGCACGACATGGGCATGTGGGCAGGAGCCGTCAACAGGAGCACCATAGGTCAGCCATTGGTGTGCAAGGGCGACAGCGTGGTGTTTCTCAATGCAGCCACGTCGGGCGTGTTCATCACCGAACTGAAGTGTGGCATCGTGGTGGCTAAGGGAGAGGAAATAGGGCAGATAGTGGAGCCGCTTACGGGCAAGATTCTCAGCCGTGTCATCTCGCCTGTGGAAGGCTACCTCTTCACCATTCGTGCCTATCCCATAGTGTACGAAGGGTCGCTGATGGCGAGGATATATAGAAATCAAGAACACCAATGAAAAAAGAAATACTATTTGAAATGAAGTCGCCCTATCGTGGACCGTTTCACATACAGGGCTATTGGTTTGGCGAAGGAGAGCAGACCGTCGCCATAGTGGGTGCCATGCGAGGCGACGAGATACAACAACAATACGTTTGCGCACGCATCGTGGCAGCACTGAAAGACATCGAACGGCGTGGAGGCATCGCCAGCGGAAAGAGCATTCTCGTCATACCGTCATGCAACCCCTTCTCCATGAATGTCTCGCGGCGCTTCTGGGCAATGGACGGAACCGACATCAACCGAATGTTCCCGGGCTATGACCGCGGCGAGACCACACAGCGCATAGCTGCGGCATTGTTCGACCGCATCTGCAACTTCAAGTACGGCATGCAGCTTGCCAGCTTCTATATGCCAGGCGACTTCGTACCACACATACGCATGCTCAATACGGGATATGAAGACGAGGCGTCGGCTTGCCTCTTTGGTATGCCCTTCGTCACCAAGCGTCGCCCGCTGCCTTTCGACACCACACTGCTAAACTACAATTGGCAGATATGGGGCACAAAAGCCTTTTCCATCTATGCTGGGCAGACAAACAGCGTGGAGCATCCAACCACGCAGCAGACCATCGACTCAATACTTCGCTTTCTCAACAAGACGCACGTAGCGAAATGTCCCGTCCAGAACGCTGGCTTCGAGTCGATAGTGTTCGACGAGGAAGAGCTTGTCAACGTCAAGGCTCGCAAGGCAGGAATATTCTGTCGCATGGCTAACGCAGGACAGCACGTTAGCGAGGGCGACATACTTGCCCGCATCATCCATCCTTACGACGGCAGTGTGCTTTCTGAGGTGAAGTCGCCAGTAGGCGGCACGATATTCTTTGCTCACAATCGACCCTTGACGCTCGAACACGCCATATTGTTCAGAATACAGAAACTGGAGTGCTGACAAAAGACTATCTTCGCAGACATGTGACCACTGTCTGTAACTGGCGTAAGTTGAATTAAAAACAAAAAAGAGACATTTTTATTTTGTGTTACGCAAAATTATTACTATCTTTGCATCAAAATAGCAAAAACAGTAAAACAAACGGTATGATACTCTTTTTTAGAACTTCACAGAAGAGCGTGATAGCCACTGAGGCTGACCACCAGCTCGCACAAAACGAAATTGAAGAACTCTCTTGGCTTTACGGTGACGCTAAGCTGGAAGAGGGCGACTGTCTCGACGGATATTTCGTCGGACCACGACGTGAGATGATAACTCCCTGGAGTACGAATGCCGTAGAGATTACACAGAACATGAATCTCCACGGCATTTTGCGTATCGAGGAATATTTCCCCGTAGAGTCGAAGGACGCTGACCACGACCCGATGCTGCAAAGAATGTACGATGGGCTGAACCAGGACATCTTTACCGTCAACCACGAGCCAGAACCTATAAAGCATGTCGATAACCTTGAGGTGTATAACGAGCAGGAAGGCCTTGCCCTCTCGCCGGAAGAAATGGAGTATCTGCACAATGTAGAAAAACAACTCTGCCGTCCACTCACCGACTCGGAGATTTTCGGCTTCGCACAAATCAACTCCGAGCACTGCCGCCACAAGATCTTCGGCGGCACGTTCATCATCGACGGCAAGGAGATGGAGTCGTCGCTCTTCCAGATGATAAAGAAGACGACCGAGGAGAACCCAAACCTCATACTGTCAGCCTACAAGGACAACGTGGCTTTCGCACAGGGCCCGGTGGTGGAGCAGTTTGCGCCTGCCGACCAATCGACAAGCGACTGGTTCCGCACGAAGCCAATAGAGAGCGTCATCTCACTGAAGGCTGAGACACACAACTTCCCCACCACCGTGGAGCCTTTCAACGGTGCGGCAACAGGCACGGGAGGCGAGATACGCGACCGCATGGGCGGCGGCGTAGGCTCGTGGCCAATAGCAGGAACGGCAGTCTATATGACCTCTTATCCACGTCTCGACGGAGGACGCGATTGGGAGGATATTCTGCCAGTGCGCAAGTGGCTCTACCAGACTCCAGAGCAGATTCTTGTCAAGGCATCGAATGGTGCAAGCGACTTCGGCAACAAGTTCGGACAGCCGCTCATCTGCGGTTCGGTGCTTACCTTCGAGCATCAGGAGAAGGGTGATACACGCTACGCCTACGACAAGGTGATAATGCTTGCTGGTGGTGTGGGCTATGGAACAAAGCGCGACTGCCTGAAGAAGGAACCGCAGAAGGGCAACAAAGTGGTGGTTGTCGGCGGCGACAACTATCGCATCGGTCTCGGCGGCGGTTCGGTGTCGTCGGTAGATACAGGCCGCTACAGCAACGGCATTGAGTTGAATGCCGTGCAGCGTGCCAACCCTGAGATGCAGAAGCGTGCCTACAACCTCGTGCGTGCTCTCTGCGAGGAAGAGACGAACCCCGTTGTCAGCATCCACGACCACGGCTCGGCTGGCCACGTCAACTGTCTGTCAGAGCTTGTCGAGGAGTGCGGAGGAAAGATTGACATGAAGAGCCTGCCTGTGGGCGACAAGACCCTTTCGGCAAAGGAGATAATAGCCAACGAGAGCCAAGAGCGCATGGGACTTCTCATTGACGAGAAGCACATTGACCATGTGCGCCGCATAGCCGAGCGCGAGCGTGCTCCGATGTATGTAGTAGGCGAGACCACTGGCGATGCTCACTTCTCGTTCGAACAGGCCGACGGCATTCGTCCGTTCGACCTCGATGTGGCGCAGATGTTCGGGCACTCTCCAAAGACCGTAATGGTAGATTCTACGGTTGAACGCCATTATAGTGACGTGGATTATGACCAGTCTAAACTCGACGAGTATTTGAACCGCGTGCTGCAACTTGAGGCCGTGGCTTGCAAGGACTGGTTGACAAACAAGGTTGACCGCTCAGTGACGGGAAAGATAGCACGCCAGCAGTGTCAGGGACGCATACAGCTGCCGTTGAGCGACTGCGGTGTGGTAGCCCTCGACTATCGTGGTAAGCAAGGCATCGCCACTGCCCTCGGACACGCTCCACAGGCAGGACTCGCCTCGCCCGAGGCAGGATCGGTGCTCTCCGTTGCCGAATCGCTCACCAACATTGTCTTTGCTCCATTGGTAAACGGTCTGGGCAGCGTGAGCCTTTCAGCCAACTGGATGTGGCCCTGCCGCTCGCAGGAAGGTGAGGACGCACGTCTCTACAGTGCAGTGAAGGCACTGAGCGACTTCTGCTGTGCACTCCACATCAACGTGCCGACAGGCAAGGACTCGCTCTCCATGTCGCAGCAATATCCTGACGGACAGAAGGTGATTGCTCCCGGCACGGTAATCGTGACCAGTGGTGGACAGGTTTCCGACGTGCGTAAGGTGATAGGTCCCGTTATGGTAAACGACAGCACCGCATCGTTCTACCACATCGACTTCTCGTTCGACGAGCAGCGTCTTGGTGGAAGCACCTTCGCACAGAGTCTCGGCAAGGTAGGCGACGACGTGCCGACAGTGAAGAATCCAGAATACTTCGCCGACGCATTCAACGCAATACAGGCATTGATAGAGCGTCGCATAATCTATTGCGGACACGACATCAGCGCGGGCGGCATCATCACCACCCTGCTTGAAATGACGTTCGCAAACATCGAGGGAGGTATGGACATCGACCTCAGCGAACTGTGCCACAATGGCGACATCGTGAAGACCTTGTTTGCTGAGAATCCGGGCATCGTAGTAGAGGTGTCGCAAGCCAACGACGAAGAGTTCCGCAGCTATCTCGACGAACAGGGAATAGCCTATGCAAAGATTGGCCGTCCGACACCCGACAAACGCACCGTCAGCATGACGGCAGGCGACTGGAAGCATGAGTTCGACATCGAGGCGTTGCGTGACGTATGGTTCAGCACCTCTTACAAGCTCGACCAGAAACAGAGCATGAACGGCATGGCAAAGAAACGCTTCACCAACTACAAGAAGCAGCCGCTGGAAATGATAATGCGCTCAGACTTCGACGGTTCGTTCCAACAGCTCGGCGTAACTCCCGACCGCAAGGGAATGTCGGGCATTCGTGCCGCCATCATACGCGAGAAGGGAACCAACGGTGAACGCGAGATGGCTTACTCGCTCTATCTTGCAGGCTTTGACGTTAAGGACGTGATGATGACCGACCTAATCAGCGGTCGCGAGACGTTGGAGGACATCAACATGATAGTATTCTGTGGCGGCTTCTCCAACTCTGACGTCCTCGGTTCGGCAAAGGGTTGGGCTGGCGCGTTCCTCTATAATCCGAAGGCGAAGGAGGCTCTCGACAGGTTCTATGCACGCGAGGACACGCTCTCACTCGGTATCTGCAACGGCTGTCAGCTCATGGCAGAGCTCAACCTGATCAATCCTGAGCATAAGTATCAGACCCACCTGCGCCACAATAACTCGAAGAAGTTTGAGAGTCAGTTCCTGACGCTCAGCATACCACGCAACAACAGCGTGATGTTCCGCACTCTAAGCGGCTGCAAACTCGGTATCTGGGTTGCTCACGGCGAGGGTCGCTTCTACATGCCGCAGCCTGAGGACAACTACAACGTGGTGGCAAAATACAACTACGCCGAATATCCTGGCAACCCCAACGGTTCGGACTACAACGTGGCAGGCATCTGCAGTGCTGATGGCCGTCATCTTGCTATGATGCCACACCTCGAGCGTGCCATCTTCCCATGGCAGAACGGATGGTATCCGCGTACTCGCCGACAGGACGACTGCACTCCGTGGCTTGAGGCATTTGTCAATGCACGTAAGTGGATTGAGGGAAAGACAATTAAAAATTAAGAGTGGAGGGGCCTCCACTTTTAATTTTTAATTCTTAATTTTCCCCCTTCGGGGGACTGTAGTAAATGGATAAGTTTTACATAACAAGTTTCAAGACTTTCTTCAAGATTGGCATGTTTACCCTCGGTGGAGGATATGCCATGATTCCCATCATTGAGTCGGAAGTGGTTGAGAAGAAGCAATGGCTGACAAAGGAAGACTTTATCGATACCGTAGCCATAGCACAGTCGTCGCCAGGAGTCTTCGCCATCAACCTCAGTGTGTTCATTGGCTACAAGATGAAGAAGGCGCGTGGAGCCGCCGTTACGGCTCTCGGCACCGCGCTGCCTTCGTTCCTCATCATTCTACTCATTGCCATGTTTTTCCATCAGTTTGAGGACAACAAGGTGGTGGCGGCAATGTTTCGTGGCATACGTCCTGCGGTAGTTGCACTGATAGCCGTGCCTACGTTCAACATGGCACGAAGCGCAAAGGTGACGTTCAGCAATTGCTGGATTCCCATTGCCTGCGCCCTCGCCATCTGGGCCCTCGGAGTGTCGCCGATAATCATAATAATATTAGCCGGTGCGGGCGGATACATTTATGGTAAGTTTTTAAACGATTAGCAATGATATTCTTTCTTCTTTTCATAACGTTCTTCCAAATAGGACTCTTCGGATTCGGTGGAGGCTACGGAATGTTGTCGCTCATTCAGGGCGAGGTGGTTCACCACTACCACTGGCTCACCACGGCACAGTTCACCGACATCGTGGCAATCAGTCAGATGACTCCAGGACCCATCGGCATCAACTCAGCAACCTATTGCGGCTATGCCGCCGTACATAATGCGGGCTATGGCAACATGATGTCCATCCTGGGCAGTGCCACGGCTACGTTTGCCCTTGTGCTACCCTCGTTTGCGCTGATGATTCTCATCAGCCGAATGTTCCTCAAGCACATGAACACGCCCGCCGTAAAGGCAGTGTTCGGAGGTTTGCGTCCTGCCGTCGTAGGACTTCTCGGTGCCGCCACTCTGTTGCTGCTGACGCCCGACAATTTCAGCCTTCCTTCCGTCAATCCATGGCAGTTTTGGATTAGCTGCTTTCTGTTTGTCGCCACGTTCATCGGCACGTATTGTGTCAAGATCAACCCTATCCGCATGATTTTCTATTCAGCGCTTGCCGGTGTTGCGTTGCTCTATTGATGGTGCATGAAAACCTTTTTCCCATTTCTCACAACCAAGCCGCGATAAGAGCGTGCCACACGCTGACCGTTGAGGTTATACGCAGGAGCGTCGTCATGCTCTGCCGCAGCCGATGGCGCAGAGATGTCGGTGGTAATCATGTGGCTCTTGAAGAAAGCCATGTAGGCGTCGTACCATTCTGATGATGTCTGATGCTTCAGCTCAGGATTGAATGTGATGGTCTTTTCCACTCCATCGGGAAGATTGTTGTAGGGGGCGATGTTGGTGTGTGGAGGACAAACATCGTCTTGCAAGCCTATGCACGACATCACGGGTGCTGAGATGCGAGTGGCAAGGTTCTTCGTGTCGAAGTAGGAGAGGAAGGCAAACATTTCCTCGTCGCTCAGTCCAAGCTCCTGCTGCTTAAGATGTGCAGGATAGGCTGGCCAACTGCCTACCTCGAAATAGTCGGGGAAGTCGCCCATGAAAGGTATTGCGGAAGCGATGGCGTTGAGTTTGTGGTCGCTCAGTGTGGCGGCAGCGTAGGTGAAGGCGCCACCTTGGCTTGCTCCCTCGGCAAAGAGATTGCTCGAATCTACTCTGTCGCGTGAGCAGAGGAAATCGATGGCTCGCAGCACGTCCATGTAAGCCCCACGATAGTAGTAAGTGTCCTTGTCGCCGAAGTTAAACTGGAACCAGTCGCCGTAGGTGTTCTCATAAGGCGAACGGTTGTTTATTAACTGTCCGCGTGTTGAAAGATATAGCTCGCAGAAGTCGGTGTTGGAGTTTCCGTCAGGACAGTAAGGGTCATATCCGGAATCATATCCCTGATAGTGTACTATGGCAGGATATTTGCCTTCTGCCACAGGCTCTGCATAGTAGCCGCGAATGATGGCTGGCTCGCCGCCATTGCTGTCGGCGATGGACTTCATCTCAACGAGCCATACATTGCGCTTGGCTGTTGATTTTTCCTCAATTTTTGTGAATGTTGCATCAATTGCCACAGTAGCGAGTTCTGTCTTGGCATCATCCCAAAAGGCATCGAAATCGTCTTGCTTGTCGGTGGGAGAGACAATCTCCGTGGGGTCAACGCCAATGTTGAAAGCCCTCGCCGTCTCTTCGTTGACAATGGCTGTGACGTGATAGAATCCTGGTTCCGCGCTGAAGTTGAATGTTAGGGTAGTGGATTCGCCTGACTTAACGTCGGCGGTCTGCGAGAGACTTTCGTATTCTACAAACTTGTCGGTGGTGACGCGCAACTCGGCATTGGCGGTCATGTCCTCCTCATTTTCGTTCTTCACCTCAATCTTTATCTCGGCTTTGCCGTCGCTATATATCCAGTTGTCGGTAACAGGTACACTGAGTGTTAGGGTCTTGAGCGTTGTTGGATCAACCACCTCAACGTATGTTAGTGTGTAGTTGCAACCGCCTATGATGCAGCCGCCCGACTGAAGGCTTGCGAGCATTTCTTCAGTGATTGTATATTTTGTATATGCGCCTTCGGGTTGCTTTGCGTCAGTTCCTGGAAGAGTGTTCCAGTTGCTGCCTCGTGGAGACACCTGTGCTCCAGCCTTCACATCCTTGTGATGCAGGCGCAGTTCATTGCCAACCACGACATTAGTGAAACAAGAAGCGGGTATTGTGACGTAAGCCGACCAGTCGGATGGCATCACCTTTTCGCCAATCCATACGGCATTCTCCATTCCTGCTCCGCCATTACCAGCTTCAAGCACCACGTTGTCAAGAGTGTATCCATGTCCTGAAATCACGAGTCCGTCAGTCTTCAGTGCGTTGAGCATTGTAGCAGTGAGAGTATAAACGACTTGCGTCGTAGCTTCGCTGATAGGCTCGTTGCCTGCCCCGGCGAGGGCTGTCCATGTGGTGGCATTGTTGAGGGCAACCTGCGGATAGCTCACATTGCCTGTGTATGTGATGTTCAGCACGATACGGTCGCCTATCTTGGCATTTGCGAAAGCCGTATTTGCAATAAGTACATAAGTGCCGTTGTTCCAGTCGATGGCTGTAGGACCTGTGAATAATACGTTGTCCCCTTCCGGCTCCGTTGACGATTCGTAAACCGTACAAGACACTGCGGTGGCACGTATGCCGTCGCCCTCATGCTCAATGATGTTTGTACCATTTTGGAGCATAGCCCATGAGTTGTCGGCATCAAACATATCGAGACATGAGTCAGTGTCGCCGTTCTTGGCAAACGACCAGGCGAGATAGCCTATCTGCCTTTCCTTACATTCAGAGAGAATTGTCTGCCAGTCTATCGGGTAAGTGCCGTTGTTGCGGGAACAGCCAAACTCGCCCACGCAGACAGGGGCGTTCACTTCAAGAGCCTTGCCGAGGGTGTATGCCACTCTTGAATTAGAGACAGAGGTGTCCCATGCCGAAGGGTTGTCTGTTGATTTGTCAATCCATGATGCATACTCATAGAAATGTATTGAGAACATCACGTTGGCATTGCCGCCATTGGCTGTGCGGTCGGCATTGAGCACTTCCTCACCATTGTTCCAGACAACGTCGGGATACTGTCCGTAACCGGCGCAGTCAATCATAAGAGTGTTCTTGATGCCGGCGGCACGCAGACGTTGCACGGCATCGACATATCCTGTCTGCCAGAGCGTGGCACCGTCGGCCCATTTCGATACCCATTCGTTGCCGATGTTTACTATTACGTATGCTTCCTCACCGCTGAGGGCCTCTTTCATCTCAATCCAATAGTCAACAGCCGACGCGAGAGTCTCCTCTGAGTCGGAACCTGTAGTGTCGTGGACATTAAGCACGGCAATGAGCTTGTTTGCCTTGCAACGTGATATGAGTTCCTTAACCTCGTCGAGTGAAGTCTTGGTGAATGTGTCACCGTTGCCAAGCTGTATGCGCATGCTGTTGCACTTGCTTTCCACAGCCTTTTGGAATGCCGCTTCCTCATAGCTCTGCTGCCAGCAGTAGCTGTAATTGAACCCGCGCATCACGAATGGATTGCCGTTCTTGTCGAGCAACTGTGTGCCGGAGGTGTGGAATCCCTCGACAGGCTCGTCTGACGAGGCATTTGTCAGATACTTCTTGAAGAAGGCGGTATAGGTGGTTGAGAAGTCAGCTGCAGCGGCATGCCCGTTGAAGTTGTTGAGTGAGTAGGCCTTGTCGGCAGCATCCACTTGTGTGAGCAGCAGGTAGGGAGCGATGTTGGTGTGTGTCGGGTCGGTAGTGTCCTGAAGCGAGAAGTTGGTTATTACAGGACAGGTGATGTATGGTGCGAAGTTCTTCACGTCATAGTATGACAGGAACTCAAAGAGTTTGTCCCAAGTCCAGTCGGCGTTGTTGTCGATGAAGTTTTGGAAGACGTTCTTCGGCCAATCCACACATTCGGTGTTATGACGGAAGTCGGAATGACCGGTAATGCTTGGAGCGATGGCTTTTACACGACTGCCGCCAAGGAAGGCTGCCGCATAGCAGAACGAGCCGCCCTGCGACCCGCCTGCAGCAAAGATGTTGTCCTTATCTACACCATATTGTGCGGCAATGTCTGAACAGAGGAAGTCAACGGCCCGCGCGCAGTCGAGGTTGCCGCCATAGTAGTAGTGCTTGTGACTGTCGCCCAGTCCGTAGGCATAATAGTCAGGCGATGTTTTGCCCTCTGGATAGTATGTGGGCTGGTCGTCGCGGCAGAGCTGCTGCCCGCGTGTAGAGAACACGAAGTCGATGAACTCGCCTGTGGCCGTGCGGCTTGGCACGTTGAGTTTGCCAGTGCCTCCGTCGGTACCTTGATAAGTGATGATTACTGGATGCTTGATGCCCTCCTCACCTTTTGGCACGGCAAGGAATCCTGCCACAGTCACGGGCTGCTCGCCAACGACGTTTGGCGTTGACTTCATCGTCACTTTATATATAGTCCGGAGGTCAGAATCGGCTTTCCCGTCGGTATATTCCTCTATGTCATATTCGGGTGCCGTGGCGGCAAGTTCGGCAAGTGCATTGTCCCAGAACTGCTTGAAGTCAGCCTTGCTGTCGGCAGGACAGTTGATGCCTTCGAGGTTATAGGCTATGTTATATGAGCAGATGGCGTTGCCGTTGTAGGTGGCAGTGAAGTGATACACTCCTGCCTCCGTCATGTCTTGTGAGAGGTTGATGGTGCAGGGAGTGACAGTGGCAGTCGTACCGTCGCTTGCCGCTGCGCTGATTGTGCGTGAATAGGTATTTACGGCATTGCCATTGTCGCGAGTGAGCGTAACGACGAGGTCAACGTTCTGTGCCGTTGCCTCGGGATTGACAAAGGAGAAAGCGAGTTGTGGCTGTTCGCCTATCTTGAACTCACGAATGTACGAATTGTCGTAGTCGGGATAGAGTAGGAGGGTCTCATGTTCCGTGGTAAGCACATTCACATCAGTAACAAGTGTCACGTGGTCGAAGGTATATCCGCCACCGCCTACGCGCACACCGTTGGTGCGTATCTCGTCGAGCATGTCATCGGGAATAAGCAGCGAGTAGTCGCGGTCAACATCCGATATGGCTACTGACTCCGACATCTTGGCGTAGCCCTTGGTGTTAAGGCGTGCCTGTGGCCACTGGGCTGTTGCCGACACAGCTGTTACATGCACTTTCAGCATGGCACCGGAAGTAACCATCTGGAACTTGTCGGCTGGTATGTACTCGGAATTGCCCCAGTTGTCGGGACATGTGGTGTTGCATGTCCATATTGGCAGAGTCACGGCTATTGCCTTTGTGTCGCCCGACTCAATATATGTAATAAGGTCAACGGACGTAAACGTGTATCCACACCCTTTTACCACGAGTCCTGACGACTTCATCTCTGTGAGCATGTCGGCGGTGATGGTGAATTCCACCTTACCAGGCTCTGTCACATGGACAGACTGGTTGGGGTCGAAGTTTGCCCAACTGCCATTCTGCAGAGCAACCTGCGAATAGGAACAAGTAGAAGATACGGCACTCACCGTAACGGAAATCTTGTCGCCCTTGTTTGCATTGGCAAAGGCAGCGGCTGCAATCTTTTGGAAACCTGTCGTCCAATCGTCGGCGCAAATGGTCTCGCCCGTGAAGAGATTGATGGTCTTCTCTGTCACAGCAGCAGATGTTGTTGTGGAGTTTGTCACAACTGCGAAGCACACTAACAGGTAAAGCAGTGTCGCTCGCTTCAATTCATTTATTAGTTTCATGTTATTTAGAGTTTTGGATTATTTTCGATGCAAAATTATGAATAGATAATATAAAAGAGGTAGGCGAATTGTCGATGAAATGGGGTGTTTCTACAATCTGCACCCATAAATTCTACATTTCGACACCTTTTGGGGGCTTTATTTTGTTCTTTGCCCGATAAAGATACAAAAAAAGACGAGTCATCGACCCGTCCTTTCTTCTCAACCTCTTCCTTATTAATAAAACGTGAGTTCGACGAAATTAAACCTGCGCAGTGCGGTAACTTAAGCTTGGTGCCGGTCTTAACTTAAGCTTGACGTTGGTCTTAGCTTATGCTTAAACTTTACCTGAAAGAAAGCCTACGGCGTCGGCAAGTTTTGGCAGTCTGTCGCTAAAGACCGAATCCATTGAGTACATATTCCAACCCTGTATATTCGCCCTTTTTAGTTAACTCGACATAAAACGGTCACACTCTTACCAAGAGTGAGGCGATTTTGCTAAACAGTTTCCACTTCCTATTTTGTGAGTTAATCGGTTGTCGAAAATAAAAAATATTACGCAATGAAAAGATAATAATTATCTATACCTTTGCTAAACCGATTTTTTTAACTATCTTTGCAGAAAATAAGCTGCACTCGGCAATTTGAAAGCAAGCTTTCATTGCGCTCGTTTGCATTATCGTTGCCCACAAAATAACGAGTATGACACGTATATTAACTTATTGCCTCACAATAATAATCTCATTGGCATTGGCTCCTGCTATGTCATTGGCAGAGACGGACTTGATGAGCTTCAGTCACTATGACACTGGAGCCTATACCGTGAAGTGCGCTATGCGCGACAACGACGGCATCGTTTGGCTCGGCACTCGACAGGGACTCTTCACTGCCGCCCAGTTGCTTGGCAACGCCACGACAAAACGCCCCGTCCATCCATATATCACGTACAACATCCGACAAATACAGCAGGACGGAAAGGGAAGGCTGTGGATAACGACCCTCGCCAACAAATACATCATTTACGACCCAAAGACAGGCGAACTGGTCAAGGACGTGGAGGCATGGCTCGGACAACGCAGCATAAAGGCCTTCTATGACTTCGGTGCAGAAATAGACCGGCGGGGAAACGTGTGGATATACAAGGACAGCAAGGTGTGGACGCTCAACGTCAGCGACAACTCGACAGCACAACTATCGCTGCCAGAGGCCGACGGATCTGTAACCGGCGCAAAGGACTGCAAGCAAGGTATGTTGTTGCTCACGCGACATGCACTATACCTTAAGCCCGACAACGGTACCGCCAAGAGACTGACCACACTGCCCGAGGACATTGTCTATCAGCATACGGAGATAATTGGCGACCAGCAGGGAAACTTCTGGATTGCCACCCATTCGAGACTTTACGAATATAATGCCCATAACGGACAATGGACCATTCATCACGAGGTGAGACCCGACATCTGCGACATCGCCATGCTAAAGGACGGAAGGATAATGTGCGCCACGACCAACGATGGAATATATTGTTTCGATAAGGGTAAGATGACAACCATCAGACATACAGCTCCCATCACCGACGGCATGCAGTCGAACCATCTCGAAGGTCTGTTCTACGACGATGTAAAGGACATTCTCGCCATCTTCTATCACAAGCACAATGTGTCTGTTTCGCAGATGAACCGTTGCGCTATCAACAAACATCACATACAGTGGCAGGCGAGGGGATATTCCATGGACGATGTGATAGCCCTTACTGTCGCTGCCGACGGGCATATCATTGCAGGAACGGAAGATAACGGAGTGTATGACATAGCACCAAACTACCAGATAGAGAAGAACTGGCTTCCGGCGACCACAGCCACCTGCGTGATGTTCGACTCGAAAGGAAAGTTGTGGGCGGGACTTTACCGAAAGGGGCTCGTTAGCAACGATGGGAAGATGTTTTTTGCCGGACAATCGCCAATAAGGATTATCGAAGGCACTCGTGACAGAATGTTTGTATTGCTCAACGGTGAGGGACTGTCGATTCTTGACAGCAGTACTGGGGCTACAACTCATATCACTACCTCTAACCCTTGGATTATGGACATGGCGTCAGACGGAATACACATATTCGCTGCCACGCCCGATGCGCTCTATATCATTGACGTGAAGACGCTGGAGACAAGGACCGTGAAAGCGGAACTGTTCAAGAGCGGACACTTCAAGGACGGCAACAAGACTATCCTTGCCGACAGCAGGGGATGGGTGTGGATGGTCAACTACAAGTGTGGCTCCGACATTGATGTCTATGACACGAGACGCCAGGCAACTTTTACTATTCACGCAGGTCGCGACATCATCATCAATGCCATTGCGGAGGACTGCAACGGCAATGTGTGGCTCGCCTCAAACCGTGGGCTAACAAGAATTACCGTCACCGACGAGAAGAACCACCTGACACAGACGGCTTTGTTTCCCATCGACCGTACTTTCTTCAACGACAAGGCTGCTTTCGCCACCCGTGACGGACTGCTGCTGTTCGGTACGACCGACGGATATGTTAGCGTAGATACTCGTGCCGGCAACTCACAGTCGATGTCGGGAAAACAGATGCCGCTGATTTTGGCGGCACTGAGAATCAACAGCGACTACATGCCCACCGACTCAAACGTCGTTGACAACGGCGAAACAGGCTGCGCATTGCACTTGATAAAGGAAATAAAGCTCCCTTGCGATAGAAACAATATATGGATTGAGTTGGCACCGCGTGACTTGGACGGCAATGTGGCAATATATTATTATAAGGTGGAGGGACTCAACGACACTTGGACTCCACTCGACCGTGGCGGCATCACTCTTGCCAACCTGCACCCTGGAACTTACGTCGTGAAGACAATGCAGGACATTCAGCTTTCGCAGGAAGCTGCTGACGCTGTGGCCACAAACATTCTGTCAATTACTGTCATGCCTCCGTTCTATCGCACAGTGTGGGCATACATCATATATTTCCTTCTGCTTGTCTCGGTTGTTGCCATGGCAATGGTCTATGTGCGACAGAAAAGGGAGGCAAGGAGGAAAATAGATGAACTCTACAGAAAACTCGAATTGCGCAAGACTCCCCACAAGGAGACTGCCATGTCGCCGGCTGACCGACAACTGCTCGATGCTGCCATCAGAATTGTGGAGGCGAACATCGCCAATCCAGACTTTTCCGTAGATGAACTGAGCGCACAACTGTGCATGCACCGCACCAACCTATACAAGCGATGGCCCGCCATCACGGGCATAACGCCTTTGCGTTTCATTCGCCTTCTGCGTCTGAAACACGGTAGGCTGCTCTTGGAACAAGGCGGTCGCCGCATCTCCGATGTGGCATACGAGTGTGGTTTCAACGATCCCAAGAAATTCTCCAAATACTTTAAGGAAGAATTCGGTATCTCACCCTGCGAATGTCAATAATCTAACGTGAGTTCGTCGAACTCACGTTAATCTACTCAAATTCCGACAACTTCCTTGCGAAATCGGGGTCGCTCGGACGGAAAGCATCGGCATCGCCTATCGTGCCGTCGCGACGAATGATGAGGAAACGAGGTATGCCGGTGATGCCATACTGACGTGAAAGGACTTCGTCGCCCTCCTTGTCGGCAATGAACTGAGGCCATTGCGGCTTGTCCTTCTCAAGTTTGTCGAGCCATGCCTGACGCTTGCGGTCGAGCGAGATGCTGATGAACATGAGGCTGTCTGCCTTGTCCTTCAACGCCTCCACCTGTCGCTCAAGAAACGGTATCTCCTTGCAACACGGTCCGCACCACGTCGCCCAACAGTCTATGTAGAGCGTCTTGCCGAAGAACTCGCTCAGCTTGTGGCGCTTGCCCTCGGTGTCCTCAAAGGTGAAGTCGATGGCGGGCGAACCTGCCTTCGTGCGCTTTATGGCTTCCACCTTGAACTGGTATTTCCTGACCACAACGGTGTCGTCGGCGGCATATTCCACAAAAGGCTTCCAGAAGCGGTCTATGTCGGCATAGCCCTTGCCATAGTTTAGGACAGCCCTTGCGCAGTCGGTAAGCAGTTCGTGCTTCACCTTGGCATTGGTGATGTACTGGCGCATGACGCCGATGTACTCCAGGCCGTAGTCGGTGAGGTCGTGTCCCCAGGCGTTGCTATAGTCACCTTGCATCTTGCTTTCAACAAAACGCTGCGGCAGATAGTTTAAGAGAGAGATTGTGTCGTTGGGGTCAATCCGACTGGCAAGGGCTTTATATGCTGTCGTATCTTTGTAGCTGATACGCATCTGGAAGTTGAGGTAGGCATCGTCGTTGACGTGGGCGTAGTATGCCTTTTCCCTTCCCTCGGGCATCTTCGCCAGTTCTTCCTTTACCTTGGCATAACGCTGTTCGAGAGCCTCGCGTTTCTGACTGTCGGTCAGATGCAGCGTGTCAGCATCGCCGAAGGAGAAGAAATAGTCGTAGCTGTAAGCCTTGTTTATGGCGTCAGCCATGGTGTGCTTGTCGCCTTTCAGAATCTGGGCACCTGCCCACAAGGGGCAGAGTGTCCAGAATGCTAATAGTATAAAGAGAAAATTCATATAAATAATTTAAGTTTCGCAAGTACCATATAGTTGGTAATGAGCGTATTGAGCACGCCCCGAAGGGGCAACAGCCCATAGCCCAGGGCAACGCCCTGTGGGGTAAATGGGAATGTTATATATACGCCCTGTAAGGGCAAAAGCGTTTTTTTCATAAAATTGACAGCGGCTCGGCAAAACAATCAAACAAGCTTGTTGATTTTGCTCTCGCCTTGCACAATTTTTCATAATCGCTTGGTTTCTTATGCTTTTGCCCTTACAGGGCGCACTTGTGGTGGTCTCCCTACCCAGGGCGTTGCCCTGGGCTATAAGCTGTTGGGCTTTGCCTTTCCCTTCGGCCGGCGACCTTTGGTTCAGCCCGCTCATTGAACGCTCATTTCTAAACATGATTAAAGCGAAAGTTGAGTAAATAATTAAAAATTAAAGATGAATTCAGTTGACAAGTGAACAAGTTGACGAGTGAACAAGTTGACAAGTGAACAAGCTAATCGTCAACTAAATAATTAAAGTTCGTCGAGCCGAACGACAGGCTGCTCATTGCAAACAACTTGTCAACTCGTCAACTTGTCAACTCGTCAACTAAATAATTAAAGTTCGTCGAGCCGAACGACAGGCTGCTCATTGCAAACAACTTGTCAACTTGTCAACTCGTCAACTAAAGTCAATAATTCTGCTTGAAGGTCGAGTTGTTCTGCATTACACGCAGTGGGAATGGCATTACCCACAGTTTAGAGTCAGGCGAGATAGAGAACTTGCCGTTTGTCTGCAAGTCGCGCGTAATGGTCTTGCGATATTTGTCCTCAGTGTTCCAGCGCTTGCGGTCAACGTAGTTCCAGTACGAGCCGATGCACTCGATGAACTTGGCTTGTTGCAGCAAGGTCATGGCTTCGTCAGCCGATGCGGCGGCAAATGGTTGGTAGTTGTTAGGATGAATACGATACTTGCGTACACGGTTGACGAGGTCGAGACCCTGAGCCACATTGCCTTTGCGGATGTGGCACTCGGCAGCGAGATACATCATCTGCTCTACCGTCAGTCCCCAAGGATTGCTGTAAGCGTCGTAACCTGTTGCCCACAAGGCACCTGTTATGCCTGTGAGGAACATTCCATAGAACGAGTCCCAATAGGCGAAATAGCCCGAATAAGCATAGTCTTTCACATAGTCGCCCTTCTCAAACAGTGCAGCGGTCTCAGGGCTAAGTATCTCCCATACAGGCGACGACCATTCGTCGTAGAACGGAGAGATGTAGAACAGGTTGTTCTCGGCAGACGAGAGCAGCACCCATTTTCCTGTTTCAGCTATTGTGCTGCGGTCTTCGATGTGGCTGTTGAGGGCTATTGCCTTTTCGGCATAGGCAAGAGCCTCGTCGTAACGCTTCATCTGGAACAGTATGAACGCCCTTACGGCATTGCCGCCAGCTTTGGTGATACGGTTGACGTTGGCATTGTCGAGCAGTGCGGCAATGTTCTCGTCGCTACAGTCGTCAAGCATCTTCTCGTAGCACTCCTTCAACGGCAACTGCGGTTTGGTGTCCATGTCAGGTGTCTCAGGATATGCGATGCCACCCATGCCGTCTATTGTCGCTGCATCGTACTGCTTGGCGTATATGTTGGCGGCGAGGCAGAGATAGTAGGCACGCGTCACCTTCGCCTCTGCCTTGATGGCGGGCTTGCGGCTGTCGTCGCCCGATGCTCCGTCGATTTTCGACAAAATGACGTTCATGTAGTTTACATACTGGTAAATGTCGCCATAGACATTGTCCTTGCTTGCAAGCGGAGCGAGGTCAAGATTCTCATTGTAGGTGAGCAGAATGGCGGCTATGGTGTTCTCGTTGGAGATTTGGGTTGCGATGGTTGACAGTTCGTCGCCATAGCTCTCGTTTACGACAAGTCCCAGACGTGTGAACGGACTTTCCCTGATGGTCTTTACGTTCATCAGAAGTTCGAGGTCGGCTGTCTTTTCAAGTGTTGACTGACCCTTTGGCACAATGTCCATGTCGCACCCAGTCAGAATGGTGCAGAGAAGTGCCGCGAAAATATATGATAGTCTTTTCATTGCTTTTCCTTTCGTTTTTAGAATTTCACATTCAGGCTTAGTGTATAGCTCTTTGGAGTGCGTGGACTCAGTTCGCCTGTGAGAGGATTGACGCTCTCGGGGTCAACGCCATAGCTGTTGCGTACGGAGGTGAACACGTTGTTCATCTGCAGACGCAGGCGCAGGCTCTGTATTCCGAGTGAGTGGCAGATGCGGTCCTTGAAACTGTAGCCCAGGACGAGTGAGCGCAGCTTCAGATAGTCGGCATGGTCAACGTTCTGGTCGTTGTAGTATGTGTCGTAGTACGACATGTACATCTGGCGCATCATGTAGCCGTTGCCCAACATTCCCTCGCGCTCGTTTTCAGGTGTACGCCAATAGTCGAGGTAGCTTTTTGGTGTGGCGTTGTCGTAGGCAAATCCTATTGAGGTGTTCCATGCCTGTGCGTTGGCGCGGAAATAGTGTCCGGCATAGAACACGAACACTCCGCTGAGCGAGAAGCGTTGCCAAGTGACAGTCGGGGTGAACGATCCACTGAACTTCGGGTCGATGGAGCCGCTATATACTATGTCTTCCTTTGTGAACGACGAGTTGTAGAGGTCGTCGCAGAGCACTTCGCCGTTGGCTTTCTTCCAGTAAATCTGCTGATAGCCGTTCTCGTCGGTCGCCACATGGTCGAAGGCGAAGGAATAGAGCGAGTTGATGGGGTCGCCCTCACGGTAGGAGGACAGTGCGCTCCAACCGCTTGTCGGCTCGTGATTTATCTTCAGTATCTTGTTCTTGTTGTAGGCAAGCGAGAAGTCGGCACTGATGCCAAGCTCGCTGTCGCTTTTGGCACGGAGAATGTCGGCAGAGAGTTGCAGCTCAAATCCCTTGTTAAGCGTTTCGGCATTGTTGGTGTAGAGCGATGTCCAACCTGTCGTTGGGTCGAGATCGATGCTGCTCAGAATGTCGCTTCCCTTCTTGCGGTAAACGTCGAACGAACCCGTCAAGCGGTGGTCAAGAACGGCAAAGTCGATGCCGACGTTCCATGTAGATGTCTTTTCCCAGCGCAACTGGTCGTTGGGAGGTGTGTTCAGCGTGGCGTATTTCTCACCGTGTACGTTGCTCACTTCCATGCTTGCCGTGAGGTAGCTCGAATAGTTGGAGTTGATGTTTCCCGTCACACCGTAGCTTGCGCGTACCTTCAGCATGTCCAACCATTTGAGGTCTTTCATGAACGCCTCGTTGTGGGCGTTCCAGCTTGCTCCGACAGACCATAGCGGACGACTGCGGAACTCTGGGTCGGCACCGAAGAGGTCGGCTTTGTCAACACGATAGCTGCCTGACACGGAATAGCGTTTGTCGAAGGTGTAGTTAGCGGTGAAATAGTACGACTCATAGCGGTGCTTCACCTCATTAACGTCAGCCACTTCGCTTGCGATGAAGGCATACTGCGGAGAATACAGCGGACCGAGGTCGCTGCTTTTCAAATTGTTGAGTGTGGAGAAGTCGATGAGTCCCGTGTTGTTAGTCAGCGTCTGATCGTCGTAGCCGTAGAGTCGGCTTTGCACGCCGCGTGTAAAAGTCTGGCGATATTCGAAACCCGCTATTGCGCTGACAGCGTGTTTTTCGGCAAATGTCTTGTCGAATGTTGCTTGTGTGCGGAAGGTGTAGTAGTTGCCCTCAGAAGTGCTTTGGTCGAGCATTCCTCCTTCTGGAAGATAATGCACGCCGCCCGAGGTGAACAGGTTGTACTGATGGCGCATGGAGTAGCTTTCAGCGTCGAAGAGGCTCTCGTTGTGACTTGATATGTCCTCATACTGGAACATTCCGCTGAGTTTCAGCTCTGGTATTGGATTCACGTTGACATGAATGAACGAGCGAGTGTAGGTCTGGCGACTTTTGTTGAAGTTGAGGTTAAGGTCGGTCAGTGGCACGTAAGCCTCGCTCTTCAAGCCAAGGGCAGGGTCGGAGAGTGTTGGCTCGGTAAGGTCAACGTAGGCTTTCAGGCTGGCTGGCGTACCATCGGCATTATACATGCTGAGATATTCGGCGAAATCTGTAATGCCTGAAGGGTCGTAGGCTCCATCTACGTGGCTTTTCTTGCGGTTGTTGTTGATTGTAACTCCAAAGTCGAGATTGAGCCATTTAGTCACGTCCATCACACCGTTGTACTGCAACGAGAGGGTGTTGTCGTACTGGTCTTTCATCTGTGTATTGTCGCCCTTCCAGTTTATTATGACGCTTGAATTGAGATATTTTCCCTTTGTCCTGAGCGACAGGTTGTATTGTTGCTGCAGGCGGTTGTGTTCCAACAGGTTCTGCCAGTCTGTGCGATAGCTGTTCTTGCTCCATTGGCTAATGGTGCGGTTGTATTCCTCATCGCTTATCTGCCCTTCCTTGTGGCGAATCATCAGTTGGGTTATGGGCTGCATCAGTCCTCCACGTGCAGTGTAGTTGTTAAGCAGTTGGTCGTATGCGTCCTGATGTTTGCATATCCAGTCGAAGTTATACTGCTCCAGTTCCAACAGTTCGGCGGCATTGCAATAGCCGAGGTCGTCGTAGTTCAGTTTGTTTTGCGAAGTGATGTCGGCATTGAACTCCACCGACAGCTTTTCCTTTGTCGCCTTCTTGGTAACTACCACGATGACGCCGTTTGATGCCCTGGCTCCGTAGATGGCGGCAGCGGCGGCATCCTTCAGTACAGTCACCTTCTCGATGTCGTAAGGATTAACGTCCTCCAACGTGCCGTTGATGGGCAGACCGTCAACCACGACGAGCGGCGATGAGCTTGCCTTCAGCGTTCCCACGCCGCGGATGGTCATCTGGTCGCCGTAGTTCACAAGTCCTGCTATCTTTCCCTCTAAGCGGTCAGTGAGCGATGCCGTATAGCGTTCGTCAAGGTCTTTCGACGACACTGTCTGGAACGCTCCCGTAGCATTCTCGCGCTTCAAGGTCTGGTAACCAGTCACCATAACGTCGTCCAATGTGTAGTCGTCGGCTTCGAGCATAATGTTCACTGGCTTTGCCGATGCCTTGCGGCGATAGGTCTTCATGCCGAGGTAGGAATATTCCAGTACGTCGTCGGGCGACACATTATTAATAATGTAGTTACCTTCGGCATCGGTTATCACACCCACTTGACTGCCCACAACCTTCACCGTGGCACCCACAAGAGGCTCACCGTCAGCACCTATGAGTCTGCCGCGAGCCGCAATGCCGCCACTCACCTTACGGTTGATCTGAATGATGCGCCCCTTGACCTGTGACGCGAAAGGCAGTCCTTTCAGCAACTGTTCTACGGCAGCGGGAGCTTTGGCTTCCCTGATGTCAGCTGTCACGTTGTAGGTTTTGAGGTCGTCGGAATTGAAGTTCATCTTGTAGTAGCCCGACTGCTGTTCCACTTTATACAAGGCTGTAGCCAACGGCATGTTGGTACACTTCAAGTTGACGTTTTTGCCCTGCTGCTGCGCCAACAATCGTGTTGGCATCATCAAGGTCAGCAAGCAAAGCAATGCGAAAAAATGTTTTGTTCTTTCCATAACATCTGCGTTAATTATTATTGTTATTGTTTATTCAATTTTATACAACTATGACACAAATGTTATGAAAAGGGTACAAGAAAATGCAATTATTTACGAAAAACCCGCAAAAACCACATCTTAATTGAGTAGGACTTACGACAATCAATGTTTTATCTACTAAAAATCCGATGAAATACGAATTTATACCCCATTGATACGAATTTCACACCTTTGTCTTTGACGAAAATAATGTAATTTTGCACTGTCGAAACAGACTAAAACCTATTAATTAATAAAAATAACTAATAAAAACATAGACAAATGGAAAAACGTTTTCAACTACGAACGAGGCACATGGTGCTTACGTCGTTTACGGTTTCTCTGTTGGCAATGTCGTGTCCTGTTTGGGCTGATTCTGCCAGTGTCGGCATAACGGAAGCCACACAGCAGCAGGGTGTGGTGAAAGGTACGGTGACCGACACTAATGGAGGACCTATTATCGGAGCTACAATCAAAGTTCAAAACTCAAACAACGCGACAGTTACCGACCTTGACGGTAACTTCACCCTCAACAACGTGAGCCGTGGCACACTTGTGGTGTCATACATCGGCTATATTAATAAAGAGGTGGCATTCAGCAGTGGACAGACCCTGACCATCAAGCTTGCTGAGGACACCAAGGCATTGGAGGAGGTCGTTGTCGTGGGTTACGGCACGCAGAAGAAGGCTAACCTGACGGGATCGGTGGCAGCCGTCAACTTCGACGACGTGGCGAACATTCCTGTCGCAAACACCTCGACAATGCTACAGGGACGATTGCCCGGAGTGGTGTTGCAGACCAATGGTGCCCAGGCAGGACATGATGATCCTGAAATCAGGGTGCGTGGCGTGGGAACACTTGGCAGCGGCTCGAAGAACAACCCAATGGTGCTTATCGACGGAATAGAGAGCAGCATCTCGCAGATGTCGGAGCTTGCCGCCGAGGATATCGAGAGCGTATCGGTGTTGAAGGATGCTGCATCGGCAGCCATATATGGTGTGCGTGCCGCCAACGGTGTGATTCTCGTCACCACAAAGCGCGGCGCAGAGCAAAAGCCTACCATTACATATTCGGGAAGCATTGCCTTACAGCAGGCAACGGTATTGCCCGACTTCGTAAACTCATACGAGTGGGCAAAGATGTATAACGAGTGTCAGCCGGGAAAAGCCTACACCGAGGAGCAGCTTCAGAAGCTGAAGAACGGCAGCGATCCCGATCATTTTGCCAACACCAACTGGGCAGAAGAGATGTTCCGCACAGCTGTTATGCACCAGCACCACCTCTCCGTAAGCGGCGGGTCGCAAAACACCCACTACATGCTGTCGGCACAGTATATGGATCAGGACGGCATAATGAAGAACACCAACAACCGCCGCTACAACTTCCGTTCAAACATCGACTCGAAGTTAGGCATCGTGAAGCTGGGACTTAACCTTTCGGGAAGCCGTCAGGACATCCAGGAGCCAGTGACAAGCGTTACAGGCGAGGGTCTGATGCGCTATCTGACATGGTTCACGCGTCCTACTGTTCCCGTAAAATATTCAGACGGAAACTGGGGTTGTGTGGATGGCAACAGCAATATCGGTGCATCGGTGTTCAAGAACCCTATACAAGATTTATACTACGGTCGCAAGACCAACCAGCACCAGAGATTCGACGGTCAGATATTCGCTGAGGTTGACATCGTGAAGGGACTGAAATTCAGAAGCAGCCTTGCCTATAAATACTACAACAACGAGACTTCGACCTACAGTCCACGCTCAGAGGCTAAATACAACGCCGAGGGTGAGATACTGAATCCTGCCGGTACGCAGAACACGCTGACCGACTATAGTTGGATTGAAAAGAGCTATATCAACGAGAACATCCTGACATACAACAACAAATGGGGCGAGCACAGTGTGAACCTCCTGTTAGGACATTCCGTACAGGAGAACCGCTGGGACTCGCACACCATGAGCAAGCAAGGCTTCCCAACCGACAACATATACGAAATGGATGGTGGCTCACAGAACGACCATGTTTCAGGATCAGCTGAGGAGACTCGTCTGCAGTCGTTCTTCGGACGCGTGAACTACAACTATGGCGACCGCTACCTTGCGGAGTTCAACATACGTCGTGACGGCAGCTCACGCCTGCCAAGCGCCAACCGCTACGCTACATTCCCATCGTTCTCGGCAGCATGGATCATCTCGAACGAGGCCTTCATGCAGAACATCAAGTGGCTCAGCGCACTGAAACTGCGCGGTAGCTGGGGTAAACTCGGAAACCAGGAAATAGGTAACTATGCCTATTCGGAGACCCTCTCAGCACAGGGCAGCTACTATTTTGGTGACAGCAAATACATTGGAATGAAGACCTCGAAGATAGCCAACGAGAACATCAAGTGGGAGACAACCACCATTACCGATTTCGGCTTCGATGCTTCGTTCTGGGGTGGTCGCATTTCGATAGTGTTTGACTGGTACAACAAGGTGACGAGCGACATTCTGCTGCAGTTGCCAATGCCAGGCATCTTCCTCGGTTCGCTGTCGGCTCCCTATCAGAATGCGGGTAAGGTGAGAAACCGCGGTTGGGAACTTGCCGGCAACTATCAGGATCGTCTTGGCGACTGGCAATGGCAGGCTGGATTCTCGCTGGCTGGTGTGGATAACGAAATCATAGACATGAATGGACAGGAGAGCATCAGCGGCTCTACCATCAACCGAGAGGGTTATGCCATCGGTTCCTACTATGCACTCAAGGCAATAGGACTTTATCGCACTGAGGCAGACCTCCAGCGCACCAATAGCGAGGGAAAGGTGATAACACAGAACGGACAGGCTCCAGTGTTGGGCGATATCATGTATGAGGACTACAACGACGACGGCAACATCAACGATGCCGACCGTCAGATAATTGGTAATCCGTTCCCGAAACTCCAGTATTCGTTTACCATCGGCGCATCGTGGAAGAACTTCGACCTGACAACATTCTGGCAGGGCGTATCGGGACTCGACCGTTTCAACTGGGACGAGACCACCATCTCCAACGGTGGAAACAAGACAAGCCGCTGGCTTGACCGTTATTCTGCCGACAATGTCAATGGCTCAATGCCACGCATGGGCGGCGACTACAACAACACCTACTCGTCGTTCTGGCTC
>JBJEKR010000087.1:0-3355 GCA_051878735.1 Prevotella sp. | reverse complement strand
AAGCCCTGTGTGGCGAGAGGACGCAACCACCATGGCAACATGCGCATCGGTGCGTCGGCTGGCAGCGACACCCATGACTTCATGGGCGGCATCCACCTTGGCTATGAGCATAACTACACTTTACGCCACGGTTGGAAGCTCTTCTGGCAGGTGAAGACAGACGTGATGATTAAGGGCGAAGACCTGTTCAGAACGGGTATCGTCCTGGGTGTGAAACTTCCTGTAAAATGACTATGCGTATGAAGAAGCTATTATCAATTCTTGCAGTTGCGGCAACGGTGTTGCTGACTGCCTGTGACGAGCATCAGGACTTTCCCGACACAGCCATGAAAGTCACCCATGTACTGACCACTGACGGCAAGGTGATGCCCTATGAGACCTATGAGCAGTCGGGCAAACAAGCCATTGCCGTGGTGTTCAACATCAATCAGATGGAAGAGATGGAGGGCAACGGATATGCCGTCTATCTGTGGGACATCGCTCCCGAAGCCTTTGCCGACAGCATCGGTGTGGAACAAGACACCTCCTGTGACCTCACCGCCTACGACGGCAATGCCAACACCTTTGCCCTCTATGGCACGACCGATGTGAAGTCGCCTTTGGCAGAGCGTGTCTTCGACCTGTGGCGTTACGGTCAGAGTGCCTATATCCCCAGTGTGGCGCAGATGCGTCTGCTTTACCATGCCAAGGACGTCATCAACCCCTACATCCTGAAATGCGGCGGTACGCCCATTGGCTTTCCCGATGGTCGCCGAACGTTGTTTCCCGATGAGGACGATGACTGCTGGTATTGACTCCGTCTTCCTCTGTCACGACTCGGCATAGCCCGAACAAGTTCGGCTCTGCGCTCGCTGCTCCATCGGTTGGACATCGACGGAGGTAAAGGGGCAAGCGACAGCCAAGGCATGGCTCTACTCGCTTGGCAGCGGTGCCATACAGGAGACTCCCAAGTGGCAGCCGCATAAGGCGAGACCCATCATCACGATT
This sequence comes from Prevotella sp., assembly GCA_051878735.1. Classification (GTDB taxonomy): domain Bacteria; phylum Bacteroidota; class Bacteroidia; order Bacteroidales; family Bacteroidaceae; genus Prevotella. The sequence continues at coordinate 2,368 of JBJEKR010000087.1, read as the reverse complement.
ATGGAATAAAGGCTACGAAGATGAAATGCCCGATGACGGAATCATCGGGAACGGACGGAGCAGTGAGCGGAGAGACCATGGCTTGCTTGGACTATCCCGAGTCGCGACGTACGAAGGCAAAGCCAACTGTGGCCTTCAATATACTATCAGTATGAGTAAAATCAGGTATCATCCTATAAGAAAATAGAGTCAGACCAATTCCGGCTCTGCGATAATCTGGAGATTAAGGCAATGCTCTATCTTGGAGAGTGTTTCGAGGGATAGGTTCTCCTGTCCCTTGAGCACTTTGGAGACATACTGCTGACTGCATCCCATCAGTTCTGAAAGCTGCTTTTGGGACATGTGCAGTTCCTCCATCCTATCGAGCATCATCATGGCAATCTGCTGCGAATAGCGAAGCCATGGCTTGTTAGCCATGCGCCATTCGGCATTCTCACGCCATTTTTGACGGTGTGGAAGGCTGGTGTTCCTTCAGTCTGGTAGCGATGTCGTTCATACTCTACGTGAACATTTGGTTGGCAGCAAATAAAACGTCTTCACAACTGTCAGAAGCTGGCGGAGATAATATCCCTACGGATGTCGTTGATACAGGCTGAGAGTTTGGCATAGGTCTTCTCACCAGCCTTTTTCACCCCACTGGTATATTGGCGCATGAGCGTAGGATTGATTCCGGCACGTCGTGCCACCTCGGTGACATTGAACACAGAGAAATATTCGAAGAAAGACTGAAGGTCATAGACATACTCAAACTCAATCGAGCTGGGAGTCCTTCCATGGCACACATAGTCTTCCTTGGCCTCTTCGAGACAAGCGTACAAATCCTGCTTGGCTTCGGCTACGGAGTTGCCCTGGCCATTAAGCCCTGTTCCATACACGTCTTTTTCGGTGTGGCACCAAAAGCTGCCATCATCCGCTTTGTAAACACTCACTTTAACTTTCATATCTGTATGACAAATGTTAGCATTGAAAAAAGAGCCCCTGTAAATCAAAAAACCAGAGAAGTGGTCAGGGATTACTCCCCAACCAACTTCTTCATGATTTTCTCGGCAAGTCCTTTAGGAACTTCCGCGGCATGTCGGGGAATCCATTCGGACACTCCCGTTTTGCGGTTTACCCACTTGTCGTGGCGACCGCCATGCCTCTCCAATTCGCAACCATTGCGAGAAAGGATTCGAATCAGTTCTGATGTTTTCATTTTTATAAAGAGCTCTTTTGTCTTTCGACGGTGCAAAGGTAGCGAAAAAGTAGCAAATAAACAAGAGTTTGGGTAACGAATACGCTATAAATGTTTAAATTTAACACATTGAATACGTTTTATGAATCATAATCAATAAAAATCATGGAAGAAAGCAAGGAGTTACAAGGGTTTTACAAGATATTCAGGGCGGTGATTTACGTCTCCATCCTGATGGAGTTCTTCGCCTACGCACTGGAGCCGGAGCAGTTGGACTTCTTGGGCGGTGTGGTGACGGACATCCACACTCGCATCAAGCGGTGGATGATTTACCATGACGGCAACCTCGTGTATAGCAAGGTGGCTACGTTGGCTTCGCCTTCAATGTCTACTTTTGACCGTCGTCAAAAGTCACGACTCGGCATAATCCAAGTAAACTTGGCTTCTGCTCTCGCTGCTCCGTCCGTTTAAGACTTCCAAGTTCTACTGCAAGACCGACTTCGACATGGCGGAAATCAAGAAGGAGGAATCGGAGTATGTCCCTCTCCCTAAGTTCTATAAGTTCAAGAGCAAGGAAGAGCGAGAGCGCATCCTCTACAAGAACTTCGTTCAGGTTGGGGAGGACGTGAAAGCCATGATCAAGGAGATACAGCAGTTCCGTACCATGATGTAATAATTTCGATTAAGTGAGGTGAGACACCGCACCTCCTGTCACTGTTCGCCAATCACTTATATTATATATATTAAGGTAATAAAAGTAATGTCAGTGTTAAAGTCAGAGAATTATGGCATCCATCAAATTAAAGTACAGAACCTCCTCCGTTCAAGAGAAAGAGGGTCGCCTGTATTATCAGGTAATACACAACCGTGTGGTTAGGCAAATCCATACAGAGTACAGAATATATTCCTCAGAGTGGGATGCGGACCATTCAAGCATCATACAGCCAACTTCCTCCTCTTCGCAGCGTAGCGACTACCTCCATTCATTGAAAGAGACGTTGGAAACAGACAGGAAGAAACTGCTGTTGGTCATTGCACGGTTGGACAAGGAGGGACAACCTTACACCTCTGACATGGTGGTTGAAAACTTCCATGAAGGGAAGGAATTACAAGGCATCATCGGCTACACCTTGGAGCTGAACGAAAGACTGCGACGCATCGGCAAAAAACGGATGGTGGACAGATACACCACCA
>JBJEKR010000086.1:0-3360 GCA_051878735.1 Prevotella sp. | reverse complement strand
GGGACGCACAGGGCTACGACTGCGACTACAACTGTCGCAACACGCTGATACAGTATAATTATAGCCACGACAACTATGGCGGCATGGTGTTAATCTGCGACTCGGGCAACGAGCGCAATTACAGCATTGGCAACAAGGGCAGCATCGTGCGTTACAACATCAGCATCGGCGACGGGCAGCGACCCAAGGCGACGCGCCAAGGGATGTTCTCGCCAAACATACACATTGCAGGACGTGTGGAAGAGACTTTGGTGGAACGCAACATCATACACTCCAATCCCAAGACTGCGGCTGACGCCGATCGCACAATGGTGTGCAGCGACTCGTGGGACGGCTATGCCGACCGTACCACCTTCAAAGAAAACATCTTCTACACGGCAGAGCCAAGCCGTTTTGAGATGAACTTGTCAACGCACAACGACTTTCTGGGTAACTGGTATCTGGGCAGATACACCGACTTGCCGACAGACGCAAATGCACGTAAGGCAAGCGACAAATACCAAAGGACGATTATTGATGCCGACCCAACGGGATTCAAGGCTTTGGAGAGTCTTATGGACAAGAAAACGACCTGTGGAGCGGAATGTCATTTCGTCAATAAGGAACTTATCGAGAAGTTTTTTGCCGAAATGGACTGAACTTTCGGGAAAAATGCTTACCTTAGCAACCGAAAAAACAGACAGGCACACTGTATGACGCTGAAAACGATACTTAGACTGCGATTGCAGGCAATCATATTGGCTTTTGTGCTGATGCCCCTGGCGGTGTCGGCACAAAAGTATTTTCGTTCTTATTACAAGTCGCAAGGAGTATGCGACAATAGTATCTGCTGCATTAGGCAGGACACAAACGGTTTCCTATGGATTGGAACATTCAATGGGCTGTGCCGTTATGACGGAAACCAATTCACTTCATTCTTTCATGATGACAACGACGAGACAACCATCTCCAACAGTGTGGTGAGGGCATTGTGCCCTACCGACAACGGCATCTGGATAGCTACGGACAACGGCATTGACTTCTACTCATTGGCTGACGGACTGTTCCGTCATGCCACAACAAAAGACCCGAAACACGGAACAAGTCCCCTTAAAGGACGTTTCAATCACATCATAAGCAACTCGAAGGGATTCTTTGCCGTTGACAATAACGGACGGATGTATCGCTGCAATTTCAATGAGGAGTGCTTCACTCCTATAAACCAGTATGGTATGCTATACACTGCCGTGACAACATATCGTGACGATATGCTCGTAGCCACTGGTCCCAAGGGAATGTACCTCTTGGCAGATGATGGAGAAACGGTGATAGACCATCTGCCTTTGACGACAATCAATACCTCGCTCGTGAACATATACTATAGCAAAAACAAGAATAGCTTGTTTGTCGGTTATGGCATAGGCTACAAAAGCCTCTCGTTTAAGATAGAAAACAACCGCATAAAGCCAAATGACGAACAGGTCCCCAGCGGACTTATGGCGACTACTGACCATGGATCAAATACCATATTCGGAATAGATGGTGGTGGCATAATCGTTGACAATGGCATGACGTGCATAAACTACAACCCATACAACAGCAATATAAGTGGCGATGCCGTCTATTCGCTCTTCGTCGATAGGCAGGAGAATCTATGGATTGGCACTTATCGTATGGGATTGAACCTCTATACCGAAAGGTTCAGGTGGTTCAGCATCCTGAACCGTTCAAACCATCAGCTGTCGTATGACATAGTGACGGCGATAATACCAACAGAAAGCCAACTCTACATAGGACTTGATGGTGGCGGACTGGAAATATATGACAGGAAGAGCGACCACAAGACAACATTCACGACAGCCAACAGCAACCTGCCGGGAAACAACATAACGTCGATGATGGACGATGGAGAACATATCTGGCTGACGGTTTACACAAAAGGTTTGGTAAAATATTCCAAGTCGGCACACACTTTCAAGACTTTTCCGATGCCCTCAACAAGACGTGACGCCCAGAACCTTTGGACAATGAAGGACGACGGCAAGGGAAACATTTGGTTGGCTGGACCAGACGTGTTCGTCTTCAACAAGCATACGGAAACGATAGACAGAGTGAATATCGATGAGGCTTATTCCATGGGTATAGCTATTGACAATGACGTAGTGTGGGTGGCTTGCCGCTATCAAGGTTTAATTAAAATTGACCGCGTGAGCAGGAAAATTTTGAAGAGATATTCTTCAGGTACAAAGGATATCACGCTTCCCAACGATAATGTTTGTTTTCTATATCTTGCTCGAGATGGCTGCATGTGGTTCAGCTGTGAACATTCGGGCTTCTACAAGATGGATGAAAAAAGACGACAGCTTTTCAGTTACGGTACAAAACAAGGGCTTGATGATGCCAATGTGACATCAATGAGCGAGGACGAGCAGGGAAACTTCGTTGTCGGGACGTACGACGGCCTTTATCTTATGGAAGCGGGAACAGAGAAATTCACCCGATTGAACGTTGATGACGAGGTGTCGGAGTACACATATAATAGTGCAGCCACACTAAACAACACTACATTTTTCGGAACTACCAAAGGACTGATTTATTTCGATGTCTCAAAGATACGTTTCCCCGAAGGCAGCGATGATATATTCTTCCTGTCAATGGAAATCCTTAACGGGCGCCGCTCTTTCAATCTCTATACTTCCACCAACGGAACCGTAAGGCTTGATCATGACGAGAACTTCTTTATTGTGAGGTTTTCCGCGCCCGATTTCGTATCGTCAAACCGCATTGTCTATTCTTGCCGTCTGGTAGGCTTTGACACCCAGTGGCGTGAGGCAAGCAATGGCGCAATAGAATATACCAAAGTTCCACCTGGCAAATACCAACTGCAAGTAAGGGCTACAAGTGACGGTGTGAAGTGGTCGGAGCCAAAACAGCTCGACATAGTGGTCACTCCACCGTGGTATCTCAGTTGGTGGGCAAAGCTGATTGCCATAGTACTGATTGTAGGCGTTATAGTGGCTGTCGTTCGCTCCTATCTCCACACGTTGAATGTGAAGCACAAAATGGAGATTGCAGAGGTGGAGAAGCAATCGGAGAAACGACTCAACGAGGCGAAGCAGGACTTCTACACCAGCATCGTTCACGAGTTGCGTACTCCTATCTTCCTCATAATGGCACAAATAGAAGAAATACTTGAGGAAGGCAAAGACCCCATAAGGACACCACGCATATACATCGCCGACATGCAACGCAATGCCAACAGACTGAACAAGTTGGTAAGCCGGATTGTGGATTTCAGAAAGGTCGGAGCGGAGAACCTAAGGCTTGAACTGAAGCGGCAGGACGTGGTGGATTTCTGCAAGTCGCAGAACGACAACTACA
>JBJEKR010000085.1:0-3375 GCA_051878735.1 Prevotella sp. | reverse complement strand
GAAATTCCCTTTCCTTATAAAGCGCCCCTATTTTAGTCGGGCGACAGCGTTGATCGGCAACAATCTGATTAATCGGACGTACATACTCCCTCCCCCCTTCGGGGGACTCCCCCTACCTTAGGGGGAGAGTAAGTTACCGCACAGCGCAGGTTTAGCCATCAAAAGAACCGCACTGCGCAGGTTTAATTTCGATGAAAATCCCTTTATAATGCGCCAATGACTGGGAGTGTGGGCGTCCCGCCCGCACCTCGACGTATAAGTAATATCCAAATAGCCGACATTTACGTCTGATTAATCACAGGGTGCGGGCGAGACGCCCACACTCCCAGTGCAGCGCCTACATTAGACGGTTGTTTTAAATATGAATTCGTCGAACTCACGTTAAAGATACAACTTTTTTCATGAAAACCGACGAAAAGAATTAGGAAATATCGCAATATTGAATATTTTGTGAACAAAGGTTAAACTTTGGGCTGTATTTGCAGAAAAACTGAATCTTATTTGGTGAATTGACGGATTGTTCGTATCTTTGCGAACAAAATATCGGATATGGCAAACAAGGATTATAGCATAAGACAGGAGCAGCTGGCAAGATTCGCCAAGGCAATGGGGCATCCGGCACGAATCGCCATCTTGCAGTTTCTTGCCAAGCAGCAGACGTGCTACTTCGGTGACATAAACGAGGAACTACCTATAGCCAAAGCCACAGTGTCACAGCATCTAAAGGAACTGAAGGAGGCTGGACTGATACAGGGAGAAGTGGAGCCGCCGAAGGTGAAATACTGCATCAATCGCGACAACTGGCTGTTGGCGAAGGAACTGTTTGGCGGTTTCTTCGGGCAGTGTCTCTGCAAGAAAGAAGGTTGTTGCTAAGGGTTTGGGGCATCTGCGCGTTCGCCCCTTTCATTATCTTTCAAATGTTCGTTGTTTTACGAAATACAAACTTTACTAATATGATTATGAACAGAGTTTTATTGTTAGTGTTTATGAGTCTGTTTGCCATGACAACGATGGCACAGACAAAGGCTAAAGACCATGTGGAAGTGATGTACTTCCATGGCAAACAGCGTTGCGTGACGTGCAAGGCCATTGAAAAGTATGCTCGTGAGGTGGTTGACAACACCTTCGCCGCCGAGAAAAAGAATGGCAAGGTGGTGTTCAAGACCGTTGACATCTCGACCGCAGAGGGCGAAAAGATTGCCAAGGACTATCGTGTCAGTTGGTCGTCGCTATATGTGAACGGTTGGAAGGACGGCAAGGAGAAGCGCAACGACATGACGCAGTTTGCCTTCAAGAACGCTCGCAACAACAGCGAGGAATTCAAGAAGGGAGTGAGCGGAAAGATTAACGAACTGCTGAAATAACGCTGTGCGATGGACATACTGCAAACATGGCTTGAAGGAAGCGAAATGCCTGTGCTGACGGCTTTCATCCTGGGACTGCTCACGTCAGTAAGCCCCTGTCCGCTTGCCACAAACATCACTGCCATCGGATTCATCAGCAAGGACATAGAGAGCAAGAACCGCACGTTTCTCTATGGCATTCTCTACACTTTTGGGCGCATCTTGGCATACTCGTTGCTTGGTGCTTTGCTAATTTTCATGCTCAGACGAGGCATCGACACTTTCGACCTTCAGTCGGAGGTGAGCCTTTGGGGAGAGGTGCTTTTGAGTCCTATACTTATTGTTATGGGCTTGCTGATGTTGTTTGGCGATAGATTGTCACTGTCTCGCTTCGGCATCAACGCATCGGAACGAGGCGAACGTCTCAGAGGCGCATGGGGCAGTCTGCTGCTTGGCGTTCTGTTCGCAATGGCGTTCTGTCCTACCAGCGGACTGTTCTACTTCGGCATGCTCATACCGATGTCGGCATCGGCGACTGGAGGCTATGCCTTGCCTGCCGTCTATGCCTTGGCAACGGGATTGCCCGTGGTGGCAGTGGCTTGGATCATTGCCTATAGCGTGGCAAACATAGCAGGCTTTTATCACAAGATGCAGGTGTTCCAAAAGTGGTTCAACCGCTTTGTGGCGGCACTCTTCATCCTTGTGGGATTATATTACGCATATACATTTTATTTATAGACATTTATGGAAAAGAAAGAAATCAAGGTGCTTGGTCCAGGCTGTTCCAAGTGCAAGAAAACATTTGCCGTAGTGGAGAAAGTAGTGAACTCAAATGGGTTAGACGCAGAACTGACCAAAGTGGATGACATAGAGGAAATCATGCGCTATAACATCATGTCAACACCTGCTATCGTCATTGACGGTAAGGTGGTGATGAAAGGCAGAGTGCCTTCGGAATCGGAGGTAAAACAGATATTGGGAATTTAAAACTTGTCAAATAGTCAGCTGAACCATGATACAGCGATTTGCCGATTGGCTTATATACACAGTGATAGGATTGGACAGCACCACAGCATTGGGCGGTGCCGTCAACTTCTTCGTCTATGACAGCATCAAGATTCTGATTCTGCTCTTTCTCATCAGCACAGTCATGGGCATTGTCAACGCCTATTTTCCCATCGAGCGACTGAGGAACTATCTCGTCAGCCACCGTCTCTACGGACTTCAATACCTGTTGGCATCGGTTTTTGGGGCAATCACGCCGTTCTGCTCCTGCTCGTCCATTCCGCTGTTCATCGGTTTTGTGAAAGGCGGCATACCGTTGGGAGTCACCTTGGCATTTCTCATCACGTCGCCGTTGGTCAACGAGGTTGCCGTGGCTATGTTCCTCGGCTCGTTCGGCTTGCAGGCGACGGTGATTTATGTCGTCAGTGGCATACTGCTCGGTTGCCTCGGAGGAATAGTGTTGGGACGTATGCGCCTAGAACCCTACCTTAGCGATTGGGTAAAACAGGTGCAGGCACAGTCGGAGCAGCAGTCAGAGCAATGGGAAAAGGACGACGCCACCTTCTTCCAGCGGCTACCGACCATCATCAGCGACGCATGGCAGATAGTGCGCAGCGTGCTTCTTTACGTGCTGATAGGCATCGGCATAGGAGCCCTCATGCACGGCTTCGTTCCCGAAGGTTTCTTTGAGCAATACATGTCGCGCGACAACTGGTTTGCCGTGCCGTTGAGCGTCCTTCTTGCCGTGCCGATGTATGCCAATGCAGCAGGCATAGTGCCGGTGGTCGAGGTGTTTGTGGCAAAGGGCATACCTCTTGGCACCGCCATCGCCTTCATGATGGCGGTAGTAGGTCTCTCGCTTCCCGAAGCCACGCTGCTGAAGAAAGTGATGACATGGCGTCTCATCTTGATATTCTTTGCCACCGTCACCCTCTTCATCATCCTCTCTGGCTATTTGTTCAACATCCTATTATAACGTGAACTCGATGAAATTAAACCTGCGCAGTGCGGTTCTTTTGATGGCTAA
>JBJEKR010000084.1:0-3385 GCA_051878735.1 Prevotella sp. | reverse complement strand
AGGGGGCTTCTCTTAATTCTTAATTTTTAATTCTTAATTCTTCTCTCCCCCTTGGAGGAGCTGGAGGGGGCTTTTACACAAACGCCTTCCCTTCCCACTTCAGCGAATGCCAACGGCGCATGAGTATCACGCCACGAAGATTCTCGTCGAGGCAGAAGGCAAACCATATTCCAAGCAGACCTAAGCCACACGGAATGCCAAGCACCCAAGCCACACCCACGGCTACCGACCATTGGCATATAACTCCCACAATTACAGGATAGACGGCATCGCCCGTGGCACGAAGAGTGCCGCAGGCAAAGATGTTTTTCACTCGACCGTAGCTCAGGAAGAAGTCGATGCAGAAAATCCATGTTCCCGTAGCTATGATGTATTCGTTGTCTGTAAGCAGTGTCATCAGCGTATGGCCTCCGGCAGCAAGCAAGGCAGCCACCACAAGCGTCAAGATTGTTGCCATGCGATAGACATAGTTGCCCAGGATATAGGCTGCACGATTGCGCGACTGACCTACATAGTGACCCACTAAAATGTCACCTCCCTGCACAATACTCGTACTGAAGAGAATAACGAAGGTTATCGTGGTGGTGCAGTAAACCTTCGTGGCAAGGGCTTCGGTGCTTATCTGATTGATAAAGAACGTGATGACTATCTGAGAAAGGGAATACGACATCTCCTCGCTCATGGCAGGAATGCCAATGCGGAACAGGTTTTTCATCTCCTGCCATGGGAACGGACGGAAATAGTGGGTGTAGGCGGTATAGATGGTGCGGGCAGCGGTAGCCGACTTGAACACCACCTTGAACGGCAGACTTATCAGGAAATATGAGGCGCGAAGCGTGTGGAACACAATGCCGCGAGGCATTCCATGAGGCCTGTCCTCCACTGTCGTGCGCCATACGCCAGTCATAAAGCAAGCAAGGATAATGGAAGAAGCAATGCGACTGACTGCCGTTGCCCACGCAGCACCCTCAACGCCCATTGCCGGACAACCGAAATGTCCAAAGATGAGGGCATAGTTGGCAATGATGTTCAATATGTTTACCGACAAGGTGGAAATCATCGGCTTTATGGTCTTGCCCGTGGAACGCAGCGACGCGCTGAAAGTCAGCGACAAGGCCTGAAAGAACGACAAGGCTCCCGTAATCTCAAGGTATCTGACACCGTCGGGCAACAGACTCTCACGCAAGCCGAAAGCCGTTAGCAACGGCTCTGCCCACATCCACAACGAAAAACTGACTGCCATGCCCAAAAGCGTATTTACTATCACGGCAATGCCCACAATCTGCATAAACCGAGTGCGATAGCCCGCGCCAAAATATTGCGCACAGAGTATGGCAGCTCCCATCGACACAAACTGATAGATGAGGAACACGAACGAAATCAACTGGTTGTCAAGCCCCACGGCAGCTACGGCATCGTCGCTGTAACGCGACAACATGACCGTGTCAACCGCTCCAAGCAGCATGACGAGGGCTATGTCGATGAATATCGGCATAGTGAGATGAAACAAACTCTTCTTTACTGACACATTATCCATGATACAACCTTCTTTTTTATGACTTACATAATCTCGCTGTCAGATTCCTTCTTTTCCATTACCTTTATCTTATATCCCACCGTCGCAATGACGATGCTCATCAGCGGACTAAGGAGGTTGAAGAAGCAATAGGGCAGATATGTTAGCGTGGCTACTCCCAGCACCGTGCTCTGCGCCATTCCGCACGTGTTCCATGGCACCAAGACCGACGTCACCGTCACGGAGTCCTCGGTGGCTCTACTAAGCAGACGTGGTTCAAGTCCATTTTTGTCGTAAATATCGCGAAACACATTGCCAGAAAGCAGGATGCCCATATACTGATCGGCCACGGTGGTGTTGAACACCAAGCCCGTCAACACCGTGGAAGTTACGGTTGAGGTACGGCTGCGTGCAAAGCGGGTGAAGAGACGGGCAATGCCTGCCGTCATGCCGCCGGCCGTCATCGTAGCTCCAAAACACATGGCGCACAGAATGAGCCACACCGTGGAGAGCATACCCTCCATGCCCCTGGTGGCAACCAGTTGGTCGAGCATCGGGTTTGATGTCCTTATCTCCGTACTGCCATACACTGCTCGCATGGCACCACGAAACAAGTCGCCGTCGGCTATCTCTGCCACCACATCGGCTTGAAACAGCAAGGCGAAGACCACGCCAAGCAGTGTTGAGGCGAACATCGTCACCAATGCCGGCAGTCGCTTGGCTATCATCACTGCCGTGGCAACAGGCACGACGAGAAGCCACGCACTAATGTCAAACCGCCCCGTTATGGATTCCTGACAAGCGGCAAGATGTCCCGAATCAACTGCCGTATGCGACAAGCCTGCCACCAAAAACACCAGCAGGGCAATCAAGAACGACGGTATGGTGGTTATCATCATATACCTGATGTGCGCAAAGAGATTAACGCGGCATACACTCGACGCAAGGACGGTAGTGTCTGACAGCGGGGAAATCTTGTCGCCGAAATAGGCACCGCTGATGGTTGCACCGGCTATCCAGCACTCGTCAAAACCCTGTGCCTTGCCAATGCCCATCAGTGCCACGCCTATCGTGGCGATAGTGGTCCATGAGCTGCCTGTCATAACGCTCACCACGGCACTAATGACACATGTTGAGACCAGAAACACGCTCGGATGTATCACGTCGAGACCATAGTAAATCATCATCGGCACCACGCCGCTCACCATCCATGCGCCACCCAAGGCCCCTATGAACAGCAAGATGATCATCGCCGACGACACTTGTGAGATGCTCTGCGCTATCTGACGCTCAAAGTCACGCCATCTCACCTTCCCCACCTTAATGCCTATCACGCAGCACACCGACGCCGCCGCCAGCATCACTATCTGGTTGGGACCTCCAAGCGAGTCGCCGCCAAAGGCACGTATGGTGAACACCAGCATTGCCACCAGCAGCAACAGCGGTGTCAGAGCCAGCCAAACGGGCAGCTCCCTACATTCATTATTCTTTTCCTTCATTAAACCAATCATTTTTCAGCGTACAAAGGTACTACAATTATTTCTATTAGATGGCACTAAACGCAGAAAAATGCAAGAAAAAAGCATTGTCCTTACCATAATGTCAGAAGGACAAACATCAATAATGCAAACAAACTTACCCCAAAAAAGGAATTAAGAATTAAGAATTAAGGCGAGGCCCCCTCCGGCTCCCCCAAGGGGGAGAGCCCCGTTACCGCTTCCACTGTGCGCAGCCATCACTCCCCCTTGGGGGAGACGGAGGGGGCCTCCACTTTTAATTGACTTTTGTCGAACTCACGTTATCTTTGACATGACACAGACACCGTTCACAAACAGTGTTGCGAACGGTGTCTGTCACTTGGTTCTATCC
>JBJEKR010000083.1:0-3491 GCA_051878735.1 Prevotella sp. | reverse complement strand
GACAACAACGCAAGCGAGGTGATACGCCGTGTGCCAGGCGTGAGCCTCATCGAAGACAAGTTCGTCATGGTACGTGGATTGTCGCAACGATATAATAATGTGTGGATCAACGGTGGCGCGGTGCCGAGTTCGGAAGCCGACTCAAGGGCTTTCTCGTTCGACATCATTCCGAGCAACCAGATTGACAACCTCGTGATAGTGAAGTCGCCTTCGGCACAATATCCTGCCGACTTTTCGGGCGGTTTCATTCAGATAAACACTAAGGACATTCCTTCGGAAAATAGTTTTTCTCTCTCAATAGGTGGCAACTGGAACGATGCCACCGACTTTGCCGACTTCAAATATACGAAGGGCAGTGCCACCGACTTCCTCGGCTTCGACAATGGCATGAGAATGTTATCAGGCGGATTCAACTCTCAGCTAAAGACCATTGCGGGCGAGGGAACGGTGGACTTGCAAGGCAACGGACTGAACAACGACTGGCGAGTGAAGAGCCGCAAGCCCATTGGCGACTTGAAACTCGGTGCCGACTGGAGTCATCGTTGGGACCTCAACGGAATGAAACTCGGAATGGTGGGAGCATTGAACTACACCAACGAGACGCGTGCCTACAAGGACATGGTGAACAACCTCTTCGGCGTGTATGACACGGCTAACGACCGTAGCAACTACTTGCGCCAGTCGGTTGACAACCAGTATAACAACAACGTGCGCATAGGAGCCTTGCTTAATCTTGCATTGCTCTCACGCTCAGGCAATAACAAATATGAGCTGAAGAATATATTTAATCAACTTTCTACCAACCGTTATACAGACCGAACGGGCGTGAATGCTCAGTCGGACAATGAGGCGGGTGCAGAGTACTACTACAGAAGTCGCACCACCTACAACATGCAACTGACGGGAAGGCATACGCTGGAAGCCGACGCACTTGAGTGGAGCGCAAGCTACTCGTATGCCAACCGCCGCATGCCCGACCGCAAGCGTTACACCATCGACGACGCTCTGGAACGTGGTACGATGATGCTGACTGCGGGAAACGAGATCAACCGTGAGTTTACGCAGCTCGACGAGCACATCGTTTCGGCAAACGTCAACGACAGTCACTGCTTTGAACTTGGCGGCATCAATCCGCAAGTGAAGGTTGGAGCCTACGGCGAATATCGCTCGCGCGAGTATCTCACTCGACAGTTCATCTACAACTGGAATGTTGCCGACAACACTCTGCCTCAGGGATTCCGTCAGATGGAAATGACCGAACTGCTGAGCAACGAGGAATATTTCGGTGCCGACCGCCTCTATCTGTTGGAAGAGAAATGTATGCGCAACAACTATAAGGGTCGCAACTCGCTTGGCGCTGGCTATCTGTTGGCGACGCTGCCAATCGGACGGCTCGACATCAACGCTGGAGTGAGATACGAGTTCAACCAGATGGAGTTGATAACCAACAGTCGCGACGACGTGGAGAGTCCGCAGAGCAAATACTATCGCAACAGCGACATTTTCCCTTCGCTCAACTCAACCTACAAGATTGACGACCGACAACAGCTTCGCCTTTCTTACGGACGCTCGGTTAATCGACCTGAGTTTCGCGAAGTGTCGCCTTCGGTTTATTACGACTTCGACCTTGCCTCACACGTTCAGGGAAACGTCGGTTTGAAATCGTGCTACATTCACAACATCGACCTTCGCTATGAACTTTATCCCTCTCGTGGCGAGCAGATTACGCTGGCTGGATTTTACAAGCGATTCGAGAACCCGATAGAGTGGACCTATACCGTAGCTGGTGGAACGAGCCTTATCTACTCTTACGAGAACGCAAAGAGTGCCGACAACTTCGGCGTTGAGCTTGACATTCGCAAAGACCTCTCCTTCATCGGGCTTCGCAACTTCTCGCTCTCGTTCAACGGCACGCTGATTCATTCGCGTGTGAACTTCCCCGAAGGCTCGCGCAACGAGAACCGCCCGATGCAAGGTCAGTCGCCTTACCTAATCAACACGGGACTCTTTTACAGGAACGACAGGCAACAGCTGAATGTCTCGCTGCTCTACAACCGCATTGGAAAGCGCATCATTGGCGTAGGCCGCAGCGAGGGAAGCTCAGGCAGCGAGGACAATGCTCGCGTGCCAGATTCCTACGAGATGCCTCGCGACGTTCTCGACCTTACCGTGTCGAAGAAGTTTGGCAAGCACATCGAGTTGAAGGCAAACATCCGCGACATATTGGCGCAGAAAGTCAGCTACAAGCAGTTTGACGAAGTGACTTCTAAGGACGGAGCAACGCGCGAGGTGGTTCAGATTACTCGACAGTATAAGCCAGGGCGCAACATCGGGGTGTCGTGCGTGGTTAGCTTTTGAAAAGAGGGGAGACCCACTCCCAACCGAAAAAATTGATTAATCGTTTTCTTAAATATATAAAAAGATGAAAAAAGTAAAGTTTTTGAGTTTGGCAAGCATCATCGCGCTTGCAACTTGCATGACAGCATGCAGCAGTGACAACGACGAGCCAGGGACAACTCCCAACGTTCCGACAACTCCAACTGAGACCTACACTTGGAGCACCGACGGAGGTCTGAAGGCTTGCGACCACCTGCTCTTCGACGTTGTTGACAACAGCGAGAACGTAAATGGAACACAGATTGGAAATGGCGATGCAGAGTTTGTATTCACGGGTAAGCAGACATTGAAGAAAGGTACCTACCTGCTGAAAGGTTGGGTTTATATAGCCAATGGTGCAGAGCTGACCATCGAGCCAGGAACCGTAATCAAGGGTGACAAGCAGACGAAGGCTTCGCTCATTGCCGAGCGTGGCGGCAAGCTCATTGCCAAGGGAACTGCTACGGAGCCTATTGTATTCACTTCGGAGGAGGCTGCCGGTAGCCGCAAGCCTGGTGACTGGGGCGGCATCATCATCTGCGGAAAAGCTCGCAACAACCAGACAGAGATGCAGATTGAGGGTGGCCCACGCACAAAACACGGTGGCAACGACGATGCCGACAACTCAGGTGTGTTGAGCTATGTCCGCATTGAGTTTGCTGGTTATCCTTTCCAGACAGACCA
This sequence comes from Prevotella sp., assembly GCA_051878735.1. Lineage (GTDB taxonomy): Bacteria > Bacteroidota > Bacteroidia > Bacteroidales > Bacteroidaceae > Prevotella. The sequence goes on along the minus strand of JBJEKR010000083.1, from coordinate 431 downwards.
GGAAATCAACGGTCTTACACTTGGTTCAGTAGGCAGCGGCACACAGATTGACCACGTTCAAGTTTCATACTCCAACGACGACTCCTTCGAGTGGTTTGGTGGAACGGTGAACTGCAAGAATCTTGTTGCCTTCCACGGTTGGGACGACGACTTCGACACTGACAATGGCTTCTCCGGCGCAGTGCAGTATGGTCTTGTGGTTCGCGATGCACGCATAGCCGACAAGTCGCAGAGTAACGGTTTCGAGAGCGACAACAATGCCAGTGGTTCTGACGTTTCGCCTTACACTACGGCAACATTCTCAAATATCACCATCATTGGTCCGAAGTTGCAGACAGGCGTGAAGTTCGAGAACTCTGCCGACTTCATCACTGGCGGACAGATGAATCCTAACAACGGTTCGGCTCTTGGTAAGTTCCAGTCGGCAATGC
>JBJEKR010000082.1:0-3511 GCA_051878735.1 Prevotella sp. | reverse complement strand
GATTAATAACCTTATCGCATAAAGATTAATAATCTTATTGTAATTTCACACTAAATACGACATTATTCTTTGTGCTTTGCAAAATATTGTGTACCTTTGCGGCAACATAGTAGGCCGTATGATGCCAACGTAGATGAACAGAAATACGGACGGCAGAAGGCTGAACCATAACTATTATATAATATATAATGTCATGGCTGCACCCAGTATCGAATCATCAACAAAAGAAGAGCGTTTGAATTATGTTCTGAATGAATGGAAATGCCTACATAACTGCGAGCTATGTGGCAAATGCCATATTCTGAAAGGAAGAAGCGAAGAGAGACTGTATGCCGACTATATTGATGGCAAGCGGTCGTATATGGATATAACATTGGAAATTAGAAACAACAGATGATAACAATTGAACAACTAATAAGTATCGTCCGTGATGCTTCACGACTGATGGTCACCGACGGGTTTGAGATAGAACAAAAGGGAGGTTGTGAGAACATTGTGACATCCTCGGATGTTGCCGTGCAGAACTTTTTGTGCGAAAGGCTGTCAGAGCTGATGCCTGAGTCGGGATTCCTATGCGAGGAAAAGGACATCAACAACCTTGAGCATGAATACACATGGATTATTGACCCCATCGACGGTACTGCCAACTATAGCCGTGGCATCGACCAGTGTGCCATCTGCGTAGGACTGAAACATGGCGAAGAAATGCAGATGGGTGTGGTGTATATTCCCCGCACCGACGAGCTATTCCATGCAGAGAAGGGTAAGGGAGCCTACCTCAACGGCAAGAGAATACGTGTTTCCAACCGCCCATTCAACAATGCCATACTGTGCACCGCCCTGCCAGTTTATCATAAGGAGTATGCCGAGGTATGTTCGAGAATAATCCTTAGTGCATTTGGCAAGTGTAATGACATCCGCCGTTTTGGAGCCTGTGCGCCAGAGCTATGCTATTTGGCGATGGGTAGGTGTGAACTGTATTTCGAGTATTTGCTCAGTCCGTGGGACTATGCTGCCGCCTCGCTGATTGTGACGGAAGCAGGAGGCATAATATCATCCGCCAACGGAAGCAAGCTTTGTCTCACAGAACCAACAGGTGTTATTGCCGCCAACACCATCTCGAACTATCAACATTTGCTTGAAATACTTCATTGTCTTATATAGTGCCCTTCTATCCAGTTGTTTGAAATATGTGTAACAAGTATCTGGGTATTAGTTGAGATAAAGAAGACATACCATGTCGTTTTACGTGAAGATTTACGTTTGAAGAAAGCATAATTTAGATTCATTCCGTAACGGCTAAAATGATATTCGAATTCTTTTGGTATGGAATAATGAGGTACGTTATTGAGATTTTGGATGAAATTAATTATTTCTTCAACTATTTCTAACGCATTCCCAAAGCATGACTTATACCCTTCATTGAGCATAATGTAAGGTAAATCAAATAGGAATTCTTCTGCTTCAGGTTGAATTCTAATAGCCTTCTCCATATATTTGACTAAGTTTAGCCACGCATCTGTTTCTAAATTCCTCGACACTCAAGGAACGCTGCCATAGGGAATTAAAATCTTCCTTATGACACAATTGAGCTTGGTTGCTTTTAACTGCAACACTATCAATGGCAATAACGGGCTCAGAGACCTTACATGTCTCATCGTTATTAATCTTATAGTCCATATATTCCGTATTTTACTGCAAAATTAATGATTATTTCTGAAAGTACAAGTATATTGGGTATGAAATGTTTGGAATTAATGTTTTTTAAAAGGTTCGGATTAGAGTATTTATAGTTCACGTTGACTCTACTTGCCGTTATTCACTCTGATAACCATTGTCTAATAAATTGCATGGAAAAAATAATGCAGAAAGTGGTTAGTTTCACCGAATTTTTGTAACTTTGCACCAAAATCATACCATCTGGACAAAACTTGAATACAATAATAAAGAACAATACCGATATAGAAAATGAAGAACAAGATTTCAACATTCCTGACAATATTAGGCATCTGCACAAGTTGCCAAGCAGAAGACGGAATACGTCTGCTATCGCCTAAGGAATATGACGATGCCGTAAAGAGTGACTCAACGGCAGTCATCCTTGATGTGCGCAAAGCGTCTGAATATGCAGATGGACACATCAAAGGGGCAAAGTCTCTTGATGTCCTTGACTCCAAGACATTCAGCGAGGGAGTTGATAAACTTGACAGGAACAAAACCTACTACATCTACTGCAGAAGCGGCAGAAGAAGCCACGATGCAGCAATGAAGTTGAAAACCAAGGGCTTCAAAGTTGCTGACATGAAAGGTGGAATCATCGCTTGGCAGGAAGCAGGAATGCCTGTATGTACAGACCAATGCGACAAGTAAACTTAGATGAAGAAAATAGTTGTTGCATTTGACTCATTCAAGGGTTGCATATCAGCCAAAGAAGCATGCGATGCTGCTGCGGAAGGAATACTATCAGCAGTTCCTCGTTCCACTGTCATCAAACTGCCGCTAAGCGACGGAGGCGAGGGACTTGTTGAGTGTGTCAGACGATTGCTGCCCACCGTTGACGTGTCTTTGACAGTACATGGTCCTCTCATGACCATGGTCAACTGCTCGTATGCCATGTCTCACGATGGTAAGACGGCCTATATGGAAATGGCAGCGGCAAGCGGACTTACACTTGTTCCACAGGACAAACGCAACCCGATGGACACAACTACATACGGTGTGGGCGAGATGATTGCCGATGCCATTGACAGAGGCTGCGAAAGGATTGTGATGGGCATTGGGGGAAGTGCCACATGCGATGCAGGAGAGGGAATGTTAAAGGCTCTCCGCGACAGAGGCCGCTTGAACACATCGTGCAAGTTTATCGTGGCTTGCGACGTTGCCAACCCGTTGTATGGCGAACAGGGAGCGGCATACGTATTCGCCCCGCAAAAGGGAGCGACACCCGAACAAGTCGTATTGCTCGACAATCGGCTTAGAACATTTGCACAAAAAACAGAGGAAGCCGGCATTGCCTCTAAAGACATGGCCAACCATCCCGGAGCGGGTGCTGCCGGTGGTTTGGGATATGCCCTACTCTCTTACCTCAATGCCGAACTGCAATCAGGCATAGACATCATTTTGGATATTGCAGGATTTGACGAGTTGATCAAGGATGCCGACATCGTCATCACGGGCGAAGGAAAGTCTGATGCACAAACCATGATGGGCAAGGTGCCGTATGGAGTGCTGAAACGCTGCACTAAGGCTGGAGTGGAGACATGGCTATTGTCGGGAGCCATAGACGACACTGACACGATACTCTCACGTCACTTCTCCAAGGTACAAAGCATAAACGAGAATGACTCCCGTCCACTTGCACAACTCCTTTTACCGGAAGTGGCCAAAGAGAATCTTCGAGATACGGTAAAAGGATATATGATGAGATTTATAAAATAAAAAAAGAGCTGCTCACAACGCTATGTGATCCAGCTCTTTAAAAATTAATAAGACTATGGAGCGGAGAGAGAGG
>JBJEKR010000081.1:0-15506 GCA_051878735.1 Prevotella sp. | reverse complement strand
CCCTGTACAAAGAAGCTGCTCAGCACAGCCCCGACAGCAATAATACTTTTATTTTTCATATTTTCATTTTTTTGTTTTTTCTAACTCACTTCCCTTATATATACGTTTCAGATATGGATTATATGTAATCTCACATAAAAAATAATTTTTTTCCTGTTTTTTTTTGCAAAAATGAAATAAATATTGTAATTTTGCAGAAAAAAATAAGCAATGACTGAAAACTGCAACTCATTTTCAAGAACATTTGATATATTGGCAATAACGTTTGCTGTTATCATTTTCTTCGGGGACAGTGCAAGAAGCAATGTGCTGAGGAAGAAAGAACTCAACGAGCTGACCATTGGCAATGGCTTGGCAGGCAATACTGCAAAAAGAATCATTCGCGATTATATTGGAAGGATGTGGATAGCCACGAGTGGCGGAGTAAGTGTGTTCAATGGAGTAAAGCTTGAATCTGTCCTGTTCGAAGGAGAAGGAGGACCGCATCCGTTTGTATATGATATATGTGAGTCACCGTCAGACAAATCAATTTATGCCTCCACTCCAAATGGCATATATGTTTTGTCTTCAGGAAGTAAGGCATTTATGCCAGTATTGATGAATATGCCCAACAGTATGCTTCTCTGCGATAAAAAACGTCTGTATATCAGCAATCCCCGTGGTTTTTTCGTGTATGAGAGCGGCCGGCTGCGCAAAGTTGACATTAAGGGTGCCCCCAATGTGCATTGTACTGCATTCAGTCCCGAGGACAGCACAGTGTGGATGCTGACTAATGATGCCCTGTGCCATTATTTCCCGAATGAAAGCAGACTGGAGCGGCGAAGCGTGCTCAACGTTTTTCCTAAGGGCGTAAATTTTGGGAGCATGGCCATTATCGGCAATCTTTTTTATGTGGGTACAAAAAACAGCGGGCTTTTTGTCTATGACATAAAGAACGGTGATTTGCGTCATGTAAATGAAGTGGGAAATGTAGTCAGTGACATTTCCGCTGATGCCGATGGAAATATCTGTGTTGCCACCGATGGCGGTGGGGCTTTTCTGCTGGATGGAGCCACAGCCGGCATAATGAGAAAATTTGGAACTGACAGTGAGTCTGATCTGCAACTGTCAACCAATGCAATATACAGCTATTATCGTGACAGCTACGGCAACGACTGGTTTGCACAGTCAAACTTCGGCGTATCGTACACTTACCACTGTGCCTCTCTGTTCAACACCTACCATTATGGCAGTTTCTCCACCGGGTCGCTTAATGTAAGGTCGTTTGTGATGGATGGAAGCAGGAAGCTCATCGGCACTCTCACAGGACTTTATTATATTGACGAGTCTGCCGGAACAGTACGTCATTACACATCAAGCATGCTTGGAGGCGGCAACATCGTGACATGTATAGAGCTGTTTGCCGGAAAATATTACATAGGAACATACGATGGCGGTCTTAATGTACTTGACACAAAGACGCTAAAAACATACCCATGCAATGAACTCAATGCCCTGACCTCAAAGGCTTCTGTCCTGACATTGAAGAAAAAAGGCAATGAAGAATTGTGGGTTGGTACGGATGTCGGCATAGGCATAATAGACCGCCGGGGAACGGTGCGCTTCATAAACAGCAGTAATTCAGAACTGCCTGACTGCCGGGTCACTGGCATCATGTTTGCCTCTGACGGTACGTCTTGGATTAACGGCTCTGCCGGGTTGGCCGTCATCAGTCCTCAGGGGCGTTTTCTTCCTTCCAGCCGTTTCCCGTCCGGATATTTTCACAAACAACAGTATATGTGTTCTGCACAAAGTCCTGATGGCCTGCTATATTTCGGCAGCGGTGGAGGTGTGTTTCATACCAACACAAAGATGACTGATTATGACTGTCTGAAATTGTCCGATGGCATAATAACCGAATCATGTTCGGCTCTGTGCTTTGACAATGACGGCAAATTATGGATGACAACAGGGCGTGGACTCTTCAGATGTAATGCCGACGGGACAGGGCTTCAGCATTTCGGATATGGCGGGGGAATCACCTCTGCTCTATTAAGCAAGGACGGCATATCCATACGGGGCGACACTTTGTATGTTGCCACATCCGGCGGCTTGCTGTGGGGAAAATTGGGAAATTTGTATGAATGGATTGCCGATACCACCTATCATGTCTTTCTTTATGACACTTATGTCGGCGATGAGCTGATACAGAAGCCGGGAAGCTATGACATCAATGCCGGAAAAAGTATCAGCCTGTCATGGAACATAATATCTCAGAAACTCCGTTTCAAGGCAATGCTTAATGATTATGCCAAGCCTGAGGGGTGTTTTTTCGAATATAGAATTGAAGGCAGGCATCAATGGAAGATGTTCCGTTACAATGAGGACGTTCTGGTGAGCGGTCTCTCTCTCGGCAATCATCGTCTGTATGTGCGGCAGATGGGCAAAATAGGAACAGAAACCCTATATATAATTAAGGTGAGACCCTCTGCGATTGCCTATATTGAGCTGTTTTTGTTCATTTTGGGCATGGTGCTTCTTTGGGCATGGTACAGGTACTATAAAAACTCACGTATAATCATCAAGGAGCGTGGAGAGATTGAAGATGCACTTGTGGAAATGGAGCAGAAGGCAGAGGAATTGTCGTTGCAGCAGCAGGACTACATGGAAACAAAACCTGAAGACCTCAAGACACTGAAATATCATCAGATGAAACTCTCTGAGGAGGAATGTCAGGACATCGTAAACCGTATGCGTAATTATCTTGAGACATCACGCGCTTATTGCAATCCTGAGCTAAAGCGCAGCGATCTGGCAAAAGTGCTGCACTTGACTGTAGCGAAGTTGAGCTATGTCTTTTCCATGCATTTAAAGGTAAACTACTATGAATTCATCAACAGCTACCGTCTTGAAGAGTTCAAACGGCTTGTTGCAGAAGGCGCATGCTCAAAGTTTACAATCACTTCCCTGAGCGAGCAGTGCGGCTTTAAGAAATCATCATTCTTCAGTACCTTTCACAAGGTTGAGGGCATGACTCCCACAGAATATCTTAAGCGTCAAAACATAAAGATAAGGCTGTAGCAAACCGAAAAACTTTTTTATACTCATCTTTTAGTCGTTGATAATAAGAGTCTTAACTCTTTTGGACTATATAAAAACGCATTTGGACATAAGACAAATGCGTTTTTATTGTTATGTTTAGGAAATGACTTACCTTTGCCCCCGAAAGCTAATTTAAAAAAGTCTAACTTAAACAACAATAAAATGAAAACCAAAAATGGCGAGGACTGCAACAATAGCATTATTGGCAAAATCTTTGAATGCTATCGTAATGAGTTAAAAGCGTATTGTCTCTGTTACACTCACAACGAGATGGATGCAGAAGACATGGTACATGATGTCTTTTTGAAACTACTGGGTCTTGATATAATAAATGAGTCAACTGCCAAACATCTGATTTTTACAATTGCCCGCCGCATGATTGTTGACGATGTAAGGCATCACAGACGGGTCAAGATGGCAGAGCAATATCTGAGACAATGCACAGATATAGCCGACTGTTATTATATATATGACAAAATGGACTGCGATTACATACTGCATCTTCAGGAGCAGTGCCTGAACAGTATGCCGGCAAAGCGCGCGCAAGTCTTTCGGATGTGGCGTGACGAGACAGGTTCCAAGGAAATAGCCGGGCAGCTGAACATCAGCAAACGCACGGTGGAGGCCCATGTATATCAAGCTTTGCGCCAGATAAGGGAATATGTTCATAAAGCTATTTAATCATTAAAACAATACAGTACAAATGAAGAAATGTATAATAATCTGGTGTCAGTTGTTTGCATTGACACTATGCGCTTATGCAGACGAGCTCAAGCTCAGCTACAGCCGCCCGGCCGCAATCTGGGAGGAGGCTCTGCCAGTGGGCAACTCACGTCTTGGTGCCATGGTTTATGGCGGTGTTGCCCATGAGGAGCTCCAGCTCAACGAAGAGACATTCTGGGGCGGCAGTCCCCATCACAACAACAGTCCTACGGCACTTGAGAACTTGCCTGAGGTAAGGCGACTGGTATTTGCCGGCAAGAACCGTGAGGCGCAAGCCCTTATCGAAAAGACTTTTCGCACCAGGCATAACGGTATGCCATATCAGACACTCGGCTCACTGAAGCTCGATTTCGCCCATCAGTCTGATGCGGCGGCCTATCACCGTGAGCTCAATCTTGCCAATGCCGTGGCTGTCACGACTTATAAGGTTGGCAACATCACCTACAGGCGCGAACTGTTTGCCTCGTTTACAGACGATGTCATCATCATGCGTCTCACCGCCGATGCCAAGTCTGCCGTCAGCTTTACCGCGTATTTTGACACTCCGCTAAAGCAGTCGGCAACGTTCAGGCGTGGCAAGACACTTGTGCTCAGCGGTTATGGGCAGGACCATGAGGGTATAAAGGGAGCCGTGCGGATGGAGACCCAGCTACAGGCTATGGCAGACGGAGGCACGGTGTCTCTTACCGACAGCACCATGACTGTCAGCCATGCCGATGCCGTGACATTATATATATCAGCTGCAACCAACTTCCGTAATTTCCGTGATGTCAGTGGCAATGAGCGTGAAAAGGCATCCCGTGCCATGAAACTGGCCGTGAAGGTGCCATACACCCAAGCTCTGCAGTCGCATGTTACTAAATACCGTGAGCAGTTCGACCGTGTGAAGTTCTGGCTGCCCGAGTCAATGGCTAAGGAAAGGGACACAGACCTGCGTGTGCGCGATTTTGCAAGCAAGAACGACGACCCGTCGTTGCCCGTGCTCATGTACAACTACGGCCGCTACCTGCTCATTTCCTCGTCACAGCCTGGAGGTCAGGCAGCCAACCTTCAGGGAATATGGAACAAGGACCTGCTTGCTCCCTGGGATGGGAAATATACCGTCAACATCAATCTTGAGATGAACTATTGGCCTACTGAGAAGACAAATCTCAGCGAGACCCACGAACCTTTGGTAAGCCTTGTACGCGACCTGTCAGTCAGCGGAGCCGAGACAGCGCGCACCATGTATGGCTGTGGCGGTTGGATGGCTCACCACAACACCGACATCTGGCGTTCGGCAGGCGAGGTTGACCCTGCTTTCTACGGCGCGTGGCCCAATGGCGGAGGTTGGCTCTCTACTCATTTATGGCAGCGGTATCTCTATACAGCCAACCGCGAATACCTAAGCGGCATATATAATATATTAAAAGGTGCTGCCCGTTTCTATGTTGACTTTCTTGTCAGTCACCCGCATTATGGCTGGCTTGTCACTGTTCCCTCTGTGTCGCCCGAGCATGGTCCGGGCAATGCCGAGACATCAAGTGGCGTATCTGTCATAGCCGGTTGCACGATGGACAATCAGATAGCCTTCGACGTGCTGTCACAGGCGTTGCAGGCAGCCCGGACGCTGGACTGCGACAAGGAATGGCAGGATACGCTTGCCACTGTGCTGTCAAAGTTGCCTCCCATGCAGATAGGCCGTCACAACCAGTTGCAGGAGTGGCTTGAGGATGCCGATGATCCCGGCGACCATCACCGTCATGTGTCACACCTTTACGGACTTTATCCCTCCTCACAGATATCGCCTTTCACTCATCCCATGCTTTTCCAGGCTGCCAAGAACTCCTTGTTGCAGCGCGGCGATGAGGCCACGGGATGGTCTATAGGATGGAAAATCAACCTATGGGCGCGCCTGCTTGACGGCAATCATGCCTACCGCATTATCCAGAACATGCTGAAGCTCATTCCCTCAAACCAGGAGAGAGGCAACTATCCTGACGGCCGTACATTCCCGAATCTCTTCGATGCCCATCCGCCATTTCAGATCGACGGCAACTTTGGCTATGTAAGTGGAGTTACCGAGATGCTTATGCAGAGTCATGACGGTGCCCTGCACCTTCTTCCTGCGTTGCCAGAGGTTTGGAGCGAGGGAAGCATCAGCGGCATAGTGGCGCGGGGCGGCTATGTGGTTGACATGGAGTGGCAGGGCGGCCAGCTGCTTAAATGCCGCATCCACTCCCGCCACGGCGGCCAGTTGCGCATACGCTCTTATGTTCCGCTTCGCGGTGAGGGGCTGTGCAGTGCCCGCGGTGAGAACGCCAATCCTTTCTACCTGCGCCCGGCGATAAAGACACCAACTGTGAGCAAGGAGTTGAAATATCCGCAGTCTCCTGTTTTGCCGAAGGTTTACGAATATGACATTCACACCGAGGCCGGACACGACTATAGCTTTACAAGATAATACAATAAAAAAACGTAAGAGATGAAGAAAAAAATCTTTTTTGCCATTGCCCTGCTGTCGGCATGTCTGACAGGCAAGGCACAGACAATTGATGTTGCAAATGTCAAACCGCAGCCCCTCGACCATTTCTGGAGTGTAGGCACATGTGCCGGGCGCGCCAACGAGGGATTGCGCACATCATGGGGTGAGCAGCTGAGGCTGTCTCAGCACCATGGCGGGTTCCGCTATCTCAGGATGCACGGCCTGTTTGATGACGACATGTGCGTATATTTTGAGAAAAAGAACGGTGAGCCAGTCTATAGCTGGCAGTACATTGATGAGGTTTACGACCGCATGCTCGATGCTGGTGTGAGACCCTTCGTGGAGCTGTCGTTCTTCCCCAAGGGCATTGCTGCCGACAACTCCAAGCTGCAGATGTGGTATCAGAACCGCGTCACCCCCGACCGCTCGCGCTATCCCAAGTGGCACAACCTCATCAAGGCTTTCTGCCAGCATGTGGTCGACCGCTATGGCATTGACGAGGTGAGCCAGTGGTATTTTGAGGTGTGGAACGAGCCAAACCTTGACTTCGGGTTCTTCGACGGGACCAAGAGCGATTATTTTGAGCTTTACAAGACCACTGCCCAGGCAGTGAAGAGTGTCAGCCAGCGCCTGCGGGTGGGTGGTCCTGCCACCAGCAATTTCATTGCCGACAACCGTCATGAAGGCGAGCGCACCGATAATAAGAAGTCGGTGTTCTTCCCTCAGGAGACCATCAACAAACAGCAGTGGAAAGGCGTGTGGATAGAGGAATTCCTCGACTACTGTGCCAAGGAACAGCTGCCGTGCGACTTCATAGCCTGCCATGCCTACCCCACGGACTATGCTCTTGACCCTGTGAGCAAGAAAAGCAAGGATGCCGTGCGCTATGTTCATTCTCTGCGCGACGACCTGACTTGGCTGCGCAAGACCATTGCCGCCAGCAGCTATCCCGATGCCGAGATACACATCACCGAATGGAGCACAAGCCCCAACAGCCGTGACGTCATGCACGACCTTCTGCCGCCGGCAGCCTATATCATCAAGGCATCGCTCGAATGCCAGCATCTTGCCAACTCTGTTATGTACTGGACATTCACTGACATCTTCGAGGAGAAGGGCGGCGGCGAGAGCATCTTCCACGGAGGTTTCGGCATGATAAATTTCCAGGGGATAGTGAAGCCCTCGTTCCATGCCTACCGCATGCTCAACCAGCTTGGTGACGAGCAGCTGTACAATGAAGACCCTCTTGTTGTGAGCCGCAACTCAAAGACAGGCAAGATTTCCGCAATAGCCTATAATTATCCTGCGGAATATGAGGAGAAAGTGCCGTCGGCTGCCAATGCCAAGACATTCATGCAGGCATCGCCTAAGAATGTAAGCCTGCGCCTTAAAGGGCTTACCCCTAATGCTGTATTCATCGTGGAGACGATGGACTATGACCACGGATATGCCTATCACGAGTGGGAGAAGATGGGGCGTCCTCATTCTCCCAACCGCGCTCAGCTGGAAATCTTGCGCAAGAGTGCATGGAACACCAAAAAGGAATATGTGAAAAGCGATGCGTCTGGAAATCTTGAACATAATATGAAACTCTCTCCCTGGGCTTGCGCTCTTTTGACGGAAATATAGTTTTTTTTTGTTTTTGATTACGTGCATCAGTACAGTCAGACGTAAGTTTAAATAAATATAATCTATCAAACGTTTAATTTTTATTTTTATGAATCATTTAAAACAAATCTTCATGTGTATGCTGCTGACAGTTCTCAGCGTGTCGGCAATGGCACAAGTAAAGATTACTGGTGTCGTAAAGGATACCAGTGGTGAGACTCTGATTGGTGCCACCGTCAGAGAGAAAGGCTCATCGGGTGGCACAGCGACCGACCTTGACGGCAACTTCACCATCAATGTCAAGTCAAGTGCTTCTGTTCTTGAAATCTCGTATGTGGGCTGCGTGACGCAGACGGTGAAAGTGGGCAGCAAGACTTCGCTTGATATCACGCTCGAACCAGACAGCAAGGTGATTGATGAGGTGGTGGTTGTGGGCTACGGTGTGCAGAAGAAAGCTACACTCTCTGGTTCTGTAACTCAGGTAAGAGGCGAAGATGTTCTTAAAGGCAAGGCCACACAAAATATGGCTTCCGCCTTGCAAGGTACGATTCCCGGCCTGACCATTACCCGTACATCATCACGTCCTGGTAACGAAGGTACCAGTATCACGTTGCGTGGTGGTATATCTGTCAATGCCGATGCCAATAATCCGATGATTATCATTGACGGTGTGGAGGCTTACCAATGGGAACTCTCGCAGATTAACCCGAACGACGTGGAAAGCATTTCCGTATTGAAGGATGCCGCTGCCGCCATCTATGGTACAAAGGCTGCCGGTGGTGTCATTTTGGTGACCACCAAGCGCGGTAAAGAGGGTAAGGTGAAGGTGAGCTATTCAGGTAGCGCGCATGTCAATATCGTAGGTAAGCGTTATCCTCTGGCTTCCGGTCAGGAATGGGCGCAGATGCACAACATGGCTGTTGCCAATGACTATAAGTATGGAGCCAACCACACTCAGGACTGGAAACTGTCATGGCCTCAGGAAGTATGGGAGGCATTGGCCAGAGGCGAACGCATAGAAGGCATGGTGAACGGCGGATACAAGATTCTGGATCCTTTCGCCGACCAGTTCGATGCTGTATATGGCAACACTTGGGGACAAAACCATAACATTGCAGTCAATGGAGGTAACGACAAGGTAAAGATAATGACATCGTTGGGATACTCTGAAGACCGTTCTTTGATTGATGTGGCTTATGACGGACAGAAGAAGTATAACTTCCGCACAAATCTTGATTATAAGATTAGCGACTTGATAAAGACGGAGTTCAACGTATCATACGACAAACGTAATACCAGCAGCCCACAGCAAGGTGTAGGTCAAGGTGTGCAGGATATGTACCTGTTCCCCATCTACAATGAGTACGGACAGTTCTACGACACCTTCGGTAACAACAACTTGGTTGGCAAAATGGTTGATGGTGGCCGCAGCAATAATACGGAAGAGATTATGAGATTGGGAGGTAAGCTAACTTTGGACTTCAACAAGTATGTAAAGGGCTTGTCTTTCACTACTTCTGCCAATTTCCGCATCCGTCATCACAAGAAAATAGAGCGCCAGACTCATTATGCCTTCTATGACTGGGCAGGCGAGTCAACTTCAATTGATGGATATCCCGACTATTCAAAGGGTTCTGGTTCAATTCACTTCCAGTCGGCCGATAATGACTGCTGGGTGAAGAACACTTTGGAGGAGACTTTCTTCCAGAGTTATAATGCATTGCTGAACTACAACAGAGCTTTCGGCGACCATAATATCGGTGTTATGGCAGGTCTGACAGGTGAGAAGCTCCGTTGGGAGAAATATTATATGTTCCGTAAGGGTATGACCAATGATGAGCTTGATGACATCAAGTTGGGTGATGTGACCACTACGGAGGTAGATGGCGACCGTAACGAAGTCGGCATGATTTCATGGATTGGCCGTTTCAACTATGATTACAAGGGAATCTATCTGGTAGAAGGATTGTTCCGTCGTGATGGAAGTTCCCGTTTTGCCAAGGACAACCGTTGGGCTAATTTCTACGGCCTTTCAGCCGGTATCCGTTTCTCTGAGTTCGAATGGGTGAAAAACTGGAATATATTCGACAATTTGAAGCTTCGCGCTTCTTACGGCGAAACTGGTTCGCAGGGTGGTATCGGCGCATACGACTATTATTCCACCATCAGCAGAGGAAACACCGTATTCGGTTATGACGGCACGAAAGTCAATACGGCATGGATTTCAAGCATGACATCCAACGAGCGTACTTGGGAACGTGTTGCCACAACAAACTTTGGTATTGACTTTGCCGTGCTGAATAATCGTCTGAGTGGTTCGTTCGAATATTACATCCGTAAGAATAACGACATGCTTATTTCGATGACTTATCCTCAGGTGCTCGGCGCAACTGCTCCGAAGAGCAATTCCGGCGGATACCGTTCAAATGGTTGGGAACTTCAATTGAATTGGAATGACAGGATAGGACAAGACTTCCAGTATAATGTAGGATTCAGTTTGTCGGATGCCCGAACCAAGGTGACAGACTATGAAGGTGCTACCGCCATTTCATGGGGTAAGAATGCAATCGTGGAAGGCAAACCCATTAATTCCATCTATGTGTTCAAGACCAACGGCTATTTGCAGTCCGAGCAGGATGTGAACGACTATTATCCAACTGTCAACGGTGCTGGCACTTTGGCTCCGACCCAGAACAGCAATGACCAGTTGCGTCCGGGATGTGTTCGGAAAGTAGATTTGAACGGTGACGGTGCAATCACCTCGGACGACCTTTACTATTACGGCGATGCCAATCCCCACTTCCAGTTCGGTTTGAACCTTGGCGCCAAGTATAAAGGCTTTGATTTCTCGGCATTCATCCAGGGTGTAGGCCAGCAGAACCTGATTCGCGAGAATTCATTGAGAGGCCCGTTCGTCAACTGGTGGATGAACCAGAACCGTACATATTTGTATGAGTCATGGACAGAGGACAATCCAAACGCACGTTTCCCCATTATGTCATTCAATGGTGCTGTTAACAACTGGAACTACAGCCAGTATAATGACATCAACGTGATGAAAGTTTGGTATGCCCGTGTGAAAAACGTGGTATTGGGATATACGTTGCCAAAGCATCTGATGAATAAGATTGGCATAGAAAACCTTCGTGTATATGTTTCGGCAGATAACTTGGGCGAAATTACCAAGGTAGATGACAACTTTGACCCTGAAGCGCAGGCTAATGCCGGACAAGGAAAAGTGGATTGCTATGCGCGTACTGTCTCGTTCGGTCTTGATTTGACATTCTAAAACAATAAAACAAACAGGAAGTAATTATGAATACAAATAAATATATATTTGCTTTGATGCTCGGTTCAATGAGCCTCACGAGCTGTATGAATGATTTTCTTGATCTGGAGCCGTTGGCTGCGGAGACGGAAGCTACTTATTTCAAGAACCTGGAACAATTCCAGGCTGCCGCCGACAAGCTGCATACGGATGTGTATGCTTGGGGAGGCAATACTACTTACTCTATTCGGCACGACTATGGAACTGACCTTATTTCCATCTCACACGATGCAGTAAATGGTACAAACTCCACATCTACGTCCGATACGTACTATAAGACCACCTATCAGCGTTTGCGTGCCTGCAACCAACTTTTGGAGAAAGCCGAGGCATACGCCAACAAGGATGAAATCGCAGGTCCCGTGGGCCAGGCGCTTTTCTTCCGTGCATGGCATCATTTCTTCCTTCTCCAGCGTTTTGGAGGCATCACTCTGATGCTTAAGACTCCTGATGTCAGTACCGACATCGTATGGGGGCCGCGTAACTCGCGTTATGAGGTGGTGAAGTCTGTCCTTGACGATTTGGACGCTGCCATTGGAAAATTGCAGAAGACAACCGTTGCGTCCACCAGTAACGACGGTCATGTGACTCTTGAAGCGGCAAAGGCTCTTAAAGCACGTGTTTGCCTGTACGAAGGCACATGGGAGAAGTATAACGGGATTGGAAGCGCAGACGCTACCAATGGCGATGGTGTGAAGTCGGGAGCAGGTACGGCCATGCCGGAAAACTATCCTTCGGTGACCGACTTCCTGACGATGGCGAAAAACCTTTCGGATGAAATCATCAGCAGCGGTACCTTCGAACTGTTCTATGGCGTGGAGGAGGCTCCCAAGTCAGGCAATCCTTCAAAATATGCCCACACAAGCTATTTCTATCTGTTCAATCTCGAAGGCAGCGATTCCAATCCTGCCGGCGTGAGCAAGGCGGACAACAAAGAGGCGATTTTCCGTTCGGTTTATGACCATGTCAACCGCCAGAGCGGTACTAACCTTACCCATACTGAGCCTGCGCGCATGACTCGTAAGCTTATTGACATGTACTTGTGTACCGATGGTTTGCCTGTTCATGTATCTCCTTTGTTCCAAGGATATAAGAACATGAACGCCGAGTTTGAGAATCGCGATTACCGTTTGCTCGCCTGCCATCCCAAGGCTTTGGATTTTGTTTGGGGATATGGAATGTATGGCGTAGGTGCTGATTATTCTGTAGATATAACCACACTTTCTGCCAATAAGTACCAGTATTGCCCGAACCTGCTTTCTACAAGCTCTGTGGGAACACGCGGACGTAAGTTCTGCACGGAATTGCAGACTGTGACCAATGCCGGACAGGAAGCTCCCGATTGCATGCACATTCGTTTGGCCGAAATGTATCTGATATACGCGGAGGCTGTTTGCGAGTTAGGAAACGGAACGATTTCGGATGACGATTTGGACAAGTCGCTCAATATCGTGCGTGCCCGTGGAGGCATCGCTCCTCTGAACGCAGCCTTGATAGCCCGTGCCAAGTCTTTGGGTTGCGAGATGTCCTATTTGGGTGAGATTCGCCGTGAGCGCGCATTGGAATTGTATGGTGAGGGTCTGCGCATCGCCGACGTTTGCCGTTGGGGCATCGCTGAGCAGGTGTTCGGTACGGAGAAATGCGGTGTTTATGTGAACTACGAGGGTGAAGACACCTATCTCGTGAACATGAAGAACCCTGTGACAGGCGAGGCTGTTTATAAAGCCAGCGTATGGGAAGGCAATATCGAGACTGAGACCATCACTTACGAAGATCCTGCTTATACGCCTACCCGTCCGGGATGTCTTATCTCTGAGAAGAAGGTGAACCGCAAGTTCGCAAAGAAGAACTACCTGCAGCCGATTCCTACGGATGAAATCCAGCTGAATCCACAGCTGCTCCAGAATCCGCAGTGGTAAAAACATTATCAGAATAATCACAATATTAATCAGAACAAGATATGAAAAAATATAATAATATCTTAATGTATTTCCTGCTTGCCTTTATCGGCTTTGCAGTGACAGCGTGCTCTGACGATGACGCTGTGGCGGGCAAGTATCCCGCACCTACGATTACCGGATTCAGTCCGGCAGAAGGATTGCCTACGCAGGTTATTACCATCACTGGTACCGAGTTCGGCAGCGAACGGACTGAACGCATCGGTCGTGTCTACTTCGGCGGTGTTGAAGCCCGCGAATATGTCAGCTGGTCTGATACTGAAATCAAGGTCCGTGTTCCCGAAGGCGCACAGAGCGGTCCCATCGGCTTGTGGGTGTGGAAGAACAGCACCGAGACTACCTCTGATTTCACTTGCATCCCGGGTGCCAAGATAACGGGAGTGAGCGACAGCTTCGTTGCCGTGGGCGCTACATTGAGCTTCATGGGCCAGGGATTCGACTACTTCATACAGAGGGGCATCACGAAAGATGACATCGTAGTCTCTTTCCCCTCGGCAGAAGGCACGGTGCAGGCCGAAGTGGTTGAGTTCACAGCCGACCGTGTGGATGTGGTTGTTCCTTCCGGCGCACGCGGAGGAAATCCGACTCTCCAGTTTGGCGAACTGCAGATCGTCACTGCGCCCAATGTTGACGTGACGGGATACTTCAACTACTACCTCACTCACCTCAACGTGGTGGAACTGACGGGCAAGTGTAACCCCTGTAGCTATTCACAACCGCAGGGCGGCAAGCCGACTATCTATGAGCACAAGAACGGCATCGGTTATGGCGATGGCTTCGATGCGACTACTCCGGTGGCAAGCTTCACCCTTTGGGATTGTGCGGTAGGCGACATGACCCTCTTCAAGTTCAACGTCCTTGAGGAGAACGATTACTACCTCTACTTCGGAACCAAGGGCAAGGGTACGGGCAACATCCAGTTCTCGTTCGGCCAAGACCCCGAGAACCTGACTGAAACCGTCACTGCCGAATGCTCTGCCAACGGTTACAGCTGGCCTGGCTATGAATACGAGATTGGCAAGTTCCACCTCAAGCCGGGTGAGAATTACCTCCGCGTGGACTTCGTCACAGTAGGTCTGTCTCTTACCGACATGCACATCACCAACGAGCAAGTGACAGAGGGAGAAATCATCGTGCCCGAGATTCCCGAGAAAGTGGTTCCGGGACTCTTTGCCCACGACTTCAACGACAACACGCTTGGACAGTTCAAGGCGCAGTGGTCATGGGAACCGAGCTATGCCAAGGCAGTAAACGGCTATATGGAAGTACACTTCGACCAGGCAGCCCTGGATGCCGATAACCGCCGTGAGCGCAGAGGTGCCGAAGTGATTTGCGACTTCAAGACCACATCGGAAGGCTGGTACGGCTTCAAGATATTCCTGCCGGAAGGCGAATATCCGAAGAACATCACAGGCTCGTGCATCGCGCAGATCTTCAATGCCGGCAACGCCAACACCTGGGCAGGTCACCTGAAGATCAACAACGAAGACCTGACGGTTCACTACCGCGGCTCTGCGGCTGCCTCAGCCGAGGTGACCAAGACAGTAGGCAAGCTGACTTGGGACAAGTGGATACCCATCGTGGTCTATTTCAAGGCCGGACGCAACAACAAGGGTAACGTCAAGGTTTGGATGGGTGACGACATTGTTGAGGCAAAGCCGACATTCGATTCGGGCAACATCAACTTTGCCTTTGGCAACTGGATTACCGACAACATTCTGGACGACCAGGACAGCGGCGACTACAAAGGCGCCAGCCTGGGCGGCAAGTGGGGACTCTATGTCGCTACGGGCGGTGACCGCACCATCCGTTTCGACGACCTGAAAGTTCTGCAAGGCAATCCTACCAACGCATTCCTTACTGTGAAGCCGTAAATTCGGAATAACAGGTTTACGAATGTATTTAATAGCATATAATTAATTTTATTCTACCGGAGCCATCTTGTTTGATGGCAAGGTGGCTCCATATTGTATAACTAAAAAAATAAAAATTATGAAAAGATCAATTATCACAAGCGTCATGACACTGCTTTTCGCAGGTAGTGCCTTTGCACAGACAAATGCCGAGAGCATAACCGCTGATGGTTATTATCGTATGTATGTGCCGAATTCGAAAGTAAATCTTTATGCCAACGGAAATTATCTACAAAAAACACAGGAGACCGATGGAGATAATACCGACGTGTTCAAGTTTAGTAACTCTTCTACTGGGGATATATATACAATCCAGTCGGTTGCGAACAGCAAATATCTTGGAGATTTCAAATCTTCTACTTTTAATGGTCAGAGCAAGACATGGCTCACCCTCAGCGATACATCACAGGATTGGCAAGTTACTCATTATT
>JBJEKR010000080.1:0-15535 GCA_051878735.1 Prevotella sp. | reverse complement strand
TACACGGGCAACGCCGGAAGATACGAGGGAAACCCTCAGTATCCGTTTGACGAGGATCTTGAGAAGCTTGGCTCCAACCTCTATTGGGACCAGGACTATTTCAAGGGCTCGGGCTATGACCACGGACATATCTGTCCGTCTGCCGACCGCCAGTATTCCACTGAGGCAAACCGCCAGACATTCTTCCTCACCAACATGCAGCCCCAGTATCCGCAGTTCAACCAGAAGCTTTGGGCAAACATGGAGGACAGGATGAGGAAATGGATAGCCAACTCGCCCGCCACAGATACCATGTACGTATGCAAGGGAGGCACCATAGACAGCGAGGCGAACATAATAGAACGCATAAAGGACAAGCTAATAGTGCCTAAGTATTTCTACATGGCAATACTCTACAAAAACACCGGTGGATATAAGGCAATAGCTTTCTGGGCGGAGAACATAAACGTTGACCACTCGGGCGACGACCTCAGAGACTATGTGCTGAGCATCGACAAGCTGGAGGAGTTGACAGGCATCGACTTCTTCTGCAACCTGCCCGACGACATAGAAGAGAAGGTGGAAGCCAACAGCTACACCCAGTCGTGGACGTGGTAGCAAAGGCGGTTGGCGTGTCTATGCCAGTGTCAGCCTCTTGTGTCAGCGCCCCACATCATCTTTTCTCTGAGCGTTGAATAAAAAGTGGATTCTTGGCGCTTTACAATCTTTATGTTGTAAGGGGCTTTTTGTAGTGTTATTGTCGAGCCTTCGATGCACTTCTCGCTTCTTCCGTCGAGGGCGACGAGGAAATGGTGACTGCGACATTCCACGCGGAGTGTGATGATGGAATCGTCGGAGAGTACTATCGGCCTCATGCCAAGACTGTGTGGAGCAACGGCAGTAAGCGAGAAGACGTGGGTGCCAGGCACAATGATAGGTCCACCTACGGAAAGTGAATAAGCCGTGGAGCCGGTGGGAGTGCTTACTACAAGTCCGTCAGCCTGATAGGTGGTGAGGTGCTCGCCGTTGATGCTTGCGTGAATGGTAATCATCGATGCGCTGTCGCGCTTGAGGATTGCCACGTCGTTGAGGGCGCAATCGCTGCCCACGAGGTCGTTGCCTTCCGCCGTTACCTTTATCACCGTTCGGTCCTCGATGGTGTATTTCTTTTCGTAAAGAGCCTTTACGCAGTCGTGAATCTCTTCGGGGTGCACGTCGGCAAGGAATCCCAAGCGTCCCATGTTCACGCCGATGATGGGAATGTTCTTCTCTCCTACGCGGCTTGCTGCCTTGAGGAAAGTTCCGTCGCCTCCCATTGACACAACGAAGTCGGCATCGAAGTCGTTGCCACTGAACACGTTATCGACGGGCAGTTCAGCACGTCCCGTATCGACGAGGAAATTATGAAACTCGCTGTCGATGCTCACCTCGGCTCCGCTTTCCTTCAGCGAACCGATGATGTCGTTGATGTAGGCCGACTTTTTGGCCTGGTAAATATTGCCGAAGATGGCAAATCTGAGTGTACGTGATGCCATAAGTTTATCTATGTTGGCAATTCTTTAGAAAATAATTCCCGAAATACTTTGTATTTTGCTCGGTTTTCACTACCTTTGCCGAAAATATTGTGGCAAAGGTAGTGAAAACCTGGCAAAACACAAAATAAAATCCGATTTATTTTTGTATTCGAGGTTTTATGCTGCCATTTGTTTTCGCATTATCATTAATTTAAACTTCATTTAAAAGGTAAAGATGACAAAACTGAGCGTAAACATCAACAAGGTGGCCACCATAAGAAACGCACGCGGAGGAAACAACCCCAATGTGTTGCAGGTGGCTATGGACTGCGAGGCCTTCGGCGCACAGGGAATAACAGTGCACCCGCGCCCCGACGAGAGACACATCAGATACCAGGATGTGCGCGACATCAAACCCAGGATAACAACGGAACTGAACATCGAGGGAAATCCCATCGGCAAATACATCGACTTGGTGCTTGAGACGGTGCCTACACAGGTCACTCTTGTGCCGGATGCCGACGACCAGATAACGTCGAACCACGGCTACGACACTCGCCAGTGCAAGACGTTCCTGACCGACGTGGTAGGCAGGTTCAAGGAGGCTGGGATAAGGACATCGATCTTCGTTGACCCCGACCCCGAGATGGTTGCCGCAGCAAAGGAGTGCGGCACCGACCGTGTGGAACTATATACAGAACCGTATGCTTCGGGCTATCTCGTTGACCGCGAGGAAGCCATAAAGCCTTTTGTTGAGGCGGCAAAGGCGGCTCGCGAGCTGGGACTGGGACTTAATGCCGGTCATGACCTCAGCCTCGTAAACCTCCATTATTTCCATCAGCAGATTCCGTGGGTTGACGAGGTGAGCATAGGCCATGCTCTCATCTGCGATGCCCTTTATATGGGACTACACGAGACGATAAGGAAATACTTGGAAGCGATTAAGAATTAAGAATTAAGAATGAAGAATGAAGAGTTAAGAATTAAGAATGAAGAATGAAGAATGAAGAGTTAAGAATGAAGAATTAAGAATTAAGAATGAAGAATTAAAAGGAGGGGCTCTCCTTGAATTCAAAGAAGTTGAGCAATTGCGAAACTTAAATTAAGAATTATTTATGGCAAAAATCTATCAATTCATGGCCAACGGCTTCGAGGATGTAGAGGCTTTGGCACCATTAGACATACTTAGGCGTGGTGGACAGGACGTGGTGACTGTCAGCGTCACTGGTAGTGAAGAAGTTACGTCGGCTCATGGCGTTACGCTAAAGGCCGATGCAGTGTTTGACGACGTTGACCTCAGCGATGCCGACTTGCTCATGCTGCCTGGCGGAATGCCTGGATCAACAAACCTCAATGCCCACGAGGGACTGCGCAAGGCTATCGTTGAGCACTACGAGTCTGGTCGCCGCATTGCGGCCATCTGCGCTGCACCGATGGTGTTCGGCTCGCTCGGACTCCTCGAAGGAAAGCGTGCCACATGCTATCCCGGCTGCGAAGGCACAATGACGGGTGCAACCTACACAAGGGAACTCGTAACCATCGACGGCAACATAATTACAGGCGAGGGTCCTGCTGCTGCTTTCCCTTACGGCTATGCAATACTTGAGCTGCTTGCAGGCAAGGAAGTGGCTGACATGCTGCGCGAGGGCATGATCTTCAATCACTTGATGGGAAAGTAATGGATCATGTCATCATTGTTGCGGGAGGCAAGGGCTTGCGCATGGGCGGCGAGATTCCCAAGCAGTTCATGCTGCTTGGCTGCGAGCCTATACTCATGCGCACAATAAGGTGTTTCCATGACTATTCGCCTGAACTCGACATCATTCTCGTGCTACCCGCTGACCAACAGGACTATTGGCGCGAACTGTGCAGGAAATATTGGTTCAACATTAAGGTGCGCATTGCCAACGGAGGCGACACACGCTACCAGTCGGTGAGGAACGGACTCGCTATGATTGGCGACGACGAACAAGGAGTGGTGGCTATTCACGACGGCGTGCGTCCGTTGCTGACTGTTGACCTTATAGAGCGTTGCTTTGACGGCGCTCGACAGTTCGACATGTGCATACCTGTCATTCCCGTTACCGACACATTGTATCATGTCGGCGAGGGAAACGTGCCTCGTTCTGAATACCGTCTTGTGCAGACACCGCAGTGCTTCCCGTTAAGAGTAATGCGGAAGGCATACAATCAACCTTTCAGCGAGTCGTTTACCGACGATGCCTCCGTCTGCTCTGAATTTGCAGAGAGTGAGTCCTATATCGAAGGCGAGGCGACGAACATAAAGATCACTCGACCCATTGACTTGATATTGGCTGAGGCTATATTCAAAGGAAAACTCAACAAACCGAATAGCTGATGCTGAACCTCGACACTGAGATAACATACCTGCCCGGCGTGGGGCCAAAGAGAGCGAAGGTTCTTGGCGACGAACTTAGCGTCAAGACCTTCGCTGATTTGCTTGCCAACTATCCCTATAAGTACATCGATCGTAGCAAACTCTACAACATAGCGGAGGTGAACACCGAAATGCCATTCGTGCAGATTAAGGGCAGAATACTCAGTTTCGAGACTTTCGAGATGGGACCACGGCGAGAGCGTGTAGTGGCACACTTCACCGACGGACGTAACCTTATGGACCTCACGTGGTTTAATGGAGGGCGATATGCGCGCACGCATTATAAGATTGGTACCACATATATTGTCTTCGGCAAGCCTACGTTGTTCAATGGACGCATCAATGTGGTGCACCCCGACATCGACCCTGCCGATGAAATGCAGCTTACGGGAATGGGGTTGCAGCCTTACTATTCGCTGACGGAGAAGATGAAGAAGGCGGGATTTACCATGCGCTCGATGGAAAGGCTTATGCGCAACCTTATGGATTTGATGAAGGACCCTTTGCCTGAGACGCTTCCCGACACCATGACGGAAAGGCTGCATCTGGCGTCGCGCGACGAGGCTTTGCGCAACATTCATTTCCCCGAATCGGCAAAGGCTCTTGAGAAGGCACGCGTGAGGCTGAAGTTTGAGGAACTGTTCTATGTGCAGTTGAACATCGTCAGATATGTTTCCGACAACCGCAGAAAATATCGGGGATATGTTTTCCCCCGCATAGGCGAGATTTTCAACGGCTTCTATCATGAACATCTACCTTTTCCACTCACTGGTGCGCAGAAGCGGGTGATAAGGGAGATATGGGGTGACATGCGTAGCGGACGGCAGATGAACCGACTGCTTCAAGGCGACGTAGGTAGCGGAAAGACGCTGGTGGCGCTAATGTCGATGCTTATTGCCATCGACAACGGCTATCAGACATGTATCATGGCCCCCACGGAAATACTTGCAGAACAGCACCTTAAAACCATTCTTGACTTCCTGGACGGAATGGACATTCGCGTCGAACTGCTCACGGGCATAGTCAAGGGCAAGCGCAGGAACATGATTCTTGAGGATTTGGCTGCCGGACGTATTGATATTCTTGTAGGCACTCATGCTGTGATAGAAGACACGGTGCGCTTCGCTCGGCTTGGCATGGTCGTGGTCGATGAGCAACACCGCTTCGGCGTGGCTCAGCGTGCCAAGCTGTGGCACAAGAGCGACAATCCCCCTCACGTCCTCGTGATGACGGCAACTCCTATCCCCCGCACCCTTGCCATGACTCTTTATGGCGACCTCGACGTGAGCGTCATCGACGAGTTGCCGCCAGGTCGTAAACCTGTTCATACTCAGCATGTTTATGACGCACAGCTGCCGCAGCTCTACGAGAGCATTCGCCGACAGATACGCATGGGCAGACAGGCATACATCGTATTCCCACTAATCGAGGAGAGCGAGCACATCGACCTGAAGAATCTTGAGGACGGCTTCGAGACCTTGCGCCAGATTTTCCCTGAGTTCAAGATGAGCAAGGTACACGGAAAGATAAAGCCAAAGGAAAAGGAGGAGGAGATGCAGCGCTTCGCTTCGGGCGAGACGCAGATACTCGTCGCCACTACTGTAATTGAGGTGGGAGTGAATGTTCCCAACGCCTCGGTAATGGTCATCCTCGAAGCACAACGTTTCGGACTCTCACAGCTGCATCAGCTTAGGGGCAGGGTAGGGCGCGGTGCCGACCAGTCATATTGCATTCTCGTCACCTGCTATCAGCTCAGTGCCGACACTCGCAAGCGCATCGACATCATGTGCGACACCAACGACGGCTTCAAGATAGCTGAGGCAGACTTGAAACTGCGCGGTCCCGGCGACCTTGAAGGAACACAGCAAAGTGGAATGGCCTTTGACTTGAAGATAGCCGATATTGCACGTGACGGACAACTTGTGCAGATGGCACGCGACGAGGCACAGGCTATTATCGATGCCGATCCTATGTTGCAAAGTGCTGATAATGCGATTCTTGTGCACAGATTGCTCGAATTGCGCAAAACTAATGTTAACTGGTCTGCCATTTCATGACAAAAGTGTTAAAATAACAATAAATTTCTTCTTTTCCTTTTGGATATTGCAAAAATATTACTACCTTTGCAATGTTGATTTTACAATAACCGCAGTCAGAAGACATGCAACTCATAATTGGATTGTAATTATCGTTGCGTCTATAGACCAGAGCATTGGCTCAGAAATAACTATAAAGATTTATGAACTTCAGAAAACTAAAGACATTCGCAATACTGACATTCATGTCTATTTCCGCTATCCCGACGATGGGACAGGACATATTGGCACGTCAGGCACCAATCGACAAGAAAATGAAAGCTGTCGATTCTGTTGCTCTCAACCGACTGATTCAGGTTGAGCAGATGGAGGCACCGGCAGCTGACCTCTATGAGGACTGGAACAACATTTACGCCCACAAGGCTACTGCACTGCCCGACACCTTCAACATTGACCTGCGCGGATTCTGTATGCCTACCACCAACCGAGTGGTGACGTCAAATTTCGGACCGCGTTGGGGACGTCAGCATAAAGGTATCGACATTAAGGTATATATTGGCGACACCATAAGGGCTGCCTTCGACGGAAAGGTGCGTATGGTACGCTACGAGGCTAAGGGCTATGGCAATTACGTCGTTATCAGACACGGCAATGGTCTTGAGACCATTTACGGACACATGTCAAAGCAGCTCGTTTCAGAAGATCAGATTGTAAGGGCTGGCGATCCTATCGGTCTTGGAGGAAACACCGGTAGAAGCACTGGTTCGCACCTGCATTTCGAGACACGACTCTGCGGCGTAGCTCTCAACCCTGCATTGATGTTTGACTTCCGCAATCAAGACGTGATAGGCGATAATTACATGTTCTATCGCAATCGTTATGAGTCGGAGTCTGTCGTAGCCAACAAGTTGCGTGGCGTTGGAGGCGGAAGAAGCATTGGTGACGATGAGGAGGACGACGAGCTTGCCATTGCCGCTCCGGAAGCAAGTTATGCCAAGAATGTCAAATTCCACAAAGTCGCAGCCGGCGAGACTCTTTCTTCAATAGCAAAGAAGCGCGGAACAACTGTTGATGAACTTTGTAAACTCAACAGAATTGGCAAGCGAATAAGATTAATGCCAGGGCAGATCTTGAAATACAACTAATACTTCACGTATTCCCCGCCCGCACCTCGCGCACTATCAGGCGTAAATGTCGGCTATTTGGATATTACTTATACGTCGAGGTGCGGGCGAGACGCCCACACTCCCAGTGCCTACTGCTGGGTTATACAAGTCAGTGAATTTCGTCGAACTAACGTTAATATAATCTCCGAAGTTGTCCCTGTGGTATTATCACACGATTTTCCCGTCCCACAGTCTCTTTAGGAAAGTCTGTGCGGGCCATATCTCTATGCCATTCATCATGCGCGGGCGTTCTTCAAGTGACACGACGAGCAACTTGCAATCTGGATATTCCTCACCGAATGCTTTAAGTCCTTTGAGGTGGGATGTCGTGATGTTGTCCGATGACTTGATTTCTATTGCCACTTCCCCATTCCCTACGATGGCATCTACTTCGTAAGCATTGTTTTGGGTATGCCAAAACGACAAGCCTTTCATCGACTCCGAATACTCAAGATATGCCACGAGTTCCTGAATGATGAAATGCTCGAAAGCATGTCCGTATTCTGCAGTGCCACGTCTGAGCTGCTCACGATGCAGCAGGAAATTGGTTATACCTACATCAAAATAGTAGAACTTTGGGGCAACCTGCACCCTACGTTTCATCGTCTTAGTATATGCCGGCAACATATAGCCGAGAAGAGTTTCTTGTAGAATCACGAAATATTCCTTCACGGTCTTGGAAGAGACTCCGCACTCACTGGCAATCTTCGTATAGTTTACCATCACTCCGTCACTGATTGCCGCCACCTCCATAAACCTTGTGAACGAGTCGAGGTTTCTCACCAAAGCCTCTGCGATAACCTCCTGTTGAAGATAATCACCCACGTATGCCTGAATACGTTTTGCCGGCGAGGTGGCGAGATAATGGCGCGGCAACATACCGACATTGACTGCCCTGTCAATGTCAAAATCTGGAATCTCTGCACTGACAAGCGGATGCAATGTCTTTCGGATAGCTCTTCCACCAAGCAGATTCGCCCCGGAACGCTTCAGCTTTCGCGCACTCGAACCGCAGAGAACGAAATGAATGCCACGATTGACCATCAACCAATGCACCTCATCGAGCAGTTCGGGAATCTTCTGCACCTCATCAATAATGACAATATCCCCCTCTTCCATCATCATACATTCTTCACGCAGTCTTGAGGGTTTCATCTTATATTGAGTATAGACATCCGATTTCAACAGGTCATAATATGGTGCATCAGGAAAAAGCTGCTTTAGTAGTGTACTCTTTCCCGTCTGCCTTGGCCCCCAAAGAAACATGCTGTCTTCTCTGATTTCCTGCAATTTCTGTATTCTTGTCAGCATACCTTTTATATGTTATAGTTTATGGCTGCAAAGATATAAAAATATTCTGGAAATAGCAATGATTTCGAATGAAAATCTGAAGTGGTACTTCAAATTTTAACGGAAAATCTGAAGTAGCGCTTCAGATTTTCGTTCTGATAGCATATTAAAAAGAAAGAGGGTGTGCCAGCTACATTTGACACACCCTCTTTTTTGATATACGCAATACGTCTTCGTGGATACGCTTACCCTTAATTGTGTGACATGTAAAACACTTAGCGGATAATTAAGAAACCGTCAACACTATTTTTCAAGGAGTTTGTCAAGCAGTATCTTGGTCTTTTTATTGGATGGTCTTGGTGCCACCGCTTTTATGATTTTACCTTCACGATCCAAAAGGATAAAGCGGGGAACTCCGTCGATACAGTATTTCTTCATAAACTCGCTATGGTCTCCCATTATAAGTTGAATTCCGCCAAATTTGCCAAGTTTGACCATTTTCTCCCATTTCTGTCGATCGTTATCACATGACATGCTGACAAAATGGATATCCTTACCCTCATAGTATTTTTCCAACTCAAACAAATATGGAAGTTCTTTTCTGCAGGGAGCACACCATGTAGCCCAAACATCAATGTACACATATTTTCCTTTGAGCGACTCTAAAGATACATATTCTCCATTTATGTTTGGATAATTAAAGGTCGGAGATGGTTTTCCTGCTTTAAGCGGCTCCCATTCAGAGTAAAAATTTTTGAACTTATTAAGGTATATAGGGGTCTTGGCTGTCTTGAAGAAATACTCAACCATCTCATCAGTACCGTCAACTCCATACCTGCTGATTTTGCTATTCAACCATGCATAAACCACATAGTCCTTTACCTTCTGCTGGCTTATGTTTTCATCCAAAAACTTTATGGTGTTGCTACTTTCATCATTTCCGTATTTGCCTATGATAGTCGCGTTGATAGAGCGTTCTACCATTGATAAATATCCAGGACAGGAAATTAATTCGTCACAGGGATTAGCTATCTCCATAAGTTTCTTATAAAACTCTTGGCTTGGGACAAAATCCGGCTTATTATTTAAAGCGGCATAAAACGCCTGATATCTTGGCAATATGCTATACGAAATATACTTTACACGTATACGTTCTGACTTCTTGAAGTCCTCTGGCAAAGATGATGATTCTAATTTTTCCAAATTCGCTTTATATGTGGTGTCACATATTTGCAGCAGGTCATGAAATTCCTTGCCGGCATCCTTCTTGTTAACCTTAGCATATTCTGTGCTTAACAAGTAATTATTGATGTCTGCCAACTCCCCGGAGCAAACGGTACTACGCTCTTTATAGTTATTATTGACCACAAGGCTCTTGTCGGGTGAGAGGAATAAAGTTCCCCTAAGTCCTTTTCCATACATCACTTTTATATATTGAGGCTTGAAGTCCACTTTTTTAAGAACGACCTTTCCATTTTCGACTTTTAACGTATCGGTGACATCTGTTTCCATCCATGTAATGAATAAATCACCGTCATAGTCAGAGTTTTGAAAACAAAAACTATAAGTGCCAGCCTCGATGCCCAACGACATCGTAATTAATAGTAATGCTGAAATGAAAATCTGTTTCATATTTTTTTAAGTTTTATACTATTCTTGAATATCCTTAAAGTGTACGGTTATCAATTATCCTCCATTAGGAATGAAGCCTGACTTATTGCAGGAATTGCAGACCGTCAATGCAGAACCACGCTGGTGTGCGCATTCTCCCCTCAGAATCCACATCGGTTGATTTCATGTGGAAGACAACCTTGTCGACTATACCTAATTCGGACATTTCCATTTTTCTCCAGTCTGTCGTTATAAAGTTATATTTAGGGTTGTCGTTGTCATACCCCAACATACAAGCAAGGTATCCACGTACTTCTCCTGTTTTATTCCCATTAAGGTACCCAGTGGCAATCACTTCCAAAGCGTCGCCATTGCCAAAGGCACGCACTCCACCTTCTACATAAGTGCTCCATACTCCTTTGGGGGCGCTTGGGACATTAGGGTTAGCCACTGGTTTTTTTGCGGTACCATAGGTGTCGCCGTAAGTTATGCAAAGGAAATCCCAAGTGGTGTTGGCAATGAGAATATAGTCTATTACTTGTGGATTGTCAATAGTAAAGTACGCATCGTCACCGTTTACATGGCACACTAAGTATGTGCCGGTCTGGTTGGGATATGTTGACCACACGCTGTAACGAATTGAGTCCATCGACTGTTCATCGTTATTCCACACGAAAGAGCGGTTTGAACGATTGCTAAAGCAAAATCCGCCCTTTAGCTGTTTGCCTTCTTTCACGGTGTTGAACTTCATGCCGGCCACAGCGAAACCATCTTCAGGAATCACATGAGAGAAGCGTTCAGGAATCTCAAGTTCAGAAAATGTGATATTCGTCGCATGTGGTGCACGCAATTCCAGTTCGTCGCTACAAGAGACACATAGCCCCATAATCAGTGCTATGAACAATACTATATTTTTTTTCATAATCATACTTTTTTAATTATTCTAATCCTGGATTTTGCTCTATTCCAGCTTCGTTGGCGAGTATTTCGTCTTCGGGTATAGGCCAGCAGTATTGGTCAGAGCTATATGGTATTTCTGGCTTGATTGTGCTTAGCCAAGGTTTTCCATTATGCATTATTCGCAAAGATGCGAACCATGGCGTTTCGTTCTCCATAAACAAAGTAACTACATATTCTTTGAAAATCGTGTCCATCATTTCATCATAAGTTTTTACTTGTGTTATAGGAGGTAATGCAGGACTAACATAATTCTGCCTCATCTCATTTATACTGGCCAATGCTCCTGTGATATCTTCCGGGCTGGTTCGCATAATCAGTTCCGCCTTCATTAGGTATAACTCTGCATATCTCATAGGATATGTCGCATACATGTCATTTTTACCCTCGTATGCGCCAGCATGGTACATTTTTACAAGGATGTTGTCCTTTACGGTCTTATCTGTCGATTTATAAGAACGGGCAGAACCGAAATACACCACAGACCTCGGGTCTTCTTCCAACCAATATGACACATCGGCGGTGAATTCCGGATTGTCAAATAGTGTTTGTGAATAGAGAGTTTCAACGGAAGCCATACCTGTGGATGCTGATGCTTTATCGCCAAGATACCTTGAGAAGCTGTTCTCTTTCGAGTTCCAACCCGACTCGTACAGTGTTGCCAAATTGGTTTCCATGCCCCATTTGCTCTGTTTGTTCTTCAAGAGTTCATTTACCAATTTAAGTGCCTCGGCATAGTCACCCTCCCAGCCGCGTACAAGCAAGAGCTTTGCATGCATGGCTTTGGCAAATTCCCTGTTCATATGCAAGGAAGTCGAATATTCATCGGCATATTGTTCCGCATATACAAAATCTTCAATGATTTTTTCATAGCTTTCACCTACGGTTATTCTTCCTTTATGGATATTTGCCATGTCAGAAATCTCGTCACGATAGATAATGCCGTACTTGGAGTCGGCAGAATCAAACCAATGACCGAAAAGCCACAGAAGCTGAAGGTTTATATACCCTCTGAAACAACGTGCTTCACCAATCATCGCCCTTTTCGTTTCTGTTGAGGGGAATTCGGAGTCAGGAGCATTTTCTATCGAGTTGATTGCAAAATTGCAATTGTTCAGAAGGACATAAAGTTGCTTCCATATAATCTTAATCATACTGTTGTCAGTAGTTTGAGTGTACGTCATGTCATACATTTCTGTATAGCATGTCCAAAAACCTGCCATACAATGTTGCATACCGTAAAGTGTGCCCCCAAGGTTTGTTGACAATTCATACTGCCCGTAAATGCCCCTTATTGCACTTTGGGCATTTTCATAGTTCTTCACGGCATTGTCTGTCGTGAGGGAGTATTTTGGCGTTTCCGTCAAATAATCATCGCAACCTGTTACACACAGCATGCTGACGATGATGTAAATTAAAGTGCATTTGCGCATAATGAATTCAATTGATGGTTAATTTTATTCCAAAATTATAAGTTTTGGCTGAAGGATATGCCCCATTGTCATAGCCGATTGTAACATAAGAACTGTTTGCATCAGAGAAGTTTCCCTGTGGGTCCATGCCGGGGTATTTCGTTATCGTGAACAGGTTGGTCGCCTGGAATGACAACTCAACGCCCTTGATAACACAGTTGTCAAACCAGTCAGAAGGCAACTTGTATGAGAGATTGAGTGCGCTAAGCCTCATATACGACGCATCGTGCAGCCATCTGTTGGTCAATACGCTATTAGTTGATATTGCCTGGGTTACAACAGGATACTTTGCACCGTTTCCCTTGACCGTGTAGGAGTCCATTACGATGTCAAGAGCGTTATAATATTTGGTGCCTGCAAATGTGTTTCTTTCGCTGTACCAATAACGCTTACCGCCTATTGAATAAGTGAATGACATGTTTAGCCTCAAGCCCTTCCAGTATAACGTTGAGCCAAAGCCGCCATAAACGTCAGGATTACAACTGCCGATATATGTTCGGTCACCGGCACTCGTTATTTTGCCGTCGCCGTCAAGGTCCAGAACATAGATGTCGCCTTCACCCTGAATGTTCACGGATTGTTTGCCTGTTTCCGGGTTAATATATTTATTTGCCATTGCTTCCTCTGCGTTTTCGAACAGGCGACCAGAGTCCACATATCCCCAGAACTGGCCAATTTCTTGTCCAACTTCGAGTTTGTACCAACTTGACGACGATGGCATGTAATATGTATTTATGCCATCCAACTTTTCCAGTTTGCCCGTATTGTGTGAAGCATTGAAGTTCACTTCCCATTTCAAGTCGCGCTGCTTGATAATGTCTGCTATGATATCAAACTCCAATCCCGTATTGCTGATTGCTCCAATGTTCTGGCGGATTTGTTCAAATCCAGATGACAATGGGATTGCATTATATTGTATAAGGTTATCTACATATTTTCTATACCAACCAAAACTACCGCGGATACGGTCATTAAATAGACCATAGTCCAAGGCAATGTCGGTTTGCTTCTGGCGTTCCCATTGCAATAGGCTGTTTCCCATGGTATATGGCCTTATGCCTGGCTCATCTTTGTAAACAATAGATTTTACTGTACCCAAAGAGGCATAATAATCAACATTCTGTGAGCCTGTCACGCCGTGTGAAACGCGCAGTTTTAGGTAGCTGATTGTATTTTTCAGAGAAGACATGAAACCCTCTTCAGATATTATCCAACCAGCGGCTACTGACGGGAAGAATCCCCATCTGTTGTTTTTCCCGAAACGTGATGAACCGTCAGTACGGAATGTGCTTGTCAAAAGGTATCTGTTCTTCAGCTTGTACTGAACCCTTGCAAAGGCAGAAACCAATGAAGAGGCTCTCTTGTCGCTGCTTATTGAACTTTTTACGGCAGCACTTGTTAAGTTTGTCTGGATGTCATCGTCTGGAAAGTCTGAGCCTGAGGCAGAGAGGAAGCTGTAGGACATTCTTTCTACCGAGTGGCCTGCAATGGCTTGGATGTCATGTATGCCAATAGTGTTATAGTAAGTCAAGACGTTGTCCCATACAATAGTATTCCTCTGATAGTTGCTCTCTGTGCCAGAGTTGGTACTGCTATCATAATACCTTCTATTGAAAATTCTTTTCTGGGAGTTGTTGTATTGTGCGTTCAGTGTTGTCCTGAATTTCAGGAATTTGAAAAAGTTATATTCCAAATAAGCGGATGCATTGATTGTCTTTGCACTGCTCTCGTTGGTGTTGAGATATTCAATCAATGGATTTTTGACCGTACTGCTTATCGTGTTTATGCTGCCATCTTCGTTATATGCAGGATAGTCTGGACGCATGTTGATTATTGTTGCAATCATATCGTCCTTCATGTTTGCCTTACGGGCCACGGCATCCATCATTAAACCATATTTGAGTTTTTTGCTCACCATGGTCTCAAAATTCAGTCTTCCGCTGAAATTGCGACTGTTGCTGCCCTTAACGATGCCTTCTTGGTCCGTAAAATTAACAGACGAATAGTAGGAGGTCTTTCTTACCCCACCTCTTACAGACACGGAATAGTTCTGAACGGCCGCATTCTGTGTCATCAAATCCCAATAGTCATCGTTTCCGTCATAAAAGGCATTCTCGCTGAACATTCCTTCAAGGTCACTCATGTCCCACTGGCTTGTGGTAAGCTGGTTGAATTTTGAGATGTCCAGATAATTCTTCGCATGGGTACCAATTTTACCATTTCTGTAGGTTTCAAGCATTATTCCCTTCTGGGTATACTCCTTGTACTGGTCTGAGGTTAGGGTGCGAAGTCCATTTGAGTCAATCGTCTGCGTACCATAGCTGGTATTAAACTCAATTATCGGCTTTAGACCTTCAGCTCCTGATTTAGTGGTTACAATCACCACGCCGTTTGCCGCGCGAGAGCCATATATAGCTGTTGCGGACGCATCTTTAAGAATGTCAACACTCTGTACGTCATTAAGGTTAAGATTATATAACGTGTTGCTAATGTCATTTGACAAGCCTGTAGAATATTGTGGCACACCGTCGATAACCCATAAGGGCTGCCCGTTTCCGGAGAGAGAAGAGACTCCGCGCACGTTTATCGAAACCATAGCTGTCGGCGACGCACTCGCAACAGCCACGTTGACACCGGAAGCCTTGCCTTGAAGCATACTCGCAATATTAGAAGTGACGGGTGAATTCTTTATGTCCTTCTCTGACACACGTGCCACCGAACCAGTCAAGTCTTTTGCCTTTGTAGAGCCGTAGCCGACCGCAACAAGCTCATCGATAATTATTGAATTGGGCTGCAACGAGATTCTGTATGTGGTGGCAGATGTCAGTGTCACCTTCTTTGTCTCAAAGCCCACGTAGCTAACCTCTATATGGCGGGCTCCGTTGGAAATGGCCAGTTGGAACTGACCGTTAGCATTGGTCACTGTAGACGAACCTTCTATAGGTTCGCTTGCTCCAAAACATTTTACAGTGGCTCCTGGCAGAACCTTGCCGAACTCGTCCCTCACAACACCAAAAATGTTGCGGTTCTTCTTCGTTTGGCCGGGTTTGCTCGCCATGATGTCAACAAACTTGCCCTTAATCTCGTAGCTCAGCGGTTTGCCGCTAAGCAG
>JBJEKR010000079.1:0-56884 GCA_051878735.1 Prevotella sp. | reverse complement strand
TAGCCGTTCTTTATTCCCTTGCCGTCCTTGTTCTTTTCCCTTACCAACACCTTGTTGTAGGGCGAATGCAGAGTGAATGTAGAGTTGAAAGGCACTCTACATTATTCAACTTGTTGATTATCAACGAGTAACTGCGATATAATGTAGAGTGTAGAGTTGTAGCGGAGCAGGCCTGTATATAAACGCAATGAGACTTGTTCGGCTACTGTGATTAACGTCTTTGCAATGGCTGTCACACTTGTGGCAACCGACTGTCATAGTTATGACAGTCGCCTGTCATCGGGTGACAGTCGGCGAAACATAAGCTAACGTGAGTTCAATCGTTTGGGCTACTGAAAACAATCGTTTGGGCTACTGAAAACAATCGCTTGAGCTACTGAAAACAATCGTTTGGGCTGCGGAAAACGATTGTGGATTGCAGTAAAAAAGTAGGCCTACTCTCACGAGTAAGCCTACATCATCGTTTAACAATTAAATATTGGGCGAAGAAAAAGCGATCGCCTGGTCGCTGTTTATTATTTGAGTGTCTTTTTTACTGTTCCGTCGGCGTACTTTGTAATTACCAAACCCTTTGCCGTGTTTCTCACACTCTGTCCGTTCAAGTTATATTTTCCTGTAACGACAAGATTCTCAGAACCCTTAATGGCTTCAACTCCTGATGGGTCGATGGTGAGATTGAACTTATAGGTGCTGTATGTCTTCAAGTCTTCAGAGAATGAATATAGAGTCATGACTTTATTAGCCTCATCATATGCAGACACGAAAGAATAATAATAATGTTCAGTTGTTACATCGATGTCATCCTCCGTTGGTACTTCCTTAACTGTCACGTCGTAAGTGTACTGGTCAGACTTGAAGTTAGGTACAGCTACATCGAAGAATGAAACGCCAGTAAGCTGATTGGAATAGTTCAATGTTACATCGTCAACATAGAGGATGTCTGGATTGTCTGTTGACGTGCTTCCACCGCCGGGAACTTTGCATGTGTTTACGGTAACAAGCAGCGACCATGGCCAGAGAGGAGATCCCCAGTCAATGTACGTGAAAGGTATCGTAACCTGCATCCATTCTGTGGTAGGCGTCAAATCCTGCGATGCAGTTGCTATTATGTTTTGATATTGTGTATCCGCAGGAGCTGGTTCTTGGTAGTAATCATCCTCGCATAGGAGTGTCGCACTGACGAGGGCATTATTGCTGTTGCCTTCACCTTGTTGGAATTTGTACCAAAGGCTTATTGACACAGGAAAACCTTCAAACTTATTGTAGAATGGGTCGCCGTTGCCATCTACATCGATTGATGTTGGGTCGATGAATACGCAGTTGGCGCTACTTGAAGGTGTAGTGGAACCTACTTTCATTCTACCAGTTGTGAGGGTTCCGTTGGCTGAGATGCCCATTGTTACTGTAGATTGTATCTTTGCTGACTTTTTGCCAGTAGTCTCCGTTCTTATATCATCACTAACATATACTCCATTTGTAGCAAAATATGCAAAGTCTGTTCCGCTCTTTATTCCATGCCAACCATTTGGCTCGTCATAATCACCGGTTTTATGCCATGCCTCGAAATCGCCTCCGTACAATGATGTTGCACGACTTGAAAGTATAGCTCTGGTGTAAACTTCGGGTATATCTAACTCTAATACGATACTGCCATTATAAATATGTCCTTGTAAATTTATATTTACTGAAAGAAGTCCCATCACTAATATTTTTTGAGCCGTTTTCAAATAGACAACGTCTCCAGATTCTGTGGCATCAACATCGGCGAGATTGATTGTTCCAACTTGAAATTCTCCAAACGAGAAATCTTTTAGTTCTATGTCGTATTTGCCTCCATCATTTTTTGTGCATGAAATATCAACTTCTTCGTAATCAGCAGGGGCTTGACCTGAAACTATTATCCTCAATCCGCATTTGTAATTCTCTGCTATTGCCGATAACGACATGGCTATGACAGCCAATAGGGTAAAAATTTTCTTCATAATGTAATCCTTTCTTTTAAAGTTTTATTTTAGTTTATATGTAATGCCTATCGTACCATAGATGGGGTAGAGGGTTTGCTCGATGGTGTGGAACGAGCTTTTAAATGCTCCGTTCAGTCCCCATGCGAGGTCGGCTGAAACGCCTATGCGTTGCCCTATGCGATAATCAGCTCCTATGTTTATGCCCCATTGGAACTTGCGCATGTCGTCGCTGAAGTCGTATGTAGGATTGTCGTCTCCTTCTGGCCCCATCACAATTTTGTCGCCCGTTGGGTCACCAGTGCGCAGATAGCCGTCATAGACATGTCCCTCAAAGTTGTTCGTAGCGACGTAGGATACGTATGGACCACACTTGATGAGGAAACGGTGGGTGTGGAATGTTGCCATGAAAGGAATGGTGAGCATCCATCGGTTACATTCGGTTACGAGGTTACCGGTGTACATGCCTTCAAGTCGTTCACCGCCCTGTACCATCTCCATGTGATAGTTCTTGACGGTGGCATCTATTTTCATGCCCTTGTTCTCGATGTGTACTCCGGCAAGGAGTCCCCATTTCCCCCAAATGTCCTTCTGTACGTCGAGTCCAAGAGTTATGTTGGGCTGGAAGTCGTAACTGTTAAGGCTACGAATGGTGGCTGGCATTCCGACAGGTGCTGTACCTCCGATGTTATAACCTATTCGGAATGTATAGTTTAGACTGTCGGGAATGTTAATGGCGCATGCTGACAGTATTGTTAATGCCATGAGAATGGCTATGCTAAATATTCTTTTCATTTCTATTCTTCGCTTTCGCATATTAATTTGACACTATCAATGTAGAGCGTGCTTCCTGGAGCTCCCTCGTAGAATGCACCGTTGGTACTTGATGTGAATACGATGGTGAGATTATATCCTTGGCTTTCAAGTTCATCGACATCTATGTCTGTCAGATACTTGAAGGTCATCTCGAAAGGTGTCCACGAGTCGGTTTCGGGTATGTCGGCAACTTCGGCAATGGCAACAATGTTTGGATTTGTCTTGGAGTCTTCACCATATAGCATCACCTCGTTGCCTTCATTGTCGTGGTTGCGGTAGAATACTGCATAGATTGCCGCTTGATCCTTTATCTCAGGGTGTTCTTCAATCTTGAAGTTGACGTATCGCCAAAATACATCGCCAGCCTTGTATTTATACATTCCTGACACCTTCAGCGGTTTCTTTGAGAATGGGCGTCCCATGCGTGTGGTATGGAGCGTGTTGATAAGTGCGAGTGAAACGTCAAATTCCCCAATGAAGAAATTGCCTGCGGCGAGTGGACGACGAAAAAGCTCTCCCCATTGGCCAATGCTGCATGTGGTGAGTTTCAGCGCACGACCATTGTAGCCATCTACGGCTACTGACGGATATTCCTCGGGGGCAGCGCTTGACTTGCCTATTGCAAAGCCTGCATTGGCATTTGTCCAGTATTCGAGGAGCGTTCCGTCGGGCTGCGTCTCATACCATTTATAGTAGGTGGCTTTCTTCTTTGTGTCATCATATATCTCAGCTTGTTCAAATTCAAAGCTTATGGTGTCTGATATGACTTGCACTGTTGGTTTGAAGGAAACGGTATATTGACGACTCCACTCTTTGCTTTCTGACGTTACGGTATAAACGACGGGTCCTTTGGAAAAATCTTGAACAGAGCCGTTGGCAGGAGTGATTGTAGCCCCTGGAGTTATCTCAAATTGTGGCGCAAGCGAAGTGATGTCGGCTTTCCTGCGAACGGTGAACGTTATGTCTGTCTTATCGTAGAAAACGTTTATGGCTGTATCCTTCGGCTGAAAGAATAATTCAGTCGGATTGTCTGTGTGTACCCACACCTTGGTGATATCGCACTCTGCATTAGGGGCTTCGTCTTTGAAGC
The DNA here is from genome assembly GCA_051878735.1 of Prevotella sp. Classification (GTDB taxonomy): domain Bacteria; phylum Bacteroidota; class Bacteroidia; order Bacteroidales; family Bacteroidaceae; genus Prevotella. Next base: position 53,017 of record JBJEKR010000079.1, on the reverse strand, counting down.
ATGAGGTCAGAGTGGCTATTACCAAGGCAGTTATTGTTAGTCGAATTGTTTTCATCAATAATAATTTTACATATTTGCGGTGCAAAGGTAATAATTATTATTAAATAAAGTATGATACATGTAGTAAAACTTTGTTAAACGTTGGAGTTTTTTTGTCACTCCAACACTACCGTTACACCTCGTGCCGCTTGTGCTCCCATGACGAGAGCCTGTGCAATGTCGGCAGTTTTTGACGGACCGCTTATGAAACAGCCATAGCCGTAGGAGTTGAACTCTATGCGGCGGTATGCCTCGTGCATGTTGTTGACTATCTGTGAGCGGTCGAGCAATATGACGAGATATTCGGAGATGAAGCATACGGCTTTCTCCTTCATTGTCTGTGGAATCCAGATGCAACCATTCTCTGCCACGCCGAACACTCCACGTATGACTCCAACGTCGGTGCCGTTGAGATCGTTGGCCTCGGCAACGGTGTCGGGATTGCGGTTGGCTATTGTCACCTCGGGAAGGTTGGAGGCGATGACTTTTGCGTCGGGATAGCATTGGCGTATAACATCGTCGATGTTGTCGTTTGCTTTCATTTCCACAACTCTGCCTCCTACTGTCTTGCTCATCTCGATGAATTGTTTCTGTGGGTCGGCATATTGCACTCCTTTCATCTCGTCGAATGATGGCATGTCGTAGGTCGTATGTATGTTGGCACGTATCTTTGCCAAAAGCTCTTCTTTGTTCATTGTTGTATGTTTACTTTTTTATTTAACTTTGCCTTTCTTCCACATCGACTGGAACGACTCCTTGGCGAAGGTTGGCAGCTCACGTCCCTTGCCCCATTCATTCAGTCTGTTATAGACAACAAATCGTGGAGCATAGTTTACCAAAGGAGCAAACTTCAGGGCGGTTGAATAGAGTGCAGGACGGTCGAAAATGAACTTCATTCCTTGACTCATCAGCTTCTTTTGCATTTTGGCTCGTTGCAGTGATTCGAGTTTCTGCCGCCAGAGGTAGATTTGTTCAGAGAGGTTCACCTTGGCAGGACAAACGTTGTCGCACGAGCAGCAAAGCGAGCAGGCACTGACGTTTTCCGAGTGTGTGTAGCGGTCGCGCAACATTCCAAGGTTGATGCCTATGGGTCCAGGAATAAAATATGTGTAGGAATAGCCGCCACTTCTGCGATATACAGGACATGTGTTCATGCACGAACCGCATCGAATGCATTTCAGTGTCTCCCAATGCTCACGGTCGGCAATGATGTCACTTCGCCCATTGTCAACGAGAATGATGTGCATCTCGGCATCAGGACGAGCTTTGCGGAAGTGGGATGTATAGGTCGTTGTAGGCTGTCCCGTACCGCTGCGGCACAGCAGTCGCTGGAACACGGCAAGCGACTTGTAGTCGGGAATGACCTTTTCAAGACCTATGGCTGCAATGTGCAGTTTAGGCATTGACGTTGACATGTCGGCGTTTCCCTCGTTGGTGCATACTACAATGTCTCCTGTCTCTGCCACTCCGAAGTTTGCTCCCGTCATTCCCGCTTGCGACGTCATGAACTCGTTGCGCAGGCTCATGCGTGCGCAATAGGTGAGATAAGTGGGGTCGTTGTTGCCAGGTTCGCTTCCCAGTTCCTTGCGGAATAGCTCGCCAACCTCCTCCTGTGTGATATGTATGGCAGGCATAACGATATGGCTTGGCTTAGAGTGCATCAGCTGTATGATGCGTTCGCCAAGGTCAGTCTCAACCACTTCAATGCCGTTCTTTTCCAAGTAAGGGTTCATCTCACATTCCTCGGTGAGCATCGACTTGCTCTTTACCATCTTCTTAACGTCGTGCTGGCGAAGGATTTGCAGTACTGTTTCGTTAAACTCGCGTGCATCCTTAGCCCAGTGTACTATTACTCCGTTCTTCTCGGCGTTAGTTGCAAAGAGGTCGAGATAGTGGTCCAGGTGTGTTATGGTGTGGCGCTTGATGTCGCTTGCCATCTGCCGAAGCTGTTCCCATTCGTCGAGGTTCATCGCCATGTTGTCTCTCTTCGTACGAACCGACCAGAATGTAGCATCGTGCCATTTGGCTTTCTCAACATTCTTCAAGAATGTTTCAGCTGCTTTTGAATGTAAAGTGCTCATAGTCCTGCTGCTAAAATCTGTACTACGTGAATGAATTTGATGGGTTTGTTAAGGCGTTTTGCTATGCCTTGCATGTGCATTAGGCACGAGGAATCGGGGCCTGTTATGTATTCGGCACCTGTTGCCATGTGTCGCTCGACCTTGTCGGTTCCCATCTGCACCGATACGGCTTGTTCTTCAACGGAGAACATTCCACCGAAGCCGCAGCACTCGTCAATGCGTTCCGGCTCTTTAACCGTTATGCCTTCTACGAGTTGAAGCAAGTCCTTAATCTTGGAGAAGGTGGGAATGTTTCGCTCGCTGGGTGACGACAGGCCAAGCTCCCTGACTCCGTGGCACGAATTGTGCACGCTGACCACGTGGGGGAAATGGCTTGGCAATGACGTTGGCTTCACCACATCGTGTATGAACTCCACGACATCCATAATCTTTTTTGAAGTCGTACATTCGTGACCGTGGGCATTAAGTAGTCTCGGATAGTTTATTTTTACAAAGGCGGCGCAGCTTGCCGATGGTGCCACTACATAGTCGAAGTCGGCAAACTTCTTGTCAAAAGCCTCTGCTTGCTGGTCTGCCATCTGCTCGAAACCAGCATTTGCCATCGGCTGACCGCAGCAAGTCTGGTCAAGAGGATAGTCAACCTTGAGACCTAAACTTGTCAGAAGCTTATAGGTCGCAACGCCGACCTCAGGATAGAGTGCATCGACGTAACATGGTATGAATAGTCCGATTTTCATAGTATATTTCTTTTATCCTTTAATTTTTAATCCTATTAATTAAAGTTTCGCAAGTACTCAACTTTTGTCTTGAACTCCTTGAACTCCTTTAACTTCTTGAACTTCTTGGACTCCTTGAACTTACGAAAGTTGAGCTCTTTAGTTATGAAGCACAAAATGCTTCATCCCATGTCCTCCCCACGAGTTTGTGCCAGCCAATTTGAATCCCACACGTGTGTATAGGGCTTCGGCACGCGGATTGCCCGTGTCAACGAGGAGTCCCGTCAAAGGAATGTCCATCTTTCTTGCCTTGTCTGAGGTGGCATTGATGAGCATGGTGGCTATTCCCTTTCCTCTGTATGACGAGTCCACGGCGAGTGAATCAATGTACAGCTCGCCTGCTTGTGTCTCTTCAGGCATCCCGCTGTGGTCCTTGCCCCATTCCTTCATCGCAACGTCAAGGAATGTCTGGCGCAGCTCACGTAGTCTTGCCCCGTCGTAGCTTGTGCATATTCCCACTATCTTGTCTTCGTCGTTTACGGCACATAGTGTGTTGGCATAGCTATACTGCGTGTCGTCGCGTTCAACGAGTCCTGTCATGACTCTATGGAAATCGTCGATGCCGTTTTCCTCGCCACAGAAGAAGAGGCAACATTCGTCGGTCATGGCAGTCATTATCAGTCGTGCCACAACAGAAGCCTCGTCGGGTCTTGCTTGTCTAATGGAAAATACATCTGTTTGCATTGCCTCTGTGTTTTGGGGTGTAAAGTTAGTCTGTTTTTCCTAATTGACCAAGAATTTTTCCTCATTATTCTTTAAAGATACTAAAATAATCTGCAAAAAATGCTATAAGGTATATGTTTTTTTTGCGTAATTGGGATATTTGTATTAACTTTGCTTTCGGTTTTAAACATTTGAAGAAATAGTATTATGAATTACAATGATTTTCAGTTGGGTACACCTGCCCAAGATCGTGAATTGTCGCTATCGACAGCTTTTCCTGTCCTTATGCGCAAGGTGTATGTATGGATGACACTCGCACTTGTTTTGACGGGAGTAACGGCATACGGCGTTGCTACCAGTCCTGGTGTAATGATGGCTATTGCTACAAATAAGATATTGTTCTTCGGACTTATCATAGCAGAGTTCGCTCTTGTTTTTGGCGTTAGTGGTGCCATAAATCGTCTATCGCTCACTACTGCTACACTCATGTTTGTAGCTTATTCTGTGATTAACGGTGCATTGCTGTCGTTCTTGTTCCTCGCCTATACCATGTCGTCGATAACGAGCGTGTTCTTCATTACGGCAGGTACTTTCGCTACGATGGCTTTTATTGGCTACACGACTAAAAAGGACTTGACTTCCATCGGACGTATTCTTTTCATGGCTCTTATTGGCATCATCATTGCCACTGTGGTGAACATGTTTGTGGGCAGTACGGGGCTTGACATGATAATAAGCTATGTCGGTGTTCTAATCTTCGTGGGACTAACGGCATACGATTCGCAGAAGATTAAGGAGATGCTTGCCGTGGCTGGCGATGAGGGAGAGAGAGGGCAGAAGCTCGCCCTTCTTGGCGCACTGACTCTATATCTGGATTTCATCAATCTCTTTATTTATCTGCTCCGCATTTTGGGATCGAAAAGAGACTAATGCAGGGAGATTTTCTCCTTCCTACATATATATTAAGGTATAGGTGCTATGAAAAAGGTGACATGGGTATCTGAATTGCTGCGTCGTTCACGTTTCCTGAAGTATGTTCTGGTGTTCGTTGTCGGCGTAGCGTTGGTAGGTTTCGTTGGCGACAGCAGTGTGTTGAGCCACATCAGCAACAAGAAGAAGATAGCTGAGCTACAGGAGGAAATAAAATTCCATCAAGATCAGTACGAGCGTGACTTCAACAAGTTGCGCCGTCTGGAGACCGACCCACGTGCCATTGTGGAGATAGCCCGTGAGCGCTATTTCATGAAAAAAGATGACGAGGACATCTTCGTGCTCAGCGAAGATGCTCCTTCTACAACAACAAATAAAGATGAAACAACTGAATAGAGTAGAAAATGTCATATTCCTCGTCGGTGCTGTGATGATTGTCATTGGCAGTGCCGCAAACCTCTTCATGCAGTCATGGGCTCCCTACGTCTTTGCCATGGGAGTCGTGGCTTACGTACTGATGCAGTTCAAACAGAATTATGACGGCGAGAATGTTACCATCAGGCGACTAAGGCGAATAGTGCTGGTCAGCGACGTGTTTTTCATTATCAGTGCCGTATTGATGTTTGCGAGCATCGACAATATCCTTGGGCTTGACTATATTACGTACGTTCAATATGTACATAACAAATGGGTTGCAACGTTGCTCATTGCAGCCATACTTCAGCTCTATTCAAGTCACAGATTAGGTAAAGAACTGTCTAAAGAGACAAAAAAATCATAAAACAAGTACCTTTTGTTTTAAATAGCATAAAAAAATTTCGGTACTTCGAAATTACGTAGTACATTTGTCACCGAATAAACAAATTGGAAAGTTAATAATAATGAAGAAAATCTCATACGCTCTCGCCTTTTTGGCGTTTCTCACGTCGTGTACGGGTTCATACAACGTGCAGGGATCGTCGTCGGTTTCTGCTCTTGATGGAAGCAAGTTGTACTTGAAGGCTCTCAAGAACAACGAACTGAAGAACATCGACTCGTGTGACGTCGTGCACGGACAATTCCACTTCAATGGTGTGCTTGACACGGTGAGGATGGTCAACTTGTTTATGGACGATGAGAGCATAATGCCTGTAGTGCTTGAGGCTGGTGAAATAACGATAAAGATTGATAATGCAAGTCAGAAAGTTGGCGGAACGCCTCTAAATGACAGACTGTATGAGTTCATCGATAAGCACAATCAGTTGGACAATCAGATGAACGAACTGGCACATAAGCAGAGCAGAATGATGCTTGACGGCATAGACGAGATGACAATAAATGAGAAACTTAGCGTTGAGGCGGCCAAGATAGCCAAGGAGGAGGACAAGCTGGTGACATCATTCATTGTAGAGAACTTCGACAATGTTCTCGGTCCTGGCATCTTCATGATGATTACCAGCGGTTATCAGTATCCAATACTGACTCCACAGATTGAGGACATCATGAGCAAGGCGACGGACAAATTCAAGAACGACCCTTACGTTAGGGAGTACTATAAGATTGCTTCTGAAAACGAAGCAAGAATGCAGGGATTGGAGCCTGATGGCTCTCCTTCTACTGCACAGCAACCTGAGCACGTTGCAGAGAAGCCTGACCTTGCTGTCCCGTTTGACAACAAGGCTGAAGTGGACTCGGTAAAATAAATTGCCATTACGATGACAACACTTGTAAAAAACGCCGTTGTAGTGAATGAGGGTATGTCGCAAAAGGCTGATATACTCATTCAAGACGACACAATAGAGGAAATAAGGAATTGCCTTATTGGTGAGGAACAGCTTGATGCATCAGCAGCCGCAAACGTGGTGGATGCAGAGGGCTGTTTTCTTTTGCCAGGAATAATCGACGACCATGTGCACTTCCGCCAACCGGGACTGACAGGAAAAGCCGACATGGCATCGGAGAGTAGGGCGGCAGCTGCGGGAGGAGTGACAACCGTTTTCGACATGCCAAACACTGTGCCGCAAACGACTACTCTTAAGGCTCTCGACGAGAAATTCGCCCTTGCTGCAGAACTTTCTGTGGTGAATCACTCGTTTTTCTTCGGTGCTACAAACGACAACTACGATTTGTTTCAAAAGCTTGACAAGCATAGAATACCTGGAATAAAACTCTTTATGGGATCATCGACAGGAAATATGCTCGTCAACAGCCAGCAGTCGCTCGACAAGATATTCTCTACAGCTCCATTGCCCATCATGACCCATTGTGAGGACACTGCTATCATCAACGCCAATATGAACATGGCTAAACGCCTTTATGGTGATGATCCCGCTGTCGTACACCATCCGGAAATACGGAGCAGAGAGGCATGTATGCAGTGTACGACATTGGCTGTTAGCCTTGCACATAGGCATAAGGCACACCTGCATGTGGCTCATTTGTCAACATTAGAGGAACTTGACTTGTTTGAAGCCAATGACGATACTGTTACGGCAGAGGCCGTTATAGGCCATTTGATGTTCACTGATGAGGACTATGAACGACTGGGGACACGGATAAAAGTGAATCCTTCCATAAAGGGACGCAAGGACCGCGATGCCCTCCGACAAGCCCTTGCTGACGGACGTATCAGTGTCGTTGGCACTGACCATGCTCCACACCTCTTGGCTGACAAACAGGGCGGTTGTGCCAACGCTGCCTCTGGAATGCCGATAATTCAATATTCATTGCCTTCAATGCTGTCGCTTGTCGATGAAGGTGTGCTGACCATTGAGAGGCTTGTTGAGTTGATGTGCCATAATCCTGCCCGCATTTTCTCCGTTCGTGACAGAGGATTCATTCGAAAGGGCTATAAGGCCGACCTCGTGCTGGTATGTCCACAATCACCGTGGACTGTGGAACGAGAAGGCATATTCAGTAAGTGTGGCTGGAGTCCATTTGAAGGCCATCGCTTCAACTGGCGTGTGGAACGCACTATATGTAATGGAAAGACAGTCTTTGCAGATGGCAAAATCGTTGATACGTCTGCTGCCAAGGCTGTGGAGTTCAGATAAAAGCTAAGGAATTGCAACGAGTCAAGAAAACATATAACCTCAGTGAGGTATCGCCATATATCAATTGGCCCTATTTCTACTTTGCCTGGCAGGTGAAGGACACCGCCGAGCAGCTTTGGCTGAAACGTCAGGCTGAGGAGCGGATTGGGCAGATGGAGGGACGTTATCGAACGTACGCTCTCTTTGCTCTCGGCAATGCCAACAGCGATGGAGACGACATTCTGTTCGAGGGCGTCCACATTCCAATGTTACGACAGCAGAAAGCTGTTGCCGACGGATTGCCTAACTTGTGTCTTGCTGATTTCATCCGCCCAGCAGAACAGGGCATCGCCGACCGACTTGGGCTTTTCGCCACTTCCGTTGACATTGGTATGGAGACTGATTTCGCCAATGACGATTATGAGCGCATGATGATGCAGCTCATTGCCGACAGACTTGCTGAGGCTACGGCAGAAAAAATGCATCAGGAGGTGCGAACCGTGGTATGGGGATATTCGCCCGATGAGCAACTCACCATGCAGCAGCTTCATGCCGAGAAATTCCAGGGCATACGTCCTGCCGTCGGCTATCCTTCGCTTCCCGATGCCAGCCTGAACTTCATCCTGGACAATATTCTGCATTTGTCAGATATTGGGATTAGGCTGACGGAGAGTGGTGCCATGAAGCCTCATGCCAGTGTCAGCGGGTTGATGATTTCCCATCCCGAAGCTCGTTATTTTAGCATTGGACAGGTTGGCGACGATCAGCTTTCCGATTATGCACAACGACGAGGAATACCTATACAGTTGATGAAAAAATTTATTTCCTAAATAAAGACGATGTTCGCATATCTATACATAATAATTATAATTGCAATAATTCTTTCCGACGTGTATCTCTGTCATCGGATAGTGCATGTCAGGCAAAGAAAAGGCATTGCGGCAAGGATAAGGATGGTAGCGGTATTGTTACCGTCGGTGGTGATGATAGCGTATTCAATATGGCTACTTGCACAGACTTCATTTGCACCGCGTGACGTGAGTGTTCTTAACGTCTATCTTTTCCTTTTGGCAATGATTGTGATTCCAAAGATTGTATATGTGTTATGCTCTTTCCTCGGTCATCTGACAAGTCGTTTGGTGAGACGTTTCGTAAAGCGAAAGACTAAACATCCAGCACAAAACTATGGTAACATCGTGGGACTATGCCTTGTGGCTATCATCTGGTTCATTGCCGTTGAAGGCACTACGGTAGGTTTCAGAAGCGTCAAGGTTCGCCACGTTGTCTTCTCCTCGCCAACTCTTCCCGCCTCGTTTGACGGATACAAGATATTGCACTTTTCCGATGCGCATGTTGGAACTTACGGAATAGCACGACAGGACATCTTGCGTGAATTCATCGATAGCATCAATGCGCAAGACGTTGATGCCATAATGTTCACTGGTGATTTGCAGAACCGAGAACCGATGGAAATATATCCTCATATCGAACTTCTCGCTTCACTGAAATCAAGGGATGGGGTGTTTTCAGTCCTTGGCAATCATGATTATTCTAACTATATTGATGCTGACGCTTCAACCAAGAAGGCCAATGAAAGGGAAACCATGCGTTTGGAACGTCAGATGGGCTGGGAACTCCTTGTAAATGAGCATGCTACAATATATCGTGATTCTGATTCCATCGTTGTTGCAGGAATGGAAAATGATGGCGATGGAAAACGTTTCCCACGTCTGGGCGACATTGAGAGTACAATGAAGGGAGTGAGTCAAGAGGCATGGGTAGTGATGCTTCAACATGACCCGTCGTGCTGGCGTCGTACCATTCTCCCGGAGTCCGATGCACAGTTGACCCTCAGCGGACACACTCATGCTATGCAGTTTGCATTCTTTGGTTGGTCGCCAGCCTCGCTTGTCTATGACGAGTGGGGAGGAATGTTTTACGACGGCAACCGTGCTCTCAATGTTTCTACGGGCATGGGTGGATTCATTCCATTCCGTTTTGGAGTACCGGGCGAGATTGTAGTGATAGAACTAAGAAGAGAAAAAACAAATTAACGATAACATAATAGAAAATGAGAATACTATACTGCATCTATCAGATTTGCGTGGCTTTTCCAATAACCATCATCGCCACCATACTAACAGCTTTAGTTACCGCTATAGGTTGTACATTGGGTAATGGACATTTCTGGGGATACTACCCCGGACATTGCTGGGCTTGGGTCATTACCCGTGCTTTTCTCCTTCCAGTGAAGGTTGAGGGAAGGGAGAATCTTGAACATGGACATTCCTACGTTTTCGTTGCCAATCATCAGGGAGCATTCGACATTTTCCTCATCTATGGCTTCCTATGTCGCAACTTCAAATGGATGATGAAGCATCAGTTGAAGAAGATTCCGTTTGTGGGATATGCTTGCAAAAAGTCGCATCAAATCTTTGTCGATAAACGTGGGCCGAGCAAAGTGAAACAAACCTATGTGGATGCCAGAAAGACCCTGTCCAGTGGAATGAGTGTTGTCGTGTTTCCTGAGGGTGCTCGCTCTTTTACAGGCCACATGGGAGTATTTAAGAAAGGAGCATTCATGCTTGCCGACGAATTGCAGCTGCCTGTCGTTCCATTAACGATAAACGGCTCTTTCAATGTCATGCCACGCACACGCGATTGGCATTTTGCTGTGTGGCATCCGCTAACCCTTACAATTCATCAACCCATATATCCCGTTGACAAAGGTCCGCGAAACATTCAGGCCGTAATGCATCAGAGCTACGATTCCGTCATGAGCGCATTGGAGGAGAAATATCAAGGATTTGTAGAGAATCCTGACCAATAAGTTGTTGTGAATCAGAGCTTTACTGTGGATATATCAACAAGACCGTTCACAATGGCGTAGATGGTGAGACCCGCTGTGCTGTGTATTTGCAGCTTGCGGGCAATGTTTCTACGGTGTGTGATAACGGTATTTACTGAGATATAAAGGTGTTCGGCAATCTCCTTGTTCGACATTCCCTGAACCAGACTGATTACAACGTCTCTCTCACGGTCGGAAAGTGCTTCGCTGTTCTCGGCTTTCTTGAACACCATGTTGGAGATGTTCTTTGCTACATTGTCTTTCTTTTGTTTGCTTTCAAGGTTTCTTATCGCCGGTACGAAGATATTGTCTTCTACCTGAGAATGTAGTTTAAGCCATTCTTCGTTGTTGTATAAACCATAGAGGGTGGCTGTCAATTTATTGTTGCGCTGTACATCGCCAGGAAGATACTTCAATATTATGTTTTTCAGTTCTCTCAGCTTTTGGTCGGTTTGACCATGATGTTTTGAGAACGTCTCGATATCGTAGTCGCCAGGAGCGCAACCTTCGAGTAGTAGCTTGACGTAGGGGAAGAGAACCTTCTCTTCATATTTCATGTGCTTGCGAATCTCTCGTGCATATTCATCGTAAAACTTCATGATGAGCATACCGAGACTATCTGATTCGTTTATCGACTCCTTTAGCTCGCGTCGGATTGAAGGCAGCTGATAGTCAAGATAATAGATGTGGCTTGCTTCAAGATAGTGTAGTAGGGTAGGAACCGACAGACGCTCTGCCTCGTCGGCGTTGTAATAGCCGTTGATAGTGTAGTTGACGACTGCCAGAAATGTATAAGTGTCAACTCCATTGTCCTTACAAGTCTCATTTACGGTCTTGTCGCCAAAACCAAGAGCAATGCCGAAACAGCCAAGCGACTGCAAAACGTTGTAGTCGTCGCGTATGAGCGAGATCATCTGGTCGTTCGACTCGTAAACCTTATGATTCTTCATCTTCTTACCCCTTTTCGATTTGTATTTCCGCTTGCAAAATTACAAAAAATATACCAATGAAGCAATACCCATAATTGAGTATATTTGCTACATTTAACAATAAGGAATCATAAAAATACCAAGAAATTGTTAGCTCGTACTATTGTTTAGCTTTCTTTAGCTTCAGCTTAGGAATCTTCACCTTGGTACCTTCCTTCAACTTCTCGTTTTCATTCAAGCCGTTGATTACCTCTACATAGCATGACATTCCAGGGCCGAGATGTGTCTGTGCAATCCTTCCTACTGTCTGTCCCTCACGTGCCGTAACTACTTTGTCGATGCCAATAATAACGTAAGCGCCTGTGCGTACTCTTACGTCGCGCATGGCATAAATAGAGAAGTCTCTTTGTTGAGCAGTGTTAGTCTCGTTTTGCGTTTTATCGGCTGTTTTTTCTGTCGTTTTTCCCGTTGGCTGTTTTTCTACCTTCTCTGTTTCTGGCTTTTTGATGTCGTTGGCGTCTTTCTTCTCCTTCTCAGCGACCTGTATCTTGGTATCGTTGGACTTGTTCTTGGTTGCAGAAGTATCGCGTTTTGCCTTAGTCTTGTATGCCGTAATCTCTTCCTTTTGTTTGTCGAGGTATTCGGATTGCTCTGATATCTGAGCCAACAGCACTTGATGGCGTCCTTCCTCCACTCCGAATTTGTAACCGCCGAAAGCAGCACCCGCAATTAATATACCACATAATATGAGTGTATAAATGTAGGTTTTGTAGTTCGTTTCCTCTTTTTCTTCTTCGTAAAAGCTCTTGTTTACTTTTGAGACTGTTTCTATATATGTTTCATCTTCCCCGTGTTCTTCTTCAACCTCTGGCTGGGTAGGGATTGAAGTTGTAGGGGCGGGACTTTCATGGGTTTCTGCAGTTTCCGGTTCTTCCTGTCTTTCCGGTTTTTCCGGTTCTTCCAGTTTTTCCGGTTCTTCCAGTTTTTCCGGTTCTTCCTGTTCTTCCGGTTTTTCCGGTCTTTCCGGTCTTTCCTGTTTTTCCAGTCTTTCCTGTTCTTCCAGTCTTTCTGCTCCTTCCAATTTTTCTGCTCCTTTCAGACTTTCCTGACTTTCCGGTTCTATCATACTTTCCAGGGCTTCTGCAGTATCTTGGCTTTTCAGAGTAGATTCATTCTTTTCTACATCGCTGAAATCGACACCTTCATTGAGTATCACGGTCTCAAATTGTGAGAAAGGGCGGTTTACCATTTCTTTCATTACACTGTCAGGCGTAAACGTTATCTTCTGATGTCCGTCAATTAGCACACGCTCACCAGTATTGACGTTTATACTCTCACGAGGGTCAACATCAATAATCTTGAATGTGCCGAATCCCTTTATTTTCACCAACTTATCTGCTTTAAGACCTTCCTTTATCACATCAAAAATGGCAGTGACGAAAGCCTGTGCTTCATTGTCATTAAGCCCATTCTTTCGCACGAGAATCTCAGCGAGTTGCATTATAGTGAATTTTCCCATAGCTATTTCTCTCCTCCTTTCTTTATCTTGTCCTTCCATGTCGATGCCGGCTTGAAGTTGAGCACAAGTTTTGGTGGTACAAGCATTCGTTGCATTGTTGTGGGATTGACAATGATGCGTTCGAGCTTTTTCTTTATCTCAAAATTTCCAAAGCCAGAAATGGAGACACAATTTCCCTCTTGAAAGCCATCGCTCATGTGGTCTATGACGTTGGTCACCATTCGCTGGGTATCTGATGCTGTATAACCCATGCGCTGTGACAATTGCTGAATGAATTCTTTGTTGTTCACGTTCTACTCCTTTATTATGATGTTGTATAGTTTAGCAAATCTCCATTGTTTATCTTACCGTCAATTCACCGTAAAGGTCGAACTCTTCTGCTCCAGTAATCTTTACATCATAGAACCTGCCGACCCTCAGCTTTCGTTCATTTACTCGGATGAGTACTTCTGGATCTACTTCGGGAGAGCAGAATTCGGTGCGTCCTATGTAGTATTCTCCTTCTTTTCTGTCTATCACTACCTTCATCACCTTTCCCACTTTTTCTGCCTCAAGTTCAGCGCTTATCTGCTGTTGTAGTGACATTAGCTTGTTGAGTCGAGCCTGCTTGATGTCTTCTGCTACGTTGTCCTCGTAATGTTCTGCCGAGAAAGTTCCTTCTTCTTCCGAATAGGCAAAAGCTCCCATTCGCTCAAAGCGTACCTTACGTGTAAATTCCATCAGTTCCTCAAAGTCTTCCTCTGTCTCATCAGGGAACCCCACCATGAGTGTCGTTCTCAGGTGTATTCCTGGCACTTCGCGCCTTATGCGCTCAATTAGTTCGTAAGTCTGCGCCTTGGTCACATGACGATTCATTCTTTCAAGCATGTGGTCGGAGATGTGTTGCAGTGCAATATCAAGATATTTGCACACGTTAGGCTTCTCTCTCATCACTTTCAATAGCTCCCAAGGGAAATGTGTAGGGTAGGCATAATGTAGCCTTATCCATCGCACCCCCTTAATGTCTGCCATTTTTGATATGAGCTCCGCTATATGCTGACGTCCATCGATGTCTATTCCGTAGTAGGTCAGTTCCTGGGCTATTATTTGAAATTCGTATGTTCCTTTTGCCACGAGTTGTCTCACCTCATCGAGGATTTCCTCCATTGGGCGGCTGACATGTTTGCCCGTTATGATGGGGATAGCGCAATAGGCACAGTTACGGTCGCAACCCTCGCTTATCTTTATGTAGGCATAGTGGTGTGGAGTTGTGAGGTGCCGAGGTCCGTCGCACGATTTCATTTCTCCGTTGCCAAGGTCGGCAAGAAGTTGTTTATAGTTGAATTTCCCGTAGTATTTGTCCACTTGTGGAATTTCCTGTTGCAACTCTTTGAGATAGCGTTGCGATAGACAGCCCATGACGTAAAGTTTTTTTAGCCTTCCCTCTTCCTTGGCCTGTGCCAATTCCAATATGGTGTTTATGCTCTCCTCCTTGGCGTCCTGTATGAAACCGCAGGTGTTTACCACAGCAATTTCTCCCTTAGGATTTTTGCTGTCGTGCACGCAATGGTAACCGTTGGCCTCGAATAGCCCCATGAGGGTCTCGCTATCGACGAGGTTTTTCGAGCATCCCATGGTAATGATGTCAATGGTTTCTTTTTTCATTCCTCTTTCTTGAATAGGGAGTCAACGAATTGTGCTTTATTGAATAACTGTAAATCCTCCATCTTCTCTCCGAGTCCTATGTATTTCACAGGCACCTTTAGCTGGTCGCTTATGCCGATGACGACTCCACCCTTTGCCGTTCCGTCGAGTTTAGTTATGGCGAGTGATGTTATCTGAGTGACGGCGGCAAATTGCTTTGCCTGTTCAAAGGCATTCTGTCCTGTGCTTCCGTCGAGAACGAGCATCACCTCGTCGGGAGCCTCGGGCATAACCTTTTTCATCACGTCCTTTATCTTTTTTAGCTCGTTCATCAGTCCCACCTTGTTGTGCAGCCTGCCTGCAGTGTCGATGAGCACCACATCGGCATTGTTTGCCTTTGCGCTGCTTATAGTGTCGAAGGCTACAGAAGCAGGGTCGCTTCCCATTTGCTGCTTGATGACTGTCACTCCGACTCTCTCTCCCCAGATGCACAGTTGATCGACTGCGGCAGCCCTGAATGTATCGGCGGCACCGAGAAAGACTTTCTTTCCTGCACTTTTGAATTGATAGGCGAGTTTGCCAATAGTGGTAGTCTTTCCCACACCATTCACTCCCACAACGAGAATCACGTATGGTTTGTGGTCTGTTGGCAGGTCCCAGTTGTCGTTATCCTCGCTATTGTTTTCTGCCAGCAAGGCGGCAATTTCCTGTCGCAGTATGCTGTTAAGTTCCGACGTACTGACATATTTGTCTCGTTCCACCCTTTCCTCTATTCTTTCAATGATTTTCAGAGTAGTGTCGACTCCCACATCGCTTGTGATGAGCACTTCTTCGAGGTTGTCGAGCACTTCATCGTCCACTTTTGATTTTCCTGCCACGGCACGTGCCAGTTTGTCAAAGACGCTTGTCTTTGTCTTTTCCAAACCCTTATCGAGGGTTTCCTTCTTGTTCTTGTTGAAAAATCCGAATATTCCCATTGCGATGTATAATTTGTGTGCAAACTTACAAATTTTTTTTCAATTTCAGTTCTTTTTTAAGCAAAAAGTGATGTTTCCAGATAACTTTTTCTTCTATTGGCATATAAAACTATAAAAGGCTACAACCAATGTACATTGATTGCAGCCTTTTTTCCTATTTTGTGCGGATATTAGTTCTTGAAGAAGTCCTTGACAGCCTCGTTGGGAACCATACGCTCATCAAAGATGTAAGCACCAGTCTTGGGGCTCTTGACCATCTTGATGACTTTTGAGTAAGCGCGACCATCCTTTTTGCCTTCTTGGAGGGTAGCGACGACTTTCTTTGCCATGTGTCTTAGTGCTTAAAATTGTTATTATTTGATTTCCTTGTGAAGCGTCATCTTTTTCAAGATGGGGTTGTACTTCATCAGTTCCATTCTCTCAGGAGTGTTCTTACGATTCTTGGTCGTAATGTAGCGGCTTGTACCTGGCATGCCACTGTTCTTCATCTCAGTGCACTCCAGAATAACCTGTACTCTATTGCCCTTTGCTTTCTTTGCCATCGTATTACTCTCCTATAACTTTAATGTCCTTCCAGTCTACGAAGCCTTTGGCTACTGCCTGCTTGAGAGCGGCATCGAGACCTACTTTGTTAATCAATCGCAGACCAGCGGCACTGATCTTCAAGCTAATCCAGCAACCCTCCTCTACATAGTAGAATTTCTTGCTGAAAAGGTTGACGTCAAAGCTGCGCTTTGTGCGGTGCTTTGAGTGAGACACATTACAACCTATCTGTGCCTTCTTTCCCGTAATTTGACAAATCTTCGACATTTCTATCTAAGTTTTTTGTTTCTCTTTTAGTAACTTATTCCAAACAGGGTGCAAATTTAGCGACTTTTTCTCGAATAACCAAATATCCCGAAATAAAAATCTACTTTTTAAGGTTTATTTTGATTTCTGCGCCCTATTTTTGCCCGAAAATGCTTGATTCTGGCTCGCTTGTCACATTTTCACGTCCTTCTTCGTTAAGGAATTCGCAAAACATTTGCATGGCCTTGTTGGTGGCAATGGCAAGATTGATGTCGCGTCCGAAATCTTCGTTTACTAATAGTGTGCGCACGTTATCGGGTGTGCCGCAGGCAAGCCAGATAGTGCCAACGGGTATATCCTTTGTTCCGCCGCCAGGTCCGGCTATTCCAGTGGCTGCTATGGCATAGTTGGTGTTTAGAGTCTTGCAGGCTCCCTTCACCATTGCTATTGCAACTTCCTCGCAGACGGCAGTCCTCTCTTCCAACAGCTGATGGTCAACGCCGAGCAGGTTTTCCTTCACTTCGTCGGTGTAGCATACTATGCCACCCTTGAAATACTTTGAGGCTCCCGGAATGGCTATGAGTGCCTCGGCTATTCTTCCACCCGTACAGCTTTCGGCTGTACTTACTGTCTTTTCCTGTTCCCAGAGTAGTTGGCTAACTTCTCTGCTTATTATTTTGCTTTCGAAATCCATATTGTTATAGTTTTATTCTTCACTCTTTATTCAAACGTTGTCTTTGCAAAGGCAGGAGCGTCAATGCTGCAGAATTGACCATCGAGATACTTGTAATAGCCCGTAATTCCTATCATAGCAGCATTGTCGGTGGTATAGCTGAACTTTGGAATGTAAATAGTCCAGCCATAGCGTTTTGCATGGTCATGGAAGGCGTTGCGCAGACCGTTGTTGGCACTCACGCCTCCTGCAACGGCAACGTGCTTTATTCCAGTCTGTTTCACGGCCTTACGTAACTTTTTCATCAGAATGTCCACAATGGTCCATTCCAGACTTGCAGCAATATCCTCTTTGTGTTTTTCTATGAAGTCAGGGTCTTCTGCCACCCATTCCCGCAGACTGTAAAGAAATGACGTCTTCAGTCCGCTGAAGCTATAGTTAAGGTCTGGTATCTGTGGCTCGGCAAACTTGAATGCCTGTGGATTGCCCTGTCGAGCCAGACGGTCTATTATAGGTCCGCCAGGATAACCAAGCCCCATCACCTTCGAACATTTGTCTATTGCCTCGCCCGCTGCATCGTCTATGGTCTGTCCTATCACCTCCATTTTGTTGTATGCTTCTACCTTTACTATCTGTGAGTTACCACCGCTCACCAGCAGGCAGAGGAAGGGTAGGGGAGGTGCAGAGTTGTCTTCGTCGTTCTCTTTAATGAAATGTGCCATCACATGTCCTTGCAGGTGGTTCACGTCAATAAGAGGTATGCCGAGAGCACGAGCAAAACCTTTGGCAAAGCTTACACCCACCAACAGCGAGCCCATCAATCCAGGACCGCGTGTGAATGCCACTGCCGACAATTGCTCTTTTGTTATGCCGGCACGTTTAATGGCTTGGTCAACAACAGGTACAACATTCTGTTGATGCGCTCTCGAAGCCAGTTCGGGTACCACACCGCCGTAGGCTTCATGCACCGCCTGACTTGCTGTCACGTTGCTCAGCAATACACCGTCGCGCAATACTGCCGCAGAAGTGTCGTCGCAGCTACTTTCAATTGCCAATATATATACATACTTTTTCATTCTTCACTTTTCATTTTATGGAAATCCTCTAATATATTAATAGGTAAGAATTTCCAGTCCATGTTCTGTCATCAGGAATGTGTGCTCCCATTGTGCACTTGGCAGCTCGTCGCCCGTAATTACTTCCCAACCGTATTTGTCGTCGGCATCGATAAACACCTTCCACGTGCCTTGGTTTATCATAGGTTCGATGGTGAACACCATACCGGGAACAAGCAACATGCCTTGTCCGCGGTGTCCGAAGTGCATTACCTCAGGTTCCTCATGGAACTGCAGACCTACACCGTGTCCGCACAGGTCGCGCACGATGCCGTAGTGGTATTTCTCTACATGCTTTTGTATGGCGTGACCTATGTCACCAACGAACCCGTATGGTTTTGCTGCTTCAGCACCAATCTCCAGACATTCCTTCGCCACCCTTACGAGCTGTTCCTTTTCGGGTGTTGTCTTACCTATTATAAACATACGTGAGGCATCGGCATAATAACCGTCGAGAATTGTCGTGAAATCAACGTTTACTATGTCGCCTTCCATCAGTACGTCCTCTTTTTTGGGAATGCCGTGGCATACAACCTCGTTAATGCTTGTGCATACGCTCATTGGAAATCCCTCGTAGCCCAGACATGCAGGCGTAGCGCCATGTTCCTCGCAGTATTTCCGGCATATCTCGTCAATTTCGAGAGTTGTCATGCCGGCGTGGATTTGTCGTGCCACCTCATCGAGAACACCAGTGTTCACCACGCCGCTTTTTCGTATGCCCTCAATCTGTTCAGGTGTCTTTATCAACTCACGTGTGGGAACAAGTTTGCCCTTGTTTTCCCAGTACATTATCTTTTTGTCCATCTCCGTAGGCTCTTGTCCCCTAAGCAGATGCCATCTTCTTTTCTTTCCAAACATAAGTCTATGTATTATTTTTGGTGCAAAGTTAGTGCAAATCGAAGACAATACAAAATAAAAGTTGAAAAACTTTTGTTTTATTGTTGAGATGCAGCCCAACTTTACGTTATTACGATGAATTATTAGCACTTGGGAATTTTCTCCAGCCTACCGTGTCAACAATAACAGTATATCTTTTACACCAAAGTCAATTGTTTAAGTTAATAATAAGTATTTTAGAAATCAGTAAAAGACAAGTTTTTTTGTACGCCCATGGGGAATCGAACCCCAACCAAAGGAACCGGAATCCTTCATTCTATCCATTAAACTATGGGCGCGGTATGGTTTCGTTTGCAAAGGTAATTATAATTTTGGATTTGGCAAAGAAAAAGGAGTGAAAAGTTGTCTTTTCACTCCCCTTTTTCATTTGATGTAGTCGAGAATCTGCTCTGCGTGTATTTTTGTCTTTATCTCCTTTGGAGTGAATATTTTTTCAATAACGCCTTCTTCGTTTACGAGATATGTGGTACGCAGAGCACCCATATACTTCTTTCCGCACATCGACTTCTCGCCCCATGCGCCAAGCTGCTGGAGTAGGGTAGTGTCAACGTCGGCAATGAGTGGGAATGGCAGTTCATACTTGTCGATGAACTTCTGGTGGCTTGCTGCAGAGTCTTTGCTTACGCCGATGACGGCATAGCCGGCTTCCTGCAGTTCGTTGTAGTGGTCTTTCAGTGAGCATGCCTCAGCCGTGCAACCAGAGGTGTTGTCCTTTGGATAGACATAAAGCACCACTTTCTTACCTGCAAGGCTCTCGCGTGTTATGGCCTCACCTTTTTCGTTAAGCCCGAGCAAATCGGGCAGTTTGTCTCCGATGTTCATTGTCGTAAAATTTTTTATTGTTTGTTATGTCTTGTCAATATCTCATCTATTATTCCCTCACAGGCATCTTCAAGCAGTTCAATAACAAACTCGAAATCGCGGTCGTTGCCATAGTAGGGATCGGGAACGGTGGTCTGACCTTTATGGTGTCTCAGATAGTTGGCTATCATTTCCACTTTACTTAAATAAGTCCGGTCAGGAGCCAGAGAGCTTACTGTCCTGTAGTTTTCATTGTCCATGACAATGATGCGATCGAAACGTGTAAAATCGTCCCTTGAAATCTGTCTGGCACGATGGTCGAAGCGGTAGCCGTGGTTGCTACCGTGTCGGCGCATGCGTGAGTCGGGAAGTTGTCCTATATGCCATGCTCCGATGCCACATGAGTCAATCTCGAAGAGGTGTTCAAGACCTCTTTCTGCCACTTGTGCTTTCATGATGCCGTCGGCAGCCGGAGAGCGACAGATGTTGCCGAGACATACGAATAGTATCTTTTCTTTCATGTCGTTGTCTGTTTTTGGTCGGCAAAGTTAGCAAAAAACTTTCCCTTTTCCTACTGTTACCGAGAAAAAATAGCCCGACAACGAAAAAAAAGTGTAAAAAAAGGGTTATTGTCGAAAAGAATCGCTACATTTGCATCAAACAATAACAAGAAAAATACATAATAAGGACTTATACTATGGACATATTATTATCACTTATCCCGATTGCCCTGCTTATAGTGCTGATGGCGGTCATGAAACAACCGGGTGACAGAAGTAGCCTAATAACTCTTCTTGTTACGGCAGTCATTGCCGTGCTTGGCTTTGGCATGTCGGTTCACGACATGGCATTCTCGTTCCTTTATGGTGCCACGAAAGCCATTTCTCCCATTCTCATCATCATTCTCATGGCCATATTCAGCTACAACACTCTGCTGCTGACGGGAAAGATGGAGGTGATAAAGAGTCAGTTCTCGATGATTTCCACCGATCGCAGCATTCAGGTGCTACTGCTGACATGGGGATTTGGCGGTATTCTTGAGGCGATGGCAGGATTCGGTACGGCAGTTGCCATTCCTGCGGCTATCCTTATCAGTCTTGGCTATAAGCCTGTCTTTTCGGCTGTTGTCTGCCTCATTGCCAATAGCGTGGCAACAACCTTCGGTGCCATAGGCACACCCGTTATTGTGCTTGCCAACGAGACGGGGCTTGACGTTAATCTTCTTAGCTCGAATGTCGTTTTGCAGCTTGCGCCGTTGATGTTCATCATACCTTTCATAATAGTATATATGGCAGACAACCGCCGTCAGGCTTTGCTGAAGAACATAGTGCTCTCGCTTGTCACTGGTGTCGTCTCTCTTGCTGGTCAGTATGCCGCAGCACGTTTTATGGGTGCTGAGTCTCCTGCCATTATTGGTAGTTTGTTGTCAATCATAGTGATTGTTGTGGCCGCCAGGTTTGTGAAGAGTGAGAAACCTGAAAGTGCAAAGAAGATTACCGTCGGCGAATTGCTTAATGCTTGGAGCGTATATCTATTGATACTGTTGCTTGTCATCGTCACGAGTCCTTTGTTCCCGACAATACGTGAGGCACTTAGTTCCACTCTCGTTACAACCATCAACTTCCCTGTCGAGGCCATCAAGCCGTATAAGATAAGCTGGCTCACTCATGCAGGTTTGCTTCTTTTCCTCGGGACACTGATAGGAGGCCTTATCCAAGGCGCGTCGATAGGCGGAATAATGAAGACATTGTGGAAAACGGCAATGTCGCTTAAAGCCACTATTATCACCGTTGTCTGCCTTGTTGGCTTTTCCACTGTCATGGACTATGCAGGAATGATTACGGTCATTGCTGGTGGCCTTGCCGCTGCTACGGGTGCCGTCTATCCTTTGTTTGCCCCCTTGGTTGGTGGAATAGGAACTTTCATTACTGGCAGTGATACATCGGCAAACATCCTTTTCGGAAAGATGCAATCTACGGTTGCCAGCCACATCAATGTCAGTCCTGACTGGCTCGCTGCTTCCAATACGGTGGGTGCGACAGGTGGAAAGATTATCTCGCCGCAAAGCATAGCCATCGCAACTTCTGCCTGCAATTTGCAAGGCAAGGAGGGTGAAATACTCAAGCAGTCGTTGCCATGGGCAGTGCTTTACATTGTTGTAGCGGGTATTACGGTATATCTACTGGTATAATTAAGTCGGAATCAGAACGGCATTGGACCGTCATCAAATGGTGGAGGGAAGTTGTCCATAGGGGCAACTTCTTCTCCATTTATTTTTGATCCTACAATCTCTCCCTCGTTGGCTGGTATGGGGCGTAGGCTGGAGTCTTCTGGATTTTCAAATCGTGTGTATTCGCCACGGAATGTCAGCAGGACATCTCCAGTGGCTCCCTTACGGTGCTTGGCGATGATAATCTGTGCCATGCCGTGAAGGTCACGTCCACGCTCGTCCTGATAGATGTGGTAGTATTCCGGACGATGTACGAAAAGCACCATGTCGGCATCCTGCTCAATGGCTCCCGATTCGCGGAGGTCGCTAAGCTGTGGTCGCTTACCTTCAAGTCCTTCTCGCGACTCCACACCACGGTTTAGCTGACTCAATGCAAGTATAGGAATGTCAAGTTCCTTGGCGAGTCCTTTCAGCGAACGAGAAATTGTAGAAACTTCTTCCTGACGACTGCTGAAACGCATGCCGTTGGCGTTCATCAATTGGAGGTAGTCTATCATGATTAGTTTCACGCCGTGTTCGCGTACCAGTCGGCGAGCCTTGGTTCGGAGTTCAAATACCGAAAGTCCAGGTGTGTCATCGACATAAAGTGGGGCGCCAATGAGGTTGTTGATTCTCTTGTCAAGACGATCCCATTCATCGGGTTTCAACTGTCCGTTGAGAATCTTGCTTCCTTGAATTTCACAACAGTTTGAGATGAGTCGGTTGACAAGCTGCACGTTGCTCATTTCGAGAGAGAAGAATGCTGTCGGCACACGGTAGTCAGCCACAATGTTCTTTGCCATCGAGAGTGCAAACGACGTCTTTCCCATCGCAGGTCGTCCTGCAATGATGACGAGGTCGGACGGCTGCCAGCCGCTTGTAATGTCGTCGAGTTTATGGTAACCTGTTGGCACGCCCGTTAGTCCGTCCTTGTTGGCTGCGGCCTTCTGTATCACGTCGATGGCATTTGTTATCACAGGGTCTATCTGTGTGTAGTCCTTCTTCATGTTGCGCTGTGAAAGCTCGAAGAGAGAACCCTCTGCTTCCTGCATCAGGTCGTCAACGTCCACCGTCCCGTCGAAGGCTTTTGTCTCGATTACACTGGCGAAGGAGATTAGTTGACGGGCAAGGAACTTCTGTGCCACTATTCTGGCGTGGTATTCGATGTTTGCCGACGAAGCCACCTTTGTGGTCAGTTCCGTAATGTATAGTGGTCCACCAACCTTATCTATGTTTCCCGTGCGTTCCAGTTCGTCGGTCACGGTGAGCATGTCCACGGGTTTCTCTGCCATGCTAAGGCTTCTTATGGCCTCGTAGATGAGTTGGTTGCGTTGTTCGTAGAAACTTTCGGGATAGAGTATCTCGCAGACCACAGCGTATGCATCGCGGTCAATCATCAAGGCTCCCAGTACGGCACGCTCTACGTCGAGTGCTTGTGGCTGGAGGTGTCCGTAGGTGTTATCTACAGGTGCAGCCTTACTTGTCCTACGTGTTTTTGTCGTGTTATTGTCAGCCATATATATGATATATGTAATGTCTTTAACTTCCTAAACTTATAATTTCACATTCTTTTTCACTGCCTTGCTCTCGTTCTGCATTCTGTCGAGTGCCGTCACTACGTATGTGTATTTCTCTTTACCATTTTCGTATGGTAGTTTGTAGAACGTATTACTTGTGATGGCTACTATGTTGGAGGCGTTGTTGATATCTATTTTCTCTTTTTTGCCAAATTGATAGACGACATATTTCGTTGCTTCATCTTCCCAGCCTTTGCCATGGGGAGCTGTCCAGAATAGCATATAGCCGTCAGATGTCCATACGGCCTTAACCTTCCTCGGCTTCTTTGGTGATTTGGAGTCGATGAAAGGCATGAGAGGCTGTAGGGCAGGGGTGCGCCAGTAGTTGTTGCGGAGCATGGTGCCATAATTGCCAATGTTGTCCACGGCAGCCTTGGCATACCAGAGCACTGTCCCTTGCACGTTGTGGTGCTGTCGGTGTAGCCTCATCTTGGCTGCCTGTTGGTGTATGTTAATATTCGAAGGGTCTGGATATTTCACTGTGCGCTCCACATCCTCTCCAATGAAAAGAGGTCTGCCACCGGCATGTTTGCTCCACCATTCTATCAAAGTCGCATAGTCGGCTGCCGAATGTCCTATTTGCCAGTATATCTGAGGTACGCAGTAGTCTATCCAACCATTGTTGATCCACAGCAGAACGTCGGCATATAGGTCGTCGTAGTTCTGTAAGCCGTTTGTCTCGCTGCCTATTGGTGAGTTTTTCTTGTTTCTGTAGATGCCGAATGGCGATACGCCGAACTTTACCCATGGTTTCACCTTGGTTATGGTGTCGTGAAGCTGTTGTATAAATAGGTTCACGTTGTATCTACGCCAGTCGTTGATGTTGTTGATGCCATTCGACATTTCCTTGAACTGCTGGCTGTCGGGAATGGTTTGTCCTGCAACGGGATAGGGGTAGAAATAGTCGTCAATATGCAGTCCGTCAACATCGTAGCGGCGCAAGATGTCGCCAACGACATTACAGATATAAGCTCGATTCTCCTCGAATGCAGGATTCATTATGAATTGACCATCGTATGCAAAGATACGCTCTGGATGCTTAATGGCTATGTGGTTCGATGCAAGCTCGTTTGTCGTCTTTGTTTTGGCGCGATAGGGGTTTATCCACGCGTGTAGCTCCATCCCGCGTCTGTGGCATTGGTCTATCATCCACCGCAGAGGATCCCAATATGGTTCTGGTGCTTTCCCCTGTTGTCCGGTCAGAAAACGACTCCAAGGTTCAATGCTGCTTTCGTATAGTGCATCGCACTCTGGTCTAACTTGGAAAATGATGGCGTTGGCGCCGTTTTTCTGCAGTTCGTCAAGCTGGTATGCCAGTGTCTGCTGCATTGTTTGTGTTGACATTCCGAGGAATTGTCCGTTAACACACTGAATCCATGCTCCGCGGAACTCGCGCTTTGGCTGTGCTACTGTTGTCAGTGCTATCAGCAATAGTAATAGTATTGTTGTCTTTCTCATTGTTATTTCAGGTATTTTTCTATTTCTTCTGTCCAATCCTCCCCATTGTCAACAAGGAATGTATGTATGCCGAGAGCTTTTGCTGCCTCTATGTTTCTTGGTCCGTCGTCGAGAAAAAGTGTCTCTTGCGGATTGAGATTTTCGCCTTTCAGCACAGCATTGAAGAATAAAGGGTTTGGTTTCATGGCTCCGCACTTGTAGCTCATGTATGCCTCATCGAGATAGTGCTCAAGGGAATGTCCCTCTCCGTCGAACTTGTCGCTCATCACCCACGACATCATGTATGGGTTAGTGTTCGACAGCAACACCACTCTGAATCCACGTTGTCGCAGCTCTTGCATTTTTCTCAGGTTACGTTTTGGCACGTCGCCACAATATCCCTTCCAGGCATGGCAACATTCATCCCATGTCAGCTCGCGTCCCACCAATAGGCTCAGTTCGCGCCTGAAGTCCTCGTCGCTGATTTGTCCGGCTTCGAGGTCGCCGAAAATGCCCTGCTGCGTATAGGCATCGAGACGTGCCTCGGCATCTTCCAGTCCAAGAGCCTTAAAACGTCTTATTGCCTGCTTTTGGTCGAGTGTAATTACCACACCGCCCATGTCGAATAGAATTGTCTTAATCATTTCATCAAAATAGTTTCAATTTGTTCTTTCTCGCCTCTTCAATGCTTGCCAAAGGCTTCTGTGTGGAATTGTAGTCCTCACGCATCTGTTCGTATTTCTCTTTCAGTTCGTTCTCCAGCTTCTCCTCTTCCGATACGTTTAGCAACTGAGAAGCTATGATGGGATTCTGCGAGGCATCTTTCATCCATACTACCGGACCGCTGTACACGGGTGCAATCTTCAGCGCCACGTGCAACTCACTCGTCGTTGCGCCGCCAATCATTATTGGAATTCTCAGTCCAGCTTTCTCCATCTCTGTCGCCACATTGACCATTTCTTCAAGACTTGGCGTTATGAGTCCGCTGAGTCCAATGATGTCTGCTTTAACCTCGATGGCTTTTCTCACTATCTGCTCTGCTGGCACCATTACGCCCATGTCTATCACTTCGTAGTTGTTGCAAGCCATAACCACGCCAACGATGTTCTTGCCAATGTCATGCACATCACCCTTGACAGTAGCTATTAGCACTTTCCCTGCTTTTGTGTTGCCTTCTGTCTTCTGTGCCTCGATGTGTGGCTGTATGATGCCCACAGCTTGCTTCATTGTCCTTGCCGTCTTCACCACTTGGGGCAGAAACATCTTTCCGCTGCCGAACAGCTGTCCAACGGTGTTCATGCCTTCCATCAAAGGTCCTTCGATGATGTTCACGGCCTTTGGATATACCTTTAGTGCTTCTGCAAGATCTTCCTCAAGATAGTCGCCAATGCCCTTTATCAATGCGTGTTCAAGACGTTTCTCCAAAGGCTCGCATCGCCACTTCTCTGTCGTACTGCAATTTCTTTCTGTTGTACCCTCAGACTTTGCGTCCTCTGCTTCAGCCTTAATCCTCTCTGCCAGCTCGATGAGTCGTTCTGCTGCGTCGGGATGACGGTTGAGTACGACATCTTCAATTCGTTCGAGTTGGTCTTCGGGAATGTCGCTATATAGCACTTTTGTGGCAGGATTGACAATGCCAAAGTCCATGCCTTTTCCTATGGCGTGATAGAGGAATACAGCGTGCATTGCCTCACGTATGTAGTTATTGCCTCTGAAAGAGAACGAGAGGTTGCTCACTCCACCACTGACATGTGCTCCAGGTAGGTTTTTCCTTATCCATTCCGTTGCCCTAATGAAGTCGGCTGCATAGGCATTATGCTCTTCCATTCCTGTGGCAATAGCCAAGACGTTAGGGTCGAAGATTATGTCTAACGGATTCATGCCAACTTCTTGGGTAAGAATGTGATATGCACGCTCTGCTATTTCTATGCGCCGTTCGTAAGTCGTGGCTTGTCCCTGTTCGTCGAAACACATTACCACAACAGCTGCACCATAGCGCATCACGTCTCTTGCGTGGCTTTTGAACACCTCTTCACCCTCTTTCAGTGAAATGGAGTTGACGATGCATTTTCCCTGTACGCATTTCAGTCCCTCGGTGATGACATCCCATTTCGACGAGTCAATCATTATTGGCACTCGTGTCACATCTGGCTCTGCGGCTATGAGGTTGAGGAAAGTTTTCATCTCCTCTTTTGCGTCGAGAAGTCCGTCGTCCATGTTCACGTCAATCACCTGTGCCCCGTCCGATACTTGCTTCCTTGCTATGCCTATTGCCTCTTCGTAGTTCTTTTCCTTTATCAGTCTGAGGAACTTTCTCGATCCGGCTACATTGCATCTCTCGCCAACGTTGACGAAGCCTAAGTCAGGCGTTACGTCGAGTAGGTCCAGACCGCTGAGTCTCATAGTTGATGGTCTTGGCCTTGGCTGACGAGGCTTCTTGCCTTCTGCCAGTGGAACATAGCGTGCAATGAACTCGTCAGTTGTTCCGCAGCAACCGCCAACGATGTTTACCAGTCCCTCGTCAATCAACTCTCCTATCTGAGGAGCCATGCTCTCTGCGGTTTCGTCATAGAGTCCCATTGAGTTTGGCAGGCCGGCGTTTGGATGTGCGCTGACATACCACGGTGACTTTCGTGCCAGTTCGGCAACGAAGGGTTTCATCTGTCTTGCACCGAACGAGCAATTCAGTCCGATAGAGAAAATGGGGTAGGAAGCCACGCTTGCCATAAAGGCATCGAGAGTCTGTCCGCTAAGAGTTCTGCCTGCAAGGTCGCTTATTGTTACTGACAGCATTATTGGAAGTTCTCTTCCCTTTTTTCTCATCATCGACAAAGCTGCGTCTATGGCCACTTTCGCATTCAGAGTGTCGAATATGGTCTCAATCAGAATGATGTCGGCTCCACCATCCATCAATCCCTCCATTTGCTCAGAATACGCCACAAATAGCTGGTCGTAAGTAAGGTCGCGCTTTGCGGGATTGCTCACATCAGGACTCATGGAACAAGTCTTGTTTGTAGGTCCGACAGAGCCTGCTACGAAACGAGGCTTTTGGTCTGTGGAATATTTCTCTGCCATGCGTTTGGCTATGCGTGCGCCTTCGTAAGCCATCTCCTTACTGAATTCCTCCAGCTTGTAGTCGGCCTGTGATATTCTTTGACTGCTGAATGTATTTGTAGAAATTATGTCGGCACCAGCTTCAAGATATTTTCTGTGTATATCTTCAATGACGTGCTGGCAGGTGATGTTGAGCATGTCGTTGTTGCCCTTCATCTGCATTGTCGAATTGGCAAATCTTGAGCCTCTAAAGTCATTCTCGGTGAGCCCGTATTGTTGAATCATTGTGCCCATCGCACCGTCAAGTATAAGTATTCTTTCCTTGACAATATCCCTAATGTCCATTCTGAAAATCTTTTTATTAATTCGACTTTCGCAAGTAGCGTAATTATTTCGATTGCGATGTGGACGTAATCGTCCGCACTTACAGTTCGCGGTTTTGTAATTAGCGATACTTAACTTAATAATGTTTCATCGCCCTATCCATTTCTCTGCGGTCTTCCTTTTCTTTCAGCGTCTGTCGCTTGTCAAACTCCTTTTTTCCTTTGCAGAGGGCGATGTCCATTTTTGCCCTTCCGTTTTGGTCGATGAAAACGAGAAGGGGTATTATGGTGTAACCAGTCTGTTTTGTAGCGCTTTCCAGCTTTTGTATTTCCTTCTTGTTCAGTAGCAGTTTCCTGTCTCGCTTCATCTCGTGGTTGTTGTATGAGCCATAAAAATAGGGACTTACATTCATACCCTTGACCCAAATCTCGCCATTGTTGATGAAGCAGAAAGTGTCCACCAGCGAAGCTTTGCCGAGTCTGATGGATTTTATCTCCGTTCCCGTCAGCACAATTCCCGCTGTGAATGTCTCAATGAAGAAGTATTCAAAGGATGCTTTCTTGTTTCGTATGTTTACAGGACTTTTCTTCCTTATGTTAAGTTCGTCTTTGTTCATTTCTAATTACAATTACTTGTGCAAGTTGACTCATATTACTATTGCAAATCGTTCGATGTTATTGTCGATGTATTCTGCTACCTGTGCTGTCCATTTTTCCTCATTCTCTACGAACTCGTCGTCGAAGTCGTCAAACTCTGGCATCTTTTCAAACAACCCCATAAACTCATCGTCGCTGCAATCACACATTATTTCGTCCTTGTGCATACTATAGAGTTTCTTCACTTCGTATATCATCTTCGACAGATCGCGCAGTCCCCAGTCCTTTATGGCTTTTGCAAATGGATTGAGGAAAATGAAGTCGCCGTAGCCATTGTGTATTAGCTGTACGAAGCCTCCGTCCATCACCTCTTCCTGTAGAGCATGATAGGCCCATAACGTCAGTTGGTCGGCATTGAGTTCAACCATGTTTTCGGCTGTCAGCTCACCACCAACTGCCTCTGAAATGGCGTTGAAGAACACGTTGACAAATTCGTCCATTCCCTCACTTGCAGCACGGCGCAACTCTGAATCTTTTACATATATCTTTTTCATACGAGTGCAAAGGTAATATAATTGTGTGATATGGCAAAATAAATTAGTCTTTATTTTCAATTTACATGGTAGGACGAACTTGCTCATGGGCAAATAAATTAGGACTTGCCTGTCATTCTTTCCTTGTTTAGGATATTGGGACAAGCAAGCCCTTTCTTATTTAGACAACTGTATTTTTTTTACTACGTCTATCAGTATGTCGTGTATGCCGAACAGCGGAAAGGGAAACTTTTATAGTGATAAGATTTGAATGAAGAGTATATAGTGGACTAATATAACGTGAGTTCGACGAAATTCACCGACTTGTATAAGCCAGATATAAAGAGAATTTCGTCGGAACTGTTCAGCGATTTATTTTTAACCACAGAGCAAAAGAGAATAAGAGCAGCCCTGCCATGTTTTTTTAGATAGAATCGCAATCGATGAGTTCACAGAGCCTTCTGCCTTGATGAAACGACATGCGCAGCACTCTTTTTCTCCATGCCTTGGCATCAACTCTACGCATGGAAGCATAAAACTCATAGATTCTGTGTCTCTGCGGTTCATAAATAATTATTCGTCGAACTCATATTAAATTGTTGATTTTCAGCTGTTTTTTAAGAGTTGGTAAGGGTTTTACGCTCACACGGTTACCGCGGTTACCTCGGTTACTCGCATTAAAAATATATAGAAAAGTATAATGATATATTATTATAATAATAATTAATATTAATTATATATAGATGACTGCACGGAAAACAATACATGTGGAGTAACCGAGGTAACCGCGGTAACCGCCCTCCCAATCAAAAATGCGCTCCATCGGGATGTAACATTATTTTCCTCGCGAGGCAGCAAATTAGCCTCTGTGGTTACCTCGGTTACTCGGGTTACCTCACATGTTTTTTAAGATTGTCCTGCACCGCTTGACCAACTACTTATACGTCAAGGTGCGGGCGGGACGCTCACACCCCCAGCTACCGGCGCAGATATGAAGAGAATTTCGTCGAACTCACGTTAATTTAAAATATGTTTTAATGCTGATTGGGTGTATCGCACTTTTTGCAGCCATGACAGGTGTTGGTGTGATGGTTGCGAAATAGTGCATAAATACGGTACATTGCGTATATGGCTGATGCCGCAAGTATTATTATGGTCAGTGTGGTTTGCACTTTTTAATTTATTTGGGTTGTATGGATTATTTTGCGAAAAACTTCTGGTATTCCTGCTCGAAGTTGGGTGTGAAGATGCCTTTACCGAGATTTTCCTGTATCTCACTTTTTGACCAGAATCGACCTCCTGCAAGTTCTTCGGGATTGGGAATTACGGTGCCATCGTATGTAGTGCGGTGGACGAATACGAGTTCACGTTCGCACTGACTCTCAAATACATAATGACCAAGGGCTTCGGGCGTGAAGTCTTCTACGCCAAGTTCCTCGCGCACTTCACGGCGCAGTGCCGTCGCCACGTTTTCACCGAGGTCGATGTGTCCTCCTGTAGCTGTGTCCCATCGGCTGGGCTGAATGTCTTTCCAGTCGGGACGCTGTTGTAGGTAAAGCTCTCCACGACTGTTGAAGAGATGGAGGTGAACCACGGGGTGCAGTATCTTCGAGCCGTTGTGGGCTTCGCCTCTCGTCACTGTGCCGATGATGTTTCCTTCCTCGTCAACGGCTGGGAACAGTTCTTGCTTGTTGTCTGTCATTGTTGTCAGTTTCCTGTGAGTTTTTTCAGCAATACCTTGTTGATTGCTTGTATTTTCCGACCTTGCTTCTCAAGGTCCTCGCGTACATTATTTATATTATTAAAGAACATGGAGAAGGCGTTGAGCATCTGGTTGGGCTGTCGGGGGTCTTCTGTCTCGTTGGGATTGGTGATGATGCGTATTCCTTTTGCCTCTATGTGCACGTCGATGTCTGTGCCGCCCATTATCGGGTCGCCGTCGTAGTGTATGGCTCCAGGAGTGCTTCGGTGAATGTGTATTCGCTTTGCCTTGAAAGTCTTTATCTTCGAGTTCTGGTCGAGTGTGCGGTTCATGAGGTCTATGCCTATCTGTGGTGCGTCGAAGGCGGTGAACGGCTCCATGATGATAACGTCCATCAGTCCATCGGTCATCGTTGCCTTTGGCGCTATGTATGCATCGTTGCCATACTGCGATGCGTTGGCACAGGCTATGAGGTATGCCTTGTATTTCATGGTTCCCGTCTCGTCAATCACCTCGTATGTCTCGGGCTTGTATTTCAGTCCTTCGCGTAGCACGTTCTCGATATAGGTTATTGGCCCTCGCTTTCCTGCTTCGGCGAATTTTAGCGAAATGAAAGCATCGAAGCCCATACCGCAGGTGCAGAAGAAGGGCAGGTCGTTGATTACCCCATAGTCGAGCAGCTCCATTTTGCAGTTATTTATGATGTTAATGGCCTTGTGCGGGTCGAGTGGTATGCAGAGATGGCGTGCGAGTCCGTTGCCTGAGCCACATGGTATGATGCCGAGAGCGGTGCTGGAGTGTACTATTGAGCGTGCCACTTCGTTTATTGTGCCGTCTCCCCCCACAGCCACAACGATGTCTATCTTGTCGTCAACGCATTTTCGAGCAATGTCGGCGGCATGTCCTGGATATTGGGTAAAGACCACCTCGTGACAGAACTTCTCGTGGTTGAGAGTGCTGTCAATCAGTGCTGGCATCTGTGTCTTGTTTTGTGTGCCAGAGTGTGGGTTTAGAATGAATACAATACTTTTCTTTTTCTCCATTGTAGTGCAAAAATAGTGAATTTTGCGCAATTTCATAGCTATTCTTGGCCTAAAAATGCCTAAAAGGTGCATTTTTTTTAAAAAAAGTACACTAATTGGCAAAAAATTAGTAACTTTGCCGCCTACAAATAAGAAAAAGAAAAATAGAGACCGTTTAAAATGGGACAATTACAAGAAAGATACAAGAGTTATCGCGAGCCGCAGAAATTCATGGCGGCTGGAGTGTATCCCTATTTCCGCGAGATTACAGGAAAGCAAGGAACTGAGGTTGAAATGGGTGGACACAAGGTGCTGATGTTCGGTTCTAATGCCTATACAGGACTTACGGGCGACCAAAGAGTGATAGACGCAGCAAAGAAAGCTCTCGACCAATATGGCTCTGGCTGTGCAGGTAGCCGTTTCCTGAACGGAACGCTTGACCTGCACGTCAAACTGGAAAAGGAATTGGCTGAGTTTGAGCATAAGGAGGATGCCCTGTGCTTCTCTACAGGATTCTCGGTCAATGCTGGTGTCATTGCTATGGTTGTGGGTCGCAACGACTATGTAATCTGCGACGACCGTGACCATGCGAGCATTGTTGATGGCAGGAGACTGTCGTTTGCCCACCAGTTGAAATACAAGCATAACGACATGGACGACCTGGAGAAGATTCTTCAGAAGTTGCCATACGAGGCAATCAAGCTGATTGTTGTTGATGGTGTGTTCTCAATGGAGGGCGATCTTGCAAACTTGCCTGAGATAGTGAAGCTGAAGAAGAAATACAACTGTTCGATAATGGTTGACGAGGCTCACGGCCTTGGAGTTTTCGGCAAGGAGGGTAGGGGCGTATGCGACCACTTTGGACTGACCGACGAGGTTGACCTTATCATGGGCACATTCTCCAAGTCGCTGGCAAGCATCGGCGGTTTTATAGCTGGTGATGCCGACACCATTAACTATCTGCGCCACACATGCCGCACATACATCTTCAGTGCATCAGACACCCCTGCTGCCACAGCTGCAGCTCTTGAAGCATTGCACATCGTACGTTCTGAGCCAGAGCGAATAGAGGCTCTGTGGAAGGTGACGAAGTATGCCTTGAAGAGATTCAAGGAAGAGGGCTTCGAGATAGGAGA
The DNA here is from genome assembly GCA_051878735.1 of Prevotella sp. Lineage (GTDB taxonomy): Bacteria > Bacteroidota > Bacteroidia > Bacteroidales > Bacteroidaceae > Prevotella. Next base: position 19,756 of record JBJEKR010000079.1, on the reverse strand, counting down.
GACTGAAAGCCCCATCATTCCGCTTTACGTTAGGGATGTGGAGAAGACCTTTATCGTTACGGCAAGGGCTTTCGATGCAGGTGTGTTTATCAATCCTGTAATTCCACCAGCTTGTGCTCCTCAAGACACACTTGTGCGCTTTGCACTCATGGCAACACATACAGAGGAACAGGTGGAGAGAGGCGTACAGATATTGACACAGGTGTTTAAAGAGCAAAATATTGTTAAATAAACACTGAAAATTTGCAAGGCTCAGAAAAAGTTAGTACCTTTGCACCCGCAAAACGAAAGGAGCGAGTCTTCTGAGTCGAGCAACCGAGGTGTAGCGCAGTTGGTAGCGTTCCTGGTTTGGGACCAGGCTGTCGCAGGTTCGAGTCCTGTCACCTCGACCTAAAAGGGGAGAATCTTTCGAGGTTCTTCCCTCTTTTTATATCACATTTTTAGGTCTTTGGCGGTATCGGATTTATGGTAGTGAGGATTTGTGAAATTGGCGAAACTTATAAAAAGTAGAAAAGTCTCTTGAACGCCTTGATTTTCTCGTCGAATGATTCTGTGCTTGCTTTAGTGAGACTTTTTTTCTAATGTATCTCATTTTTTTCTGTTAAAACTTTGTTGATTTCATTTTATTGTGTAACTTTGCAGCATAGAAATACCAATAACCTTAAGAAAAGACTGTTGATGACTAATAGAACTATAAGAATCATAATAAGTGCAATAGTTGCATTGTTGCCTGTCGTTACAGGAGCTAAGACCGATAACCGCAGTTTCCGCATTATAAGTGCTGCGAATGGTTTGGCAGACAACAGTGCCCAGACGATAGACTGTACGTTCTCTGGACGAATAATAGTGTCCAGTATAGGACGTATCAACATTTATGATGGTGGATATTTCCAGCAAATATCGGATAGTGGTGAGTCGGTTTATCCTTTGAAGGGGTACAGAGGAAATTATCATTTGTATTTTGACGGCGATCATCATCTCTGGCTTAAGGATAAGCGAAAGGTGAAGTGCGTGGATTTGATGACGGAGCGTTACATGTCAGATTTAAAGCCATTATTCATGAAAGAAGGCGTTGATGGAGATGTGGATGATTTGTTTGTCGATTCCAGCGGAAGGCTTTGGCTTGTGGCGAACGGAATTCTTACGGCAGAGAAAAAGAAGTATAGAATAAAACTCAGGCAAGGCAAGGAGTTGCAGGATATAGACCTTGACGGCGATGTGTTGATGCTGTTCTATCATGATGGTTCGATGGACTGCTATAACTTCAAGAGTTGTAAGTTTCTCTATACCTCATTTGCCTATGACAAGGAATGTCAGGAAATCTATTCTGCCTCTACGGTATTGCTTCGCACCCAAGAAGGACTTTTCCAAATACGAAATGGCGCAAACAAGTCGATACTTATGTGGTATGACTTTTCTAAGAAACTCTGGACGGAGATCATGAGGCAGAATTATAGCCTCAACAATCTGGTTATCAAGGATGGAGTGCTATATGTGGCATGTGCCTATGGCTATTGGACCTATGACATGAAGACACATAACTTGGAACATTTTGACGAGGTGCTTTTGGAGAATGGCCGGATTCTGCTTACCGATATTAATTCTATGGAATTTGACCGACAGGGTGGCATGTGGCTTGGTACTGAGAACAGGGGACTTCTTTATTCCAAACCACGCATTTCGCCGTTCTCCGTCTATACTTGGGAAAATCCCAAGGCACTGGAATTCTCGGCATTGATGGATAAAGCGATAGATACCTCTGGCTATGTTTACGAGAGCGGTGTATATTGTAGGTTCACCGATAGCCGTGGGTGGAGATGGAAAGGAGGTAGGGATGGCATTGCTTACATCCGTCCTGGAGACACCGAGGAAACTTATATTGACAACAGCATAGGATTGCTCAACCATGTGGCGCATTGCATTGTTGAAGATTTAGACCATAATATCTGGTTGGGTACGAGCTGTGGCATCTCGGTCATCATTATAAAAGATGGAGAGATAAAGTATGCAATCAGTTTCGACTCTAACGATAATGTTCCGATAGAGATGTTTGCAAATGGAAGGGCTGTGCTGCTGCCTAACGGTAATATTGTGATGCAAGCCATCGACCATGTCTTAGAGTTCCGTCCAAAGACCTTCATCACCTCCGACGACAACTTCATATTGCTGCACCCGAAGTTTGTGCGACTAATGGTGAACGGAACCGTGGTAGATGCAGGTACTGAGATTAACGGTAAGGTTATAATAAAAGATGCCGTTTCGCGTACACACCTTCTTGAGCTTGGTTATCTGGAGAATACCGTGACATTGACTTTCTCTGCCCTGAATTTCTTCCGTCCACTACAGACATATTATAAGGTGAGGGTGTTGGGACGCAGCGATGAATGGCAAGTGATGTCGTATTTCAATTCCAATGGTCTGGTAGATGCTAAAGGACTGCTTCATCTGCCGCTGATGGGACTTGAACCCGGCAATTATACCGTTGAGGTTCAGGCTTCCATGTTCCCCGACAAGTGGGTCACTCCACCTCTGAAAATTCGTATCTCTGTGAAGCAGCCTTGGTGGCAGACTACAGGTCTTTACATAGTCCTGTTCGTCGTTTTGGGCGTGCTTGTCGTAATTAATATCTTATTGTATAACCGCAATAACAAACTTCGCATAAAATGCAATTTAGGTGAATTTGAGTTGACGAGGCTTCTCTACAATTTCCTTAAGCGTTGTGATGCGTGCAAGGATGAGATTCAGTCGCCAACCTGTGAGGAAATCTATGGCAACAGCGAGGAATCCGTAGGCGACCTGAACGATAAGTTCATTGATGTGCTTCTCGACCTGCGACCCTATCTTGAGAAGGAGGCTGTGAACCACAACGTATATAAGGAAGTAAGCGCACGCAATGGTATTAACATATTGGAGTTCTACGACTTGGTATCAGCCAATGCCAACAAGAGTCCACGCCTCTTCAACAGGGCAATGTGGCTAAATGTTTCAGCACAGATGCTTAGGGATACCGATGAGAGCATTGAGGTAATAGCTGAGAAATGTAGGTTTGCATCAGCCAACTACTTTAGTGGTTGCTTCCTGAAGCGATTCAGACTGACACCAAAGGAATATAGGGAGAGGAGATGACTTCTATTTGAACAGTAGCTGGCGATAGCCTACCAGTTCCCAGTAACGTTGTCCCTGCTCCTTGAAATAGACGTAGGCCTGATAGCGGTTTTCTGTCTCGTGGAAATTGCCTTCACTCTTCAGTTGTCCTGTCTTTCCATACTTGTCCTGCAGCAGGTATTGGTATGAGTAGTAGCCTTGTTTTTGAAGCAGTCGGAGCTTGTATGAGTCCTCATTTTGGTCGTATTTGGCTACATACATGTTTTTATCGGCATGGCTCGTCCATTTGCCGTCAATAAGAATTTCTCCGAGAGGTCTGTCCTCCGTCTTCAATTTATAGTTGACGTAAACATAGTCGCAAGTGATGTCGTTCTCCACATTGTCACTGTTTCTGATATAGAAAGAGCCGTTGGCATCCACATCGTAAATATAGTTGGGTCTTGGTTCAGCAGTGAAAGGGAAAGCGTTGTAATGGGTTCCGTCCCACCCAATCTCGTCGATGCCCATCGTGGGGTGGGAGAGTGAGAGAATCTCGAATTTACGGTATTCGTTGCCGCCGTCGAAAATAAGTTCACGGTTATGCGACCATTCCATTCCTTCTGCGTTCTTGATGTTTGGATTCGGATTCACCCGCTTATTGTCATCCCTTTCGTTTTGCATCACTATGGTTTGTATTTCCTTCTCTGGATAAGTGACTTTGATCTTTCGATAGTTCAATGCCATAGACAGTTGCTGATATCCTTTGTTCACGCTAATGTCGGTGTTTGTAGTCACACTCATTGCCACGTCGGTCTTCTGGTCAACAATCATGAATCTTGTCTCAAAGAGTCTTTCGCCACTGTCATTGTCAAAGACGGTGACACGATAGTTGCCACTGAGTGTTAACCGACATGTCTCATTGGGAATGGAGAACGTGTAGTGGGTATAAAGAACGGTTGTATTGATTGACTGGCTGTAGTCGTCGATGACAATGTCGTTGAACCCCTCCAGATAGTCGCTTTCCAATAGTTCCGTTGTGGGGGTCCAGTCTGGATTGCAGTGTTCTATGTGGTAAACAAGACGATGATAATCGTGCGACATCTCGTCAAAGCTAACCTTTATCTCCTTTCCTCCATGAAGAGAGATTACAGGTGGGGAAAGAAAATCGTTGTCTGCCATGATTTGCAGCGTATTCACCCTATTGCTGAATATCGTCCCCTGCGATTGGGCCGTAATAGAGACAAAGAGTAGCAATAAGCTACTGAGGCCTTTCATTACCATTCTATCAGTCAAATGCTTGTCCACTTCCACATAAAAATAAAAGAGATCCCATCTCCATGCAATGCACAATGACAGGGCAATGAAGATGGGACCTGAAGTAAGTGAGTTTGATTATTTCTTGTTGATAGCCATGTCAACGGTTACGGCAACGGCAACGGTAGCACCTACCATTGGGTTGTTACCCATGCCGAGGAAGCCCATCATCTCAACGTGTGCAGGCACTGAAGAAGAACCAGCGAACTGGGCGTCAGAGTGCATACGACCGAGAGTGTCGGTCATACCGTAAGAAGCTGGACCTGCAGCCATGTTGTCTGGGTGCAGTGTACGGCCTGTACCACCACCAGAAGCCACTGAGAAGTAAGGCTTGCCGGCGAGCACGCGCTCCTTCTTGTATGTTCCGGCTACTGGATGCTGGAAGCGGGTTGGGTTTGTTGAGTTACCTGTGATTGACACGTCAACGTCCTCAAGCCAGTTGATGGCAACACCTTCGCGAACGTCGTCAGCACCATAGCAGTTCACCTTTGCGCGTGGACCGTCAGAATAAGGAGTGCGCTTAACGACCTCTACCTTGCCTGTATAGTAGTCGAACTTGGTCTGCACGTATGTGAAACCATTGATACGGCTGATGATCATGGCAGCGTCCTTGCCCAGACCGTTGAGGATGCAGCGGAGTGGGTTCTTGCGCACCTTGTTTGCCATCTCGGCAATCTTGATGGCACCCTCAGCAGCAGCAAACGACTCGTGACCTGCGAGGAAGGCGAAGCACTGTGTCTCTTCGCGGAGCAGACGGGCAGCGAGATTACCGTGGCCGATACCTACCTTACGGTCGTCAGCAACAGAACCAGGTATGCAGAAGCTCTGCAGACCGATACCGATGGCCTCAGCAGCCTCGGCAGCGCTCTTTACACCCTTCTTGATGGCGATAGCGGCACCGCAAACGTATGCCCACTTTGCGTTCTCGAAGCAGATGCCCTGAGTGTCCTCGCAAATCTTGTAAGGGTCAACACCTGCGTTCTCGCAAATCTGATTAGCCTCTTCGATATCCTTGATACCATTCTCGTTCAGAGCGGCGATAACCTGCTTGATTCTGCGCTCCTGGCTTTCAAATTTCACTTCTCTAATCATAGTTGTTTCTCCTTATTATTCTTTACGTGGGTCAATACTCTTAACAACTCCCTGCTCGGCCTTTGTGCGTCCGTAAGAACCTGTGAACTTCTTCACAGCCTCGTTGGCGTCCATACCTGCCTTGATGGCTTCCATCATCTTGCCGAGGTGAACATACTCGTAGCCGCAAACCTGGCTGTCCTTGTCGAGGAACATCTTTGTGATGTAGCCTTCGGTCAGCTCAAGATAGCGTGTACCCTTGGCAACAGTGCCGTAGAGTGTACCTGTCTGGCTGCGCAGACCCTTGCCGAGGTCTTCAAGACCAGCACCGATGACAAGTCCGTCCTCAGAGAATGCGCTCTGTGAACGACCATAGACAATCTGGAGGAACAACTCACGCATAGCGGTGTTGATGGCGTCGCAAACGAGGTCAGTGTTCAGAGCCTCAAGAATGGTCTTGCCAGGAAGGATCTCTGATGCCATGGCAGCTGAGTGGGTCATACCAGTACAGCCGATGGTCTCAACCAGACACTCCTGAATGACACCTTCCTTGATGTTAAGCGACAGCTTGCAAGCTCCCTGCTGTGGTGCACACCAACCCACACCGTGGGTATAACCAGAGATGTCTTTAATCTCTTTTGCCTGAATCCATTTTCCTTCTTCAGGAATTGGGGCAGGTCCGTGGTTTGGACCTTTAGCAACAACGCACATGTTGTTGACTTCATTAGAATACTGCATATTCTTAGTTTTATTTTAAATAATGAATAATAAATACTCGCTATATACTATAAAGCACTGCAAAATTAGTGATTTTTTCTGAGAAAATACCTAATGTAAGGTATCATTTTTAACTCTTTAACTCTTTATAGGTAGAATTGGCGTGTCAAGTACTGGTATTTTTCGTCACCGATGACCATTGTGTCGTTTTCAATGGGTTTTTGACACTTTGAGAACTCCAACATGACACGTTTTGCGGGCTTCGTTTCCTTGGTCTTTATGTAACATACGCGATTTACGCACAACCCGCAGAATATTGCCTCTGCCTCCATTGTGCCTTTGCTCTCTGATGGGATTATTACAGAGAGGGTGCCACCTGCTTTCAGCATACGGCTTGAGTGTCTTGCAAGCTCTGCAAACGTCAGTGTCTTGGCGTGCCTTGCTACTGTACGCTTGCTGTCGGGGCATTGCAGTGAGTCGATGAAGAAAGGCGGGTTGCACACAATGGCATCAAACAGTGTATCTGTATCCATTTCTTGCAGCGGCGAAGCCTTGGCTGTCAGCCGGTTGCCGAAAGTCGATGCCTCGAAGTTCTCATTTGCCTGCTCCACGGCTTCAGGGTCAATGTCTATTGCCGTGATATTGGCATTTGGGAAACGCTGGGCAAGGAACAGGGCAATCAGTCCTGTGCCAGTGCCTACGTCAAGTATTTTTAAGGATTCGTCTTCCGTTTTGTCACAAGCCCATGCTCCAAGCAGGACTCCGTCTGTGCTAACCTTCATTGCACAACGTTCCTGCCTAACGCTAAACTGCCTGAAATCAAACGAATCCTTACCCATTATAGAATTAAGAATTAAGAATTAAAAATTAAAAATTAAAAATTAAGAAATAACGTTCGGCGACCAAAGGGAAAGCCAATTGCTGCGCAAGCCTCAGCAGAGCCAAGCTCGCTTGAGCTATGCTGAGGTTCCAGTAATCGACGAAGTCAATTAAAAATTAAGAGTTAAAAACCTCTCCGCCCTTTCGAGGTCGGCAGGCGTGTCAATGCCTACTGTTTCGATGTCGGTCAGTCCTACACGAATTTTGTAGCCATTCTCAAGCCAACGGAGTTGTTCGAGACTCTCTGCCTTCTCAAGCAAGCCTTGTGGCAACTGGGTTATTTCCCTCAACACCTCACGACGATAGGCGTAGAGTCCAAGATGCTTCAGAAAAGGGCAGGCTGATGGCCACTCGTTGGTCTCTGTTCCACGGATGAATGGAATGACGCTGCGACTGAAATAGAGCGCGAAGCCTTTTTTGTCAACGACAATCTTTGGAGAGTTGGGATTGCTTATTGCTTCCATGTCGTTGCCGAATGGCTTGCCAAGTGTAGCAATCTGTGTCGTTGGGTCATCAAAACACTTGCATACGGTTTCAATCTGCGATGCCTGTATGAAAGGCTCGTCACCCTGTACGTTCACTACAACATCGTAGTCGCCGCCAATCTTTTCTGCCGCTTCCTCAATGCGGTCTGTGCCGCTCTTGTGGTCGGTGCGTGTCATCACCACCTTGCCTCCAAAAGCCTCTACAGCGTCGTAGATGCGCTTGTCGTCGGTGGCAACAAACGTTTCGTCTGCAACTTTGCTCACTTGCTCATACACTCTCTGAATGACGGTCTTTCCTCCCAATATGGCCAGGGGCTTGCCTGGAAAGCGTGTTGAAGCAAATCTTGCGGGAATAAGAGCTATAAATTTCATTGTCAGTCAATTATCTTGTTAAAACCTTACACTGAATTGAATGTCTGCCATGCTGTAGTTATGGTCAGCCAAGCTACGGTCGTTCACAAATCCATACTCCGTCTGTATCTCCAGATTCTTGCAGAACAGGTAGTTGATACCCGCCTTGTATATGGTCTTTGCCGTACTCCATTCGCCTGCTGGACGATAGAGGTCGTAGCGTGCCTTGGCTCTCAGCTTGCCTTTGACTATTGGAGCTACACAGGCGAGATAAATGCCATCGGCACGGTCGCCGAGTTTCTCGTTCAGGGTGCAGTCTTGCAGGTCGGCAGATTTGTTGGCTCTTGTGGTGAATGCTCCTCCAGTGTTGTGTATGTATTCTGAGCGAATCTGCCAGTCGGCATCCTTGTATTCGGCAGAGATGGCATAGCGGTATCTGCCTACCTTGCGTATGCCCGAAGCCTCGACCCCGCCATCCTGCCATGTTCCCTTTCGGGCGTAGGAGCCGACCCAACCGAAAGCGCCTATCCTTACACCCTTCAGAGGCGAAACCCATGCTCCTCCGATGATGTCCTTCTGGTTATCGACCTCTTTTTGGTTAAGCCCTTGACCGTTGAACATGCCTATCTCGTAGTGGAGTAGGGTGCGTCCATCGCTGTTTGGCAGTAGGTCGCCCGACACTTGCACACCAATGTCTCGTCCGTTGCTCGACTGTTCTCCTGTGCGGTCGGTGAAGCCCGAAAGGTTTGTCACGCTCTGGCTCAGCGAGGTGAAGCCTATGTCTATCGGGTTCATGGGGTTCTCGAAGGTAAACGGACGCTTAAACTGTCCTGCCTTTATTTTGAATCCCTTGTATTTCTGCCATTCAAGACTCATGTCTATAAGACGTGGCGAGTCGCCGTAGGTTCCAGTGTTTCCATTTATCTGTCCCTGGATTTTATACTCGAAGTCGTTGAGCACTCGTCCTGTCATTATCAGTCGAATCATTCTCAGGCTGAAGCCGTTGCTGTTACCTTCATCTTTAAATGTGGCGTTGTAGTTGCCCATCATGTAGCCTGAGAACTTTGGTTTGCTGAAGACTTCGCTTAGCTTCAAGTCCTTGCCTCCGTTAGTCTCTTGTGTCTCCGTCGCTTCCGTGGCATTTGCGGAAAGCGTTAGGACTGCCAAAAATGCAGTAGTTAAAGTTTTTGTGTTCATATCTTTCTTCACTTTTATTGGTTTTGTCTATTCTTCACTCTTCACTCTTCATTCTTCATTTTTCACTCTTCATTTTCTTATTCCCTTCTTTCCAAAAGCACAACATTCTCAACGTGTGGCGTATGTGGGAACATATCTACAGGCTGCACCTTAACCACTTTATAGTCAGGGTCAAGCAGCTGAAGGTCTCGAGCTTGTGTTGAAGGGTTGCAGCTGACATAGACAATGCGCCTTGGGGCTGCGTTCATTATCACCTTCACCACGTCGGGGTGCATACCGGCACGGGGAGGGTCGGTGATTATCACGTCTGGTCTGCCGTGTTCGGCAATGAAGTCGTCGGTCAGAATGTCCTTCATGTCGCCGGCAAAGAAGGTGGTGTTGCTGATGCCGTTCACCTGTGAGTTTACCTTTGCGTCCTCTATTGCCTCTGGCACATACTCTATGCCGATGACGTGTTTTGCCTTCCTGGCCACGAAGTTGGCTATGGTTCCAGTGCCTGTATAGAGGTCATAGACCGTTTCGTCGCCATTCAACTGTGCAAACTCGCGTGCCACGCAGTAGAGATGGTATGCCTGTTCGGTGTTGGTCTGGTAGAAACTCTTTGGTCCAACCTTGAACTTCAAGTCCTCCATTGTCTCGAATATGTGGTCGTTGCCCTTGAACACAAGCACGTCTTGGTCGCCTATGGTGTCGTTGCACTTCTGGTTGTCAACATACATCAGCGACGTAATCTCTGGGAAACTGTCGGCAACGTGTTGCAACAGGGCTTTAGCCCTCTCTTCATCGCCAGGCTCATCGTAGTGGAACTGTATGATTACCATCCACTCGCCTGTGTTAGAGTTTCTTATGATGACGTCTCTCAACAGTCCGTGCTGCCCTCTGAGGTCGAAGAACTTTATGTCGTTCTCAAAGGCATAGTCTCGTATTGAGTTCCTTATCTTGTTGTGAAGGTCGTCCATGAGCCAGCACTTTTCTATGGGCAGTATCTTGTCGAAAGCACCTGTGATGTGGAAACCTATGCCGTTCATGTTGTCGTATTTGAATCCCGATGCCACTTGCTCTCGTGTCAGCCATCTCTTGTTGCAGCAGCCGAACTCCAGTTTGTTGCGATACTCAAACGTCTTGGCTGAACCCATTATGGGCTGGAACTCTGGCAGCTCCACCTTACCTATGCGTGTCAGTTGGTCGAACACTTGTTTTTGCTTTGCTTTTAGTTGCTCTTCGTAAGGCAGGTTTTGCCATTTGCAGCCTCCGCAGATTCCAAAATGTTCGCATTTCGGTAACGCGCGTACATTACTATATTTAATGAACCTCACGACCTCCGCTTCGCAGTAGCTGTGCTTCTTCTTCTTTATCTGTAGGTCAACAATGTCGCCAGGCACGGCAAAGGGGACAAATACCACCATCTCGCCAACTCTTGTCAGCGATTTGCCTTCGGCGGCAACGTCGGTTATCGTGATGTTTTCCAAAATAGGAAATGGTTTCTTTTTTCTGCTCATTTATGTTGTTTTTTACTGAATTTTGGTGCAAATATACGAAATAATCCACAAAATGTAACATGAATATTGCATTTTTTCTTGTTTTTCTTGCAGCATAGCGAAAAAAGCACTATATTTGCAGAATAAAATTTAAAACTTATAATATTAAATACACAACCAACTAACTTATGAGTGAAAAAAGAGTTTATACCTTCGGTAACGGTAAAGCTGAAGGAAACGCTAAAATGCGTGAAGAACTTGGTGGTAAGGGTGCAAACCTTGCCGAGATGAACCTAATCGGTGTTCCTGTACCTCCAGGTTTTACCATTACTACCAGCTGCTGTAATGAATACTACAAGGTTGGTCAAGAGAAAATCAAGGAAATCCTTCAGGACGAGGTTAATGCTGCCGTTAAGCATACTGAGGAGTTGATGAACTCCAAGTTCGGTGACGTGAAGAATCCTCTTCTTGTCAGCGTTCGTTCAGGTGCACGTGCATCAATGCCTGGCATGATGGACACTATCCTCAACCTTGGTCTCAACGACGAGGTTGCTGAGGGACTTGTGGCAAAGACCAACAATCCACACTTCGTTTACGACTCTTATCGTCGTTTCGTACAGATGTACGGTGACGTCGTTCTTGAGATGAAGCCAGTAAACAAGGAAGACATCGACCCATTCGAGGAAATCATCGAGAGCGTTAAGGCTGAGCGTGGCGTGAAACTTGACAAAGACCTCTCCGTTGATGAATTGAAGAAGCTCGTGAGCCTCTTCAAGACAGCCATCAAAGAGCGTACAGGCAAAGACTTCCCAGACGATCCTATTGAGCAGCTTTGGGGTGCCATCTGCGCTGTGTTCCGCAGCTGGATGAATGAGCGTGCCATCCTTTATCGCAAGATGGAGGGTATTCCTGACGAGTGGGGTACTGCCGTCAGCGTAATGGCAATGGTATTCGGCAACATGGGCGACACCTCAGCTACAGGTGTATGCTTCAGCCGCGATGCCGGTAACGGTGAGAACCTCTTCAACGGCGAGTACCTTGTAAACGCACAGGGTGAGGACGTTGTGGCTGGTATTCGCACTCCACAGCAGATTACTAAGATTGGCTCACAGCGTTGGGCAGAGCGTGCTGGCATCAGCGAGGAAGAGCGTGCCGAGAAATATCCTTCAATGGAAGAGGCTATGCCTGAGATTTATGCACAGCTCAACGACTTGCAGGACAAGCTCGAAAAGCACTACCACGATATGCAGGACATGGAGTTCACCGTACAGGAAGGCAAGCTTTGGTTCCTCCAGACACGTAACGGCAAGCGTACAGGTACTGCAATGGTTAAGATTGCCATCGACCTTCTCCACGAAGGCATGATCGACGAGAAGACTGCCATCATGCGCTGCGAGCCTCAGAAGCTCGACGAGCTGCTTCACCCGGTATTCGACAAGTTGGCTCTCCAGAAGGCCAAGGTCATCACACAGGGTTTGCCAGCTTCTCCAGGTGCTGCTTGCGGTCAGATCGTGTTCCACGCTGACGACGCACAGGCTTGGCATGCCGACGGTCACAAGGTTATCATGGTTCGTATTGAGACATCTCCAGAGGACCTCGCAGGTATGGCTTCAGCCGAGGGTATTCTGACTGCACGTGGTGGTATGACCTCTCACGCTGCCGTTGTTGCCCGTGGTATGGGTAAGTGCTGTGTTTCTGGTGCTGGTGGCATCAATGTTGACTACAAGACAAAGACCGTTGAAATCGACGGCGTAGTATATAAGGAAGGTGACTACATCTCTCTGAACGGTACTACAGGACAGGTTTATGCTGGCGAGGTTCCAACAAAGGCTGCTGAACTCAGCGGTGACTTCAAGGAGCTGATGGACCTCTGCGACAAATATACCAAGTTGCAGGTTCGTACCAATGCCGACACTCCACACGATGCACAGGTTGCACGTGCTTTCGGTGCCAAGGGTATCGGTCTTACTCGTACAGAGCACATGTTCTTCGAGGACAAGAAGATTATCGCTATGCGTGAGATGATTCTCTCTGACACTGTTGAAGGTCGTGAGAAGGCACTTGCCAAGCTGTTGCCTTATCAGAAGGCAGACTTCAAGGGCATCCTTGAGGCTATGGATGGCTGTCCAGTAAACATCCGTCTGCTCGACCCACCACTCCACGAGTTCGTACCACACGATCTTGCAGGTCAGCAGACAATGGCAGATGAAATGGGTGTTGACGTTGCTACAATCCAGCGTCGTGTTGCTTCTCTTGCTGAGAACAACCCAATGCTTGGTCACCGTGGTTGCCGTCTCGGTATCACATTCCCAGAGATTACAGCTATGCAGACACGCGCTATCCTCTCTGCCGCTTGTGAGCTGAAGAAGGAAGGCAAGAACCCAATGCCAGAAATCATGGTTCCTCTGATTGGTATTCTCTATGAGCTGAAGCAGCAGAAGGAGATTATCCAGAAGACAGCCAAGGAGGTATTTGCCGAGTATGGCGTTGAGATAGAGTTCGAAATCGGTACGATGATCGAGATTCCACGTGCTGCTTTGACAGCTGATCGCATTGCTACAGAGGCAGAGTACTTCTCATTCGGTACCAACGACTTGACACAGATGACCTTCGGTTACAGCCGCGACGACATCGCCAGCTTCTTGCCAGTATATCTCGACAAGAAGATTCTGAAGGTTGACCCATTCCAGGTACTTGACCAGAACGGTGTAGGCCAGCTCATTAAGATGGCAGTTGAGAAGGGACGTGGCGTTCGCCAGAACCTCCGCTGCGGTATTTGCGGTGAGCACGGTGGTGAGCCAAGCTCAGTTAAGTTCTGCGCCAAGATTGGCATGAACTACGCAAGCTGCTCTCCATTCCGCGTGCCTATCGCACGTCTTGCAGCCGCCCAGGCCGCCGTCGAAGAATAATCGAAACGTGCTGAAAATTAGCTATATAAAGGGCAAGTATCTGGGAAACAGGTACTTGCCCTTAGTTTTTTGTGCATATTCTGCCTGTTCCAAATGCAGAATAAGAGGCCAAAATCAGGGCAAATGTTTCCCAAAAATCAGGAGCGTGTTTCCCAAGCCATTCATTTGTTTCCCAAAAAACACTGGATGTTTCCCAAAAAAATCTCGGTGTTTCCCAGATTTTAGAACTCTGCAAACAGGTATTTTATCACAATTTGAATAACCCAAAATAACAATTTTCAGCATGGCAACATTAAAAGCAATTGTAAAGTCAAGGACAAGAAACGGAATGTACAATGTATATATCCGTATTACTCAAAACAGACAGTTCGCTTACGTTAGAACATCATGGATGGTAAACGATAAGGGATTAAGTGATGATAAGAAAGACATCATTGATCCCTTCGTAATACAGCAAACTTCAATCTTGATAGAAAAGTTTTATAATATGCTTAATCAAGTTGATGCTTCTACGTGGTCAGCAAACGAAGTACTCACTTATGTGACCGACTATGGAAAAGACCTTTCTTTCTCTGATTACGCAAGAGCGCATATCGAGAAATTGATTAAAAGAGGACAGGAACGCACTTCACGTAACTATAAGTGGTCTCTGCAACATATGGAAAGATTCGCTGGGACAGACAATATCATGTTTTCACGTCTTACTTCTGCTTTCCTTAACCGATGGATAGAATCCCTTTCCACCACAACTCGAAGCAAGGAACAATATCCAGTATGTATGAGGGAGGTGTACAAAGCTGCCAGAAGAGAATTCAATGACGAAGAACGAGGAATACTTAAACTGAAGAATCCTTGGAGTAATGTCGCTATCCCAAGAAGTGATGTGCCTGAGAAGCGTGCCATTCCTGCAAGCAAATTGCGTGCATTCTTCAATGTCGTTCCAGATAGAAGTAAATTCACTCACCCACTAATGGAAGTTGGTCAGGATGTGGCATTGATTTCATTCTGTATGTGCGGCTTAAATGCTGTGGACATCTTTAATGCGAAGAAGGATCAGTACGATGGGAACATCTTTCACTACGAACGACAGAAGACGAGGTCGACACGTTCTGACAGAGGTTACTTTGAAGTTCGTGTACCAGCATTCTTGAAACCAACATTTGAGAAGTATCTCACAAAAGATGAACGTTCTCCATGGTTGTTTAACTTCCACGATCGTTTAGCAACATCTGATTCTTTCTGTGCAAACGTCAATACGGGCATTAAGCAGATTTGGGAAAAGGTAGAGCCAGGTTACAGAGCATCGCTCTATGCCTTTAGACACAGTTGGGCAACCATAGCCCAGAACGAATGTGGAGCAACAATGAATGATGTTGATTTTGGACTCAACCATTCTATCAACAGAATGGCAAAAGTATATGTCAAGATAGATTTCACTCCTGCGTGGATTCTTAACGAAAAGGTAATAGATTTTGTGTTCTTCACTGATCAAGAGTCAAAGTACATTGAAAAAGAGGATAAGTCATTTGAGAAAATATCAAAGTACAACTATGTCCGTGCAGAAGCCTATGTGATGGGAAAGCAGGTTTGTGCTATTGAAGATACAGGTTTTTCCAATGTTGATCAGGTAATGGACAAACTTGTGAATATCCTACCTAAGAATATTCACAATGCTCGAGTTCAGTTCAAGATAACCAATGTTGATAAAAACTTGACTCAGATGTATCAACGTCTGATTCCATAAAACAGTTTTCTCTTTTAACTGATACTTATACAAAAAACTCAGATACAGTATGGTGCTGCATCTGAGTTTTTTAATGTACTTCTCGAACCTGGCTACAGAATGTAATTCTGCTGAATGTTTGCAAGTTTCTGTAGATCTATCAACCTGTAGCGTTTCTTGCCTGGTGACACCCTACACGGCTTTAACTTACCATTCCTAATCCACCGTTCAACATCTGCCCTACCAAACATCTTGAACGCTTTGGCCTGGCTGATTTCAAGCTGACCTTTTTCTACTTGATGTATCTTCAATGCAATCCTTGTTGCAAGATCTGTGACAAACTGGTCGTAAGTGACCGTTTTATCCGAGAATATTATTTCTGTATTATTGTTCATTGTCTATGTGCTTATGATTACGTAAATGGAGAGGCTACCTCCGTATCTAAATCGATTCGATTGCAAAGGTAGCCCCTCAGAATCATAAGAATAATAATATCAACTATATAGGTACTGGAATATAGTTTTTATATCGCTGAACATATCATATTTGCTTATCTTTCTTACATCTTAGATACTTTCTTTCAACTTCTTTACAAAAGCATTGCATGTGGCTTCAAAGCCAATATCTTCCATCTTGTTCAAGGAAGATTTTTCCTTTGCGAGTTTGACATTCTTTGCCTGTGACAACCCGCATCTGAGATGACTGGCACGAAGTGGCTGGTTATTGGCTGATGAAGAAATCAGCCTGTTCTCCTCAATAATCATCTGCCATGAGAAAGGCAATAAGCCATATTGCCTAAGAGCACCGAAGAATAGTGCGACATGTCTATTGACATTTGCTTGCAATGGTGCGTTCAGTTTGCATTTGAATAGATTTGCCATGTCATTCTCTGAGACATCCTGTCTGAAGAGTTTTGTAGTTTTGACAAAATCCGTGATGAGACTGATCTGCTTCTCTGAGAAATTGGCAAGACTCTCTCTTTCTGGCTCGATGCTGCTGCCGGTGTTAAACAGATGCTCCATCTGATGATAGTCTTCCTCATCAAAACTTCCTTTTGAAAAAAAGGAATTGACGAGGTCTCGACGTTCTTCAAGGAGTTCTTTGATGCTAAAGACGTGCATCACATGAAGACGCATTTGCTCTTCACCTGTACACGATGTAGGAAGATGGTATGCAAAGAAATCATTCACAAAACGAGAGTAATTTTTCTCTCCTTTGAGGATTTCACACTGGTACTGCTCATAAGCAGCACGATAGAGTTGCCAAAGTTCATTTTCAGGCAACTCTTTCTCTTCTTTCTTTGTACAGCTTGGATAGCATGGACACAAAAAGAGAGAGAACGAAGTTGTTTTTTAACTGCTTCATTTTCTTTTTGTGTTAAGTTTATATTAAGAATAATACATGGCACACAAACGTATGCCATAGTACTGTATAATAATGTTTTCTTTCTTTTCTCATGCATATTTGTGCAAATTAGTGCAAAGTTATACAATCATGGTGCAGCCTATTCGCACCGTTGTAATAAAGTAATATATACCCTTATTATATTACTGTTTTTCTATGAGTATGATATATTCAGATGCAAATAAGTGATGAAAGGACATAAGATTCCAACCACATGAAACGAAAGTGGCTATATAGTTACTATATAACTCCTCCTATATAGTAACATCATCCCATAAAGCAACACTATCAATATACCTTTGCATTCGAATCGGTTCACGATGAGGGTGGCTCCCTCTATGTATCACTCAAAACAATTAAAGAAATGGCGAAAAAAGACATCGAGCAACTTTCAAGACGAATAGAACTCTTGGAAATGCAAATAAAAGAGTTGAAGACTGTGGATCCAGTTGTGGTGAACGAAAAGTTGAAATCGTTAGAAGATGCGATTTACACCACAAAGGAAATCCTTAACATGAAGGATGTGTGCCAATACCTTGACATATCCAAGAGTCTTCTTTACAAGCTCACTTGTAGTGGTGAAATACCTCATTTTAAGCCACGTGGTAAAATGATTTTCTTTGAGAAGAAAGAGCTAATAGCGTGGATTAAGAGGAACAAGGTAAATGACAAGGAGTTATCCAACCTGTCCGTAAACATGGAATCAATAGAATCAAGTAAAGATGAAGAAGCGGTCAAAGAAGAACAGCATTGATGGTACCAACCTTCCAGACTCTCGTTTGGTGGAGTTGCTTGACAGGTGTGCAATATCCGTAAAGGACATTGAGACAAATAAAAAAAAACAAAATCAAGATGGAAAAAAGAGAAGATAAACCAGTGCAATTAGTTCAGAAATCGAATCTTGAACATAAGTCACTGGAAGTTTCAATGTTAGAGAAGGACGATTTCAGTGATGAAGAGTTGGAGTCCTATCTATCAAAAGGTGAAATCAAAGCAACAGACAAGGTTACAATACCTCCCAAAATTCTCTTCGTTGGAGACTGTACCATTGCCACGTTTGGAAATTTCAGTGCTTCAACAGGTAAGGCAAAAAGTAAAAAGACATTCAACATCTCTGCAATGGTAGCAGCTGCAGTTACAAATACTACAGTGCTTAACTACCGGGCGTGCCTTCCTGAGGGGAAACGGAAGATTCTCTATTTCGATACGGAACAGAGCAAATATCATTGCCATAATGTTCTGGAGCGAATCTATACACTGTCAGGGCTTTCTGTCAAGAAGGATGACCCACGCCTTCTGTTTTGGGGGTTGCGTGAATACACGCCGAAACTTCGTATCGCTCTCATTGATTATGCTTTGAGAAAGCACCAAGAGGTCGGTCTTGTAATCATCGACGGACTCAGAGATCTGATGTATGACATAAACAATGGTAAAGAAGCCACGGATGTGATGACCGTTCTCATGGCATGGACAAGTGTGTATGACCTTCATATCCATACTGTACTCCACTTAAACAAGAACGATAACAATCCACGTGGACACATAGGTACTGAACTTGAAAATAAGGCAGAAACAGTACTGATTATCAGTAAGAACCTACAAAATAATAGTATCAGTGAGGTTAGACCTATGCACATGAGAGATAAAGAGTTCAGCACCTTTGCATTCCATATTGATGACAACAAGTTACCTGTTCTTGACAATGGCATTTCTGTGACTGTTGTAAAACGCAGGGAGAAGTCTCTTGTGAGCCTGGATAACGAAGTACATCAGGAGATATTGAGCAAGGCTTTCAAGAACAACTCTCCTACACGATACAGTGATTTGGTTGAAATGGTCTCACGTGCATATGAGGACGCAGGTTACAAGCGTGGAACAAATGGAATCAAGGACTTACTTAAACTTCTTTCAGGCAAAGGTATTATTGTGAAGCAAGATGATGCATATATTTATAAATCAGAGGGTTTTGTGAATCCAAGCACTGAAGAAAGCAAGAAAGTTTAGGTTTAAGTTTAACAGGTATATATATTACATACGCGCGCGCATACACCTGCAATCACGTGTACAATTACTTATACTCAATGTAACATGACTATTGAAGAAATTAAATCTGTAAGTATTTACCAATGGATGAAAGAGAATAATTATGGGGATGGTGTCAGAAAAGGCAAGAGTATTTTCTATTGCTCCCCACTCCGCCCAGAAAATAGCCCTTCATTTGCTGTTAATATCAAAGAAAACCTATGGTATGATTTTGGAAGCGGCATTGGCGGTAATCTCATCAACCTTGTTGAACGTCTGCATCCTGCGTGGTCTGAACATCAAGTTCTTTCATTTCTTCAAAGGCAAATTGAAGAAAAGAAACTGCTATACAGTAAAGATTATAACGCTGTGCTAAGAGAAGAGGAAAAAAAACGTCAATGGTTAGAAGGAAAAAGAAAGGAATTTTCTGATAACTTAAACCAAGAGACATTTGTGGAAATGATTGTACCTCTGACGCATCCAGCTTTAACCGATTATATTTTCAAGAGACGTATCAGTTATAGAATCGCTCAACAATTCTGTAAAGAGGTTCACTATACTTTTCGGGGCAGAAGATACTATGCCATTGCATTCAAGAATGTAGCTAATGGTATGGAAGCACGCAATGTATTCTGCAAGCGTTGTATTGGAAAGAAGAGTATCTCTGTAATTTATGCAGACGGATCATCTCAACAGCAATGCTGCGTTTTTGAGGGATTCTTTGATTTGCTTTCTTTTCTTACGATGCAAGCAGAAATTCAAGATAACGGCATTTCCGTCAATGGCTCATTTGACTACTTTGTACTCAACGGAGTTGGTGAGATCAAAATACTCATTCCTCTTTTGGAAAAATATAAGGCCATTCACTGTTATCTTGATAATGATGACGCAGGCAAGAATGCCACAAAGTCGATTATGAATGCTTACGGCAGTAAGGTTATTGATGAGTCATATCGCTATAGAGATTACAATGATCTTAATGACTGCCTTATGGCTATGCATCGATAATCATGCATCTTTTCATTTTATGTGTACATGAGTACATGTAAACATTGATACATATATACAAATAAGTATGAAACAGAAAATCATTACGTTCGCCAATCACAAAGGAGGGGTATC
>JBJEKR010000078.1:14591-57121 GCA_051878735.1 Prevotella sp. | reverse complement strand
CAGCAGGACTTGGATTGTCCGTTGGTGAGCGAGAGTGATGCCGGAGGGAAGGAGGAGTTCATGGCATTGTGTGATGCGAGGCTGAAGGAATGGGAAGAAAAGGTGAAGGAAAGAAGGAATGAAGGATTCCTTCACTTTGACAGCACTACGGTAGGCTGGAAACTTCCAAGGGGGAGTAGGGTGGAGAAAGACGGTGAGTTCTGGCATGTCATTCCCCTGCTACCCGAAGGAAATGACGTCGCCTCGCACCTCAGTGGTGGGTGTTTGCAAACCGCTAATAGGGAGTTCTGGTTCGATGGAAACACGGGATATACCTATATCCATCGCCCGATAGTGCGCTATCGAGGTTTTGTGAAGCTGCTGTATGATGGCGATGTGGTGTACGTCATGAACATACATGAGGAGCGTTTCATAGCATATCACAACTGGGAGATACGTGCCGATGACAGTATCTGCACCATCGGCAACAAACTCTATCTGCGGAGTGATAAAGACGGCAAGGCGTTAAGGATAAGAAAGCGCAGCGGTGACTTTCAGATGTTCGTGGTAAACGAGCCGATAATAGATGACTATCGGAAAACACCGATGTCGTATGACGCGCAGATGATGATCATCAACAAATACGGCAAAGGGATAGAGTTGAAGCATATCCAGACGGCAGCATACGAAAATTAGGGAATAGAGTTTTTTCCTTTTTAAATAAGGAAAGAGGCGGAGAAGAAAGGGATGGGTCAATGGCTCGTCCTTTTTTTTTGTACGCTCGGCATAAGCATTGTCTGATGTAGGACAGACGATGGGCATGAGAGTTTGGCACCACAATCACTTGCATTTCGTCACATTTTTAGTCATTCTATCCCTATCGTTTCTGATTTTGGCAGATTATCATTACTTTTGCAGTCGCAAATAAAATAAAAAAGGAATAGAAATATTATGAAATTTGAAATTATCGAGAACGAAGGCCTGGAACTGATAGGCGTAGTGAAGAAGATCGAGATGAAGAATGGTCAGGAGGAATGTCCTGCATTTTGGAAGGAGTTCAGCGACAAATACTGTATTCCGATGATGCAGGCCGGCAAACCGCAGAACGATGCGCAGCAAGCCGTGGCTGACAATGGTATTGGTGAGTTTGCACTTTGCGACTGCGACATGGCGGCTGGCACTTTCGACTATTTTATCAGTGGAAGCTATAAGGGCGGCAACGTACCCGAAGGCATGGAAGTGCGGAAGGTGGAATACAGAAAATGGCTGAAGTTCCATTTCGAGGGTGGAATGGCAGCCTTCCACAACAACTATACAAGCGTTTACAATGAGTGGCTGCCGCAACACCCAGAATACAAGGCGGTGATGGCTGTCAATGTGGAATGGTACACAATGGGCGATTTCAATTCTCCCGACTATAAATGTGGACTGATGATTCCTGTGGAATAATATTGTAATGTCTAACTAATGAAATCAAACAGAATAACACTCCGACCATGGCAGGACAGCGACGCCAAGGCATTGTACAAATATGCCAGCTGTCAAGATGTAGGTCCTCGTGCAGGCTGGCCACCGCATTTGTCGGAGGAGGAGAGTCTGGAGATAATCCGCACCGTCTTTAATAATCCTACTACGTGGGCAATAGTCTGGAATGAGACAGGCGAGGCAATAGGCGCGATGGGCTACGGCTCCTCGTGCGACTGCTCA
This sequence comes from Prevotella sp., assembly GCA_051878735.1. GTDB lineage: Bacteria > Bacteroidota > Bacteroidia > Bacteroidales > Bacteroidaceae > Prevotella. The sequence goes on along the minus strand of JBJEKR010000078.1, from coordinate 55,435 downwards.
CTGCCGATGCGTGAAGGAGAGCCTACGGTGGGATATTGGGTTGGCAAGCCATATTGGGGTAGGGGCATCTGCACCGAAGCTCTTAGCCTTATGATTGAAAATATCCGCAAGACAACTTGTCTGACCTCGCTAATTAGCGGACATTTCACCGACAATCCCGCCTCGGGACGAGTGATGGAGAAATGTGGTTTCGTGCCAACTGGCGAAACTGTCTTTGACCACCGCCTCTATATGGGAGCCAACAAGCCGATAAGGGTTTTAAGGCTGGAATTATAGTACGAATAAGATATATAATAGCAACAAAAGAATGGAAAAGAAACAAAGGTTTTGTCAGAGCTGCGGAATGCCGCTTGCTGACGTGAATGACTACGGTACGAATGTCGATGGAAGCAAAAACGAAGAATACTGCAAGTATTGCTATGAGAACGGGAAGTTCACGCAGCAGTGCACGATGGAAGAGATGATAGACCACTGTGCGCAGTTTGTGGAGGAGTTTAACAAAGACTCTGAACACAAGGTGACTCGTGAAGAGGCAATAGGTCAGATGAAGATGTTCTTCCCGCACTTGAAGCGTTGGCGAAAGGAGATAAACATCACGTCGCACGATTTCCAGGATGTACTTTATGCAGGTCTTGCTCCTGTCCGACAACTAATCGGCGAAATGGCAGACTCGCTGCCCGTGACATATATCTCGTCGGTTGACGAGGAAGGCTATCCCTGTACCAAGGCAATGCTTTCGCCTCGCGTGCGCGAAGGAATAAAGGTGTTCTATTTCACCACCAATGCCTTCTCCCTGCGTGTGGCGCATTACAAGACCAATCCGAAGGCTTCTGTATATTTCTGCGACGAGAAGAATTTCCGTGCCATAATGCTGAAGGGAACAATGGAGGCGCTTACTGACCAGAAGAGCAAGGAGATGATTTGGCGTGAGGGCGACACACAATATTACCCTGGCGGAGTTACCGACCCGAACTATTGTGTCTTGAAGTTTACTGCCGTGGAAGGACGTTTTTACAGCGACTTCTATCCGCGTAGCTTCGTAATAGAATAATCTCTCGAAGAAAAGATGAATGCAATGGTTCTTGTTTTTGCAGCTCAGATGTCTTTGCTTGCGGTGTTGACAGTCGAGTATGGCTTCATCTGGCTCTTCCCTTCGTTGTTTCTGATTCACGACTTGGAGGAGGTCCTTGGGCTAAAGTCGTGGATAGCGAGAAATGGCGATGCGGTAGGCGAGCGTTTCCCTCGCTTTGCCTCGATGTTTCGTGGTTACAGTACCGAGGGAATGGTAATGGCTGTAGTTGAGGAATATGTCCTTTGCATTCTGTTCACGGCACTTGCCTCTACGGGCAAGTTGCCGTTGCGCCTGCTATGGTATGGCGCATTTGCCGCATACACTTTTCACCTCGTTGTCCATGTGGTTCAGTCTGTCGTTCTGAGGAAATACGTTCCCGCCGTTGCCACCAGTATTCTTCTTTTGCCCATAAGTACATGGCTGTTGTATGAACAGGGTGGTGTACTGGGAATATCGTTGCTCCAAAGTTGCGTTTACTGCTTCCTTGGATTTGCATTAGTGGCATTAAACTTGATTTTAGTTCAAAGGAAAGTATTCAAAAAACGCAACGTTAGATTTAATGAAGCCTAACGTTGCGCTTGTTTTAACGTGACGTTGTGTTAAAATCACAGTCTCCTTACAGATTATCGATTTCTTCCAGCCAGAGAGCATTGGACGCATCGGAAGGCATTCGCCAATCACCTCGTGGACTTAAGCTCACGCTACCGACCTTTGGACCATCGGGCAGACAAGAACGCTTAAACTGTTGTGTGAAGAAACGGCGGAAGAACGTCTTTAGCCAATGCTTTATCGTTTCCTCATCGTATGTGTTTACTGACGGCTCATGACCATTGAAGGCTGATTTTGCCATGATGAAGAGCTTTTGTGGTCGATAACCAAAACGCAAATAATGATATAGGAAGAAGTCATGTAGCTCGTATGGTCCAACAAGGTCTTCCGTCTTTTGAGTAATGTTTCCTTCGGCATCGGCAGGAATTAGCTCAGGACTTATTGGAGTATCGATAATGTCGAGTAGGGTAGTACGTGAAACCTCATCTACGTCATTGTCGGCCACATATCTAACGAGATGGCGTATTAGAGTCTTTGGTACACTTGCGTTGACACCGTACATAGACATGTGGTCGCCATTGTATGTTGCCCAACCGAGAGCCAATTCGCTTAGGTCGCCTGTGCCAATTACCATGCCTCCCACACGGTTTGCCATATCCATAAGGATTTGTGTTCGCTCACGAGCCTGACCATTCTCGTAGGTGACATCTCGCTTGTTTATGTCGTGGTGAATGTCAATGAAATGCTGAGTGACACTTTTCCCGATTGGAATCTCCTCTAAGGTAACACCAAGCGACTTCATAAGACTGAGGGCATTGTCATGTGTGCGGTCGGTGGTACCAAAGCCTGGCATCGTTATACCATAAATGCCCTTCCTGTCAAGGCCAAGATAGTCGAAGGCACGAACAGAAACGAGTAGAGCCAAAGTGGAGTCCAAACCACCACTGATGCCTACCACAACGTTCTTGCATCCTGTATGGTGAAGACGTTTGGCGAGACCCGATGTTTGAATGTTCAGGATTTCCTCGCATGAGCGTTTCATGTCGTTGCTCTTGGGAATGAAAGGCAGTGGATCAATCTCTCTCGTCAACATGAAATCGCCGGATGAGCAGTCGATAGTCTCAAAAGGTTTTGTTTCGATATATTTGGCATGACCTGTACGTTGTGCCATTACGAAAGTAGTATTGGCACGTCGCTCTCCACGCAACCTTTCAATGTCGATTTGCATAATAGTAAGCTGAGAATCCTTTGAGAATCGTTTGGACTCAGAAATGAGCTTGCCGTTCTCTGCAATAATGGCATTACCACCATAGACCACATCCTGCGTACTCTCGCCGAATCCACATCCTGAATAGACATAAGCCGAAATGGTGCGTGCACTTTGCTGTGATATGAGCTGACGGAGGTAGTCGTGCTTGCCTATGAGTTCATCGCTTGCCGAAAGGTTGACAATAACGTCTGCACCTGCCAACGCGAGATTGTTGCTTGGCGGAATTGGCGACCATAAGTCTTCGCATATTTCCACTCCGAACTTAAATCCAGAAGCCGTAACGAAGACTTGTGGTTCAGACGTTATGGTTACAGGACTACCGGCAATATATACCAGTCTCTGGCTGATGTCAAGCGACGATGCGAACCAACGTTTTTCGTAGAACTCTCCATAATTGGGCAGGTATGTCTTTGGTACAATACCTATGACAGCCCCCTGCTGTACAACAACAGCGCAATTCAGTAGCACGTCATCTACCACAACAGGCATTCCGACAACTGCTATTATGTTGAGCTTGCGAGTGAAGTCAAGCAGGTGAACCAATGCCTCTTCAGCCTTGTCAAGCAATAGCTCGGAACGAAAAAGGTCCTGACAGGTATATCCCGTAATGGACAGTTCGGGGAATACAATGAGTTCAACGCCACGTCCCTCAGCCATTATTATCTGTTCCTCAATGGCAAGGATGTTGAAATGGGTGTCAGCCACCTTTACACTGGGTATTGCGGCAGCTACCGTTGCGAATCCGTATTTCATCTTTTTAATTCTTTATTGTTACTTGTGTTGCTCCGTATCCATATTCCTGGAACGATGCGTCCTGATAAGTGTAAGACTTGAAACGATAGCGTAGCTCGTTGATTAAAGCCTGACGGAGAATGCCCTCGCCCTTTCCATGTATGAACACAATCTTGCGTCCCTTATCTTTCTCATGCTGTTTCAGTGTCTTGCGGAAAAAGTCCAATTGATAGTTCAGTATGTCTGATGGTGACATGCCTGCCGTCGTCTCCAACAGTTCTGAAGCATGTAGGTCAACAACGATAGGAGCCTTAGGGTCATCTTTCTTGTATTGAGGAGCGTGTGACTTTTGACAATCATCGTTTATCTTTCCCAACATCTCCTGTTTCAAGCGTTTTGCATCTACCACGAGAGGACGTGCCTCGGCATCGTTTTCAATAAGTGTGAGAATGTATGCTGACTGCTCGAAGAAGTCGTTTTCCTTGAATGTGTGCAGTTTGTAGAACTTTACGGGGTCGAGTCGCAACTGGACGTCAACAACAGGCTTAAGGAGGTAGCTTTTGTCACGTTTATAGGCAATAATCTGTACGGCAATGCGGTTGAATTCGTTAAGGTCCTCGCGTCCGAATTCCTCAAGATAGAGCTTTGTGTTTGGGTCAATCTCTCCTGTGGCTCGCAAGTGCCAGTTGTTGCCTTCTGCCGTCATGTAAGTATAATACATGTAATAATTGCTGTCGTTGATGATGTAAGTTTCGAAGCGTGTTGTCGTCATTTCTTTCGGCGACATAGGCACGTAGGCTATATAAGCTGACAACTTATCGCCTCCCTTGCGCTCTTCTGGAGTGGCCTTGAAGGTCACAGGCCTGTCGGCAGGATCGTAGTCTTCATCGTCGGAAAGAACGGGCTTGGCTTCTTTCTTCTCTGCAACAAATCGAGTCATGCTGTAGTCGTCGTTGTCAACTACAACAATATCGTTGATAGGAGTGGGAACCTGAAATCCATCTTCGTCCTCTACGAGAACAATATTCTTTCCTTGAAAGCCAGCAACACGTCCGCCGCCTACTTCACTTAAAAACCTAACTTTATCTCCAATTTTCATTATATAAATATTTGAATTACAAACTCATGTTATGGAATAATCAAGTTGCTGTCGCCATAGCTTAGAAAGCGGAAGTCGTGGTCGAGAGCATAATCATAGATGCATTTCCAATTTCCATTTACGAATGCACTTACAAGAAGCAAGAGTGTGCTTTGTGGCTGATGGAAATTCGTCACGAGCATCTTTACGATCTTGTAGTCGTAGCCGGGAGCAATGATGATTTGTGTACTGGAATGAAGGGTAGTGGCATTGTGACGTTCAAGATACTTGTCAAGAGACATTAACGACTCGATAGGACTTACCTCGCAATTCATCTCGTATGGCTCCCACTGATTGACGTGAAGTTCGTCCTGACTAATGTCTGGGTGCTCCATCGTTTTCAGTCCCATATAATAGAGACTCTCCAATGTGCGTACGCTTGTTGTTCCAACCGCAATAGCCTCGGCTTTATGTGCAATTAGTCGCCGTATGGTGTCACGATGAACGGCAATGTATTCCGTGTGCATCTCGTGTCCCTCGATTTCATCACTTTTCACTGGCTTGAATGTTCCGGCACCGACATGAAGTGTTAGCTCGTCGCGCTCTATTCCATGTTTTTCAATGTCAGCCAAAACATTCTGAGTGAAGTGCAGACCTGCCGTTGGAGCGGCTACGCTTCCCTTAATTTTTGAATATACGGTCTGATATGTTGTCTTGTCGCTTTCCTGTGTGTCACGGTTGAGATATGGAGGAATAGGTAATTCACCGGCAGCGTCGAGAATCTCGGAAAAGGAAACGTCCTGATTGTCCCACGATAGTCTTATGCGATGGCATGTGCGTTCCTCTTCCACATATTCAGCACTGAGTTGAACGGTTTTTCCCGCTACCTGAAACGTTCTGAAAAGTTTCCCCGATTTCCATTTCTTCAGATTTCCCACAAGGCAATGCCATTGGCATGTATCCCTCGACTGAAACATTTGTTCATAGTTGGAGGGCGATGCCGGTTCAAGCAGGAAAACCTCTATCAATGCGCCAGTCTCCTTCCGAAAATGGAGTCTTGCCTGAATCACCTTGGTATTGTTGAATATCATTAGGGCTCCTTTGGGAAGATAGGAAGGCAGATTGAAGAACTTGTCTTCACTGATGACTCCATGTCTGTAAACCAAAAGTTTCGAATGGTCTCGTTGATCGAGAGGAAATTTTGCAATCCTTTCGTCAGGCAAGTTATAATTATAGTCACTAATATGTATATGCTTTGTTTCCATGTTCATTCAATAAGAAGTCAAATAATACATGCCATTATTTCTGCATAGATGAAAATGTATGCCAAGACACTTATTACTACATCGACATCGGACACTACATATCCCGTAGATGTGTATTGGCTGGAGATGAACACACCATTGTCGTTGTTACGGCATAGAACATGAACGTAGAAGAGATATACCCCTATTGCGACTACGGCTCCCCAAAGCAGTCCCGCAGCAATGTCACCCGGATAGTGTACTCCAAGATAGATGCGTGTCCAGCAATTAACCAACGACCAAACCACAAGTGAGAAACTCAAATAGCCGTTGCGTATCAGAAGACTGAAAAACAATGCAATGGAGAAGGTGTTTGCGGCATGGGCTGAAAAGAAGCCATAGTTACCTCCACGATAACCGTTAACGACATCGACCAACAAACCTATCTGCGGGTCGTGAGTTGGTCTCCATCGTGCGACGAGAGGCTTTACGACAGTGTCGTCCAATGTTCCCGTTAGAAGAATGCAGGCTACGGCACATGCTATGATGGTTATTATCTTCTTGATGTTCTCATTGTTTTTTATTACCAGATAGAAAATGGCGACATATAGAGGAATCCACGTCTGCGCCTTGGTGAGCACAGTCATCAAGGAGTCAATATATATAGACTGACTGCCGTTAAGTGTCAGAAGCAGCCGCTTGTCAATTTCTATCAGTGAGTCAATCATATAGTCTCCATTTTTGAAGTTTCAATCCAACCACTCTTACCGTCGGCGATTCTTATTTCCTTCCATTCCTTCATGGAGTTGTCGATTATGTCCACTCTTGTTCCCTCATGCAGATTGAAGAGGTCGGTTCCGTTTTTCGATGGTGTGCTCTTAATCTGTACGGAAGAGGCCGTTATTATGGCACCCGTACGATTGATGAGCTTTGACTTCTGCTGATGTGCCATAATATTGGCAATGACGAAGATGAATATCATGAGCAGTGCGCCAAAGAAGCCGGTCTTGCGCAAGACTATCCGTTCGGAAAATAGATAGGATAGTGCACAGACAATGGCGATGGCAAGGGCAATGAGAGCCGTCGTAGCCCATCCGTCAACACTTGTCATGTTCACCACTTGACGATACCAGTTGAAGAAGAACATCTCCGACTCCGGCGTTATCTTGTCAATTGTCTTTGAGCGCGCCAATTGTAAATTGAATCGTATATCGGCATCACCGGGAGACAGCAATGCTGCACGCTCATAGTTTATAATGGCGCGTGTCAAATTGTTTGTGCGGTAATAGGCATTGCCAAGATTATAGTATATGTCAGCATTGGCACCTTTCTTTAGTAGCGACTCGTAGTCGGCTATAGCCTGCTGATACTGTTCCTTCTTGTATGCCTGATCTGCATTGGCCTTTGTAGGCATGGCCGATGCAAATGTACTTCCTGTCATCATCATCAGTACAATGAGTATGAATACCTTTGACACTGGTGATTTTCTCTTTTTCTTCATTTTGTCCTCGATGTCCATTATTGCAGTCATTGCAGCTTCGAAAGTCTTGTTCATATTTCCCTTGGCATCGCCTGGGGCATAGCGTTCGAACTCGCACTCATCGATAGCCTTAATGAACTTGCTAATAGTTTCTTCGTCCACGTCACGTTCAGAAAGACGCAGTTGTATGTTTTCGCGTGAAAGACTTTCCACAGGCATATTGAGCTTGTCGCCAACATAGCCCCATAGTGCGCGCATAACCTCGTCGTAGAAAGCGTCGGTTCGGTTCTGTGTCATCAACTTGCTTGCAGCATGAAGTCTGCGTGTAGCCACCTTGTTCGCCTTCTTTCCGCGTTTCATTCCAAGGTTGGCATTGTTGATGGCACGTTGACGGAATATGACGAACAACGAGATGAAGGCAAGCAACATTACGGCAAGTAGCATTATGTATGATGTTGAGCCGAAGAAGAAATCGTTGATGTCGCGCATTTCCACCTCACCTGTCTTTATGAAACGAATGTCCTTGTTCAGTTGCTCGACGCTTTGGGAATAGTCTGTCACATTGCTGTTGCCGTTTCCCTTAGCCACATCAATCTTAAAGCCTTCGCTACGTATGGTCTTATAGGCATTGGCATGAGTATCGTAGTATGTGAACTCAACTGGCGGTATCTCATAGGAACCCTGATGACGTGGTACTGCCATGATGTCATACACCATACTTCCCTCAACACCATTTGCCGTGATTTTCGTCTTGTCGGTTATTTTGGCATCGTACTTGTCGAAGTCTTTGGGGAAATTTACAACAGGTTGCTTTATAAGTTTAAGATTTCCTGTTCCACTTACTATAATGCGAATCGAGAATGGATCGTTAGCCTTAACTTCCTTTGCACTTATCTGTGCTGTTATGCTGAAACGACCTACGCCACCAGAGAAGTTTGCCGGTCTGCTTGGCAATGGGTCAACCTGCAAGGTCAAACCAGGAGCTACGATTTTCTTCTTTACCTCTACATATCCTGAACCGCCATTGAAGAAAGCCTCGAAAGGATCAACATCCCTGTTCTGTTGCACTACCATTCCCTCGAAGGTGATGCTTGGAATGTCAAGCTTTCCCGTCATCTGTGGAAAAACAACCCATTGTTGCCATGTCACTGTCTTGTATGGTCTTCCGTTCAACATCTCCACACGGAATTGTTTCTCGCGTGGCAAAGGAATTTCTTGCGAATGGAATCCCTTCATGTCAGGCATCTCTCCTCGCAGTTGAGTCAATCCAACGAGGGTATATACTTTGTAAGTGAGCAAGACTGGCTCCTGTTCATGTATTCGTTTCTTGTTTGCACTAACCTTGATGAACAGGTCACTTCCGCTAATGCGTGAACCTGCATCACGTATCTCATAGTCATTGCTTGAGCCTCCGTGGCTGTTGTTTCCATGGTTGCTCTGCGCCGTACCACTTACTTTAATGTTCAGCGCATTTGACTGTGTGGCTTTTCCGTTTACTGTGATGTGTGCCGGAGGAATAGTGAATGTGCCGGGCTTGTTAGCACAAACTATGTAAGTGAATGTCACAGAAGAGGATGAGCTGGTGTGTCCATTAACCATTTGGAAACTTGACTGCGACGACTGGCTTGGTCCCATAAGCACTTCAAGCTCATCTGGTATTTTTCCAGCACGGAAGCCGCTGACATTCTGTGTGTTGATGGTATATGTCAGTCTGAACTGCTCTCCTACAGCCACTTGTGAAGGAGCATTTCCTACAAGTTGCTGTGCAATAGCCACCGTTATTGTTAGCAGCGCGAAAAATGAAAGTGATAGTCTTTTTATTGTCTGCATATTTATTACCATTCTTTATCCAACCTTGTAGAGCGCTGACGCTGCATAGCCTTCTTCATGCGTTGTTGTGTATTCTTCTCCTGCTGCATGGCGGCATTGAGCATCTGTTCAGCATTTTCCTTGCTCATCTGATTGTCCTTGTTCTTATTCTCGTTTTGCTTGTTGTTCTTCTGCTTCTCGTTTTTCTTGTCTTTCTGGTCATTATCCTTCTTGTCCTTGTCCTGCTGATTTTGGTTCTTTTGGTTTTGCTGGTTCTTTTGCTGACGTTTACACAATTCAAGATTGTAACGTGTAGCATCGTCATCAGGATTAAGTCGAAGGGCGCTCTTGTATGCCTCGATGGCTTCTGCATACATTTTATGTTGCTGGCATACCACTCCAATATTATGATATGACATAGACTTCCTGATTTTGCTTGTCTCCAAGTCAGTTGCCTTCTGGAGGCTCTGTATTGCTGCAGAGTCTTTTTTCTGTGCCATAAGTGAATTGCCGAGGTTGAAATGAGCCTGTGGATTGCGAGGATTTTTCTCAATGGCCTTTCTATATGCCACTTCGGCCTGATCGAATTGTCCACTGCGGAAATATTTGTTTCCCTCACGTATGCACTGCCTGTCCGTCTGCGCCATTGAAGCGGTTGCAACAAGCATCATCAACAACATCGTTGCAGTTGTCCTTCGTCGTCCAAAAAGATTTATGCGTTTTGCTATCGGGTTCTTGCGGTCAAAAATGCAGATTTCCAAGATAAGAAGGATTACGGCAATAATGCCGAATGCCTGGAATTGCTCGTCATAGTCGCTGTATATTGTTGTCTGCATCTCTTTCTTGGCCAGTTTAGCCAACTCATTGTCTAACAGCCGCTGTGCATTGCTGTTGTTGTCAACGTGAATATATGCACCACCTCCAGCTTCGGCTATCTGACGGCACATTTCCTCGTTGAGCTTGGTCATCACGGTGTTCCCCGTCTTGTCTTTCATATAGTCGCCTCTACCCAGTGGAATAGGTGCACCATTGCTTGATCCGACTCCGAGTACAAATACTCTCATGCCTTTTTTTCTTGCATCTTTAGCCGCTTCGATTACTCCTCCTTCATGGTCTTCTCCATCTGTAACTACAATAATAGCCTTTCCTACTCCCTGTTGTTGAGTAAAACTGTTCGTTGCCATGCTTATCGCCTTAGCAATGTCCGTACCTTGTGTTCCGATTAGTGAAGGTTCAATATCACTGAGGAACATCTTTGCAGAGACATAATCACTCGTAATGGGTAGCTGTACGAACGCATCACCCGCAAAGACTATAAGTCCTATTTTATCGTCTGTGAAATTGTCAACAAGGTTCTCAACCATCATCTTAGTCCTGTCAAGTCTGCTGGGAGTGACATCTTCTGCAAGCATGGAGTTACTGATGTCCATGGCAATGATAGCCTCTATTCCCGTGCGCTTGTCATGGCTTATGCGCGTACCTATCTGTGGTCTTGCAAGCATTACTATGACAAGTGCCAGTGCTGACTGAAGTATCCAGAACTTTACTGCTGGTCTCCATCTCGAAACGTCAGGCATCAGTTGCCTTAGCAATTCTGGTTCACCAAATTGCCTCAATCTTCTTGACTGTTTTCTGTTCATAATCCATCTCAGTAAAGCCATGAGAGGTATTATTGCCAAGAGATATAAATATATAGGTTCTTCAAATCTGAACATGATATCTTTTCTTTAACAATATATGTATGCTAAGGTATTCTGCGGAATATTGTGATTCGGAGCAATATCTCAAGCAGCAATGTTATGGCGGCAATCGCCACAAACGGCTGGAAGGCATCGTACTTCTTCTTGAACTTCTTTACATTCATCTTCGATTTTTCAAGTTGATCGATTTCCTTGTAGATTTTCTTCAGCTCCTGATTGTTCGTTGCTCTGTAGAAGTCGCCATGCGTCGTCTGTGCTATTTCCTTCAGAGTTTTGGTATCAATCTCAACAGGCATGTTTACATACTGTATTCCACCAGCCACGGGCATAGGGTAGGGGGCAACCTTATTGGTACCGACACCAATTGTATAAACTCTTATTCCGAGGCTCTGTGCAATCTCAGCCGCTGTCATGGGCGATATGTCTCCCATGTTGTTGCTACCGTCAGTGAGCAGAATTACGACCTTGCTTTTTGCTTTCGACGACTTCAATCTGCCAACTGCATTGGCAAGACCCATGCCTATTGCCGTGCCATCATTTATAAGTCCTCGTGTAGCGATGTCTCCCTTAACGCTTTGCAATAGGTTAAGCAACGAGCCATGATCGGTTGTCATGGGGCACTGCGTGAACGATTCGCCAGCAAAGATAGTTAATCCGATATTGTCGTCGGGACGTCCGGAAATAAACTCCGAAGCCACCATTTTTGCCGCCTCAATGCGATTCGGCTTGAGATCCTCAGCCAACATACTCGTCGATACGTCCATTGCCAGCATGATGTCAATTCCCTCAGTTTGTCTGTTCTTCCACGAATTGGTGGTTTGTGGACGTGCGAGAGCAATCACGAGCATTGAGTAAGCAATGAGCCTAAGTAACATCTGTAGCGGCATTAGTCTCACCTTCAAGCTCTTTGGAGCATATTTGAAGGCGAACGTGTCGCTCATGCGTATCGTTGGCTCGCTTTTCTTCCTATACATCACATACCATATTATATAAGGTATGATTAATAATAGGAGAAACAAATATTCCTTGTTTGCAAATTCCATTCTCTTCTATTCTTATAAAATTAGCAACATTGTCTCATAAACAACATAGCAGAATGTGGCAGCAGCAGCTGTTATGAGAGTCCAGATAACTATCTTCAGCAGTTGTCGCGTCTTGGCAGAACGAACTTCCTCTTCGGAAAGCTGCGGTTTCTCAACAACTTCCTCTTTTGGGTTCTCTATCTTTGTCTTGTTGATGAACTCAATGGCATTCACGAGGTTCATGTCGTTCTCGTTTATGAGCGTTGAGTATTTTGCAAATTTAACAAGGTCGGCGGTCTGGAACAGCATACGCAGTTCATCAAGAGCCTCCTTGTCTTGCGTCTCGGTCAGTCGGTCAATTATCTCACCACTCGTCATTTCCATGGCTCTGAAGCCATATCTCTCCTCGATATACTTACGAAGTGTCTCCGTGAGTTTAGTATAGTATTCCTTCTGATTCTCCGAGCTGACCATTTTCTCAGCCTTGATAATCTCAATCTCCTTCATTGCCTTCTGGTGTGGCAGCAGTCGCTTCACAATCCTTATGTGTGCAACAATGGGTTTGTTGTCACGTAGGCGCAGATAGAGATAATAGGTTATGGCTGACATGAGCAGCATTAACAAGCTCAGCCAGAAAATGGCACTCCAGTCGTTCCAACTGAAAGGATTGTCCTGTACGTCCTTTGGACCGTAAAACTTATCTACGTTGGTGGTGTCAACGGCAATTTCGAGAACCTTTAGTGCAAGGCTTTTGCTTTTGTACTCCTTCCCGTTGACTTTCACGGTAAATGGAGGCAGATAATAGAGTTTGCCGTCGAAAGACGTGATAGTGTAAGTACGACTATACTTGCAAAGGCCATTATTCTCACCTTTTGTATTCACAGGTCCCATCTCCACAACTTCTACTCCAGGCGTTAACAACTGTAGTGGCTTGTAGTTGGTGAACTCAACCTGTGAGCCTTCCTTGGCCGTAGCGGTCACCGTCACGTTGGTCTGTTGTCCAATCACCATTTCAAGCGAATCAATGCGCGCTTCAACGGTGACCTGGGCGTGTGCAGCCAATGTGCTGATGGCTATTGCAAAAATGATTAATAATCTTTTCACGAAATAAAAACTCAAAGTTCAAAACCCTAAAAACTATCGCTGCTCCTTCAGCTTCTTTTCTTAAACAACATCAGCAGTGCCCTTACAAAATCCTCGTTTGTTGCAATGGATACATTGTCAACGTTACTGCGGTTGAAGGTTTCCAGAAGAATGCGCTGACGATTTTCCCAATAATTTGAGTAAGCCATTCGCAGTTTCTTGCTGCCGGTGTCGATATACTGCTCAAATCCTGTCTCGGAGTCAACTACCTTCATCAGTCCTACATTGGGCAGTTCCTTGGCACGTCTGTCATAAACCTGTATGGCAACTATGTCATGCTTTCGATTGCCAATTATCAGTGACTGTTCAAAATTCTGTCTAACGTAGAAATCGCTGAGAACAAAGGCTGTACAACGTCTCTTGCTCACGCTTGTGAGAAACTCGATGGCCTGACACACGTCGGTCTTTCTGCTCTCTGGCTTGAAGTCAAGCATTTCCCTGATGATGTATAGAATATGCTTCCTTCCTTTCTTTGGTGGAATATATTTCTCAATTTTGTCGGAGAAGAAGATAACTCCAATCTTGTCGTTGTTCTGAATGGCACTGAAGGCAAGTGTCGCAGCTATCTCGGTTACCATGTCACGCTTCGTCTGTACCTCCGTTCCGAAGTCGAGCGAACCGCTGACATCGATAAGAAGCATGACGGTAAGTTCACGCTCCTCCTCAAACACCTTGACGTAAGGCCGATGGAAACGTGCTGTGACATTCCAGTCTATGTCACGCACGTCGTCGCCGAACTGATACTCTCGCACCTCGCTGAAAGCCATGCCTCGTCCCTTGAACGCGGAATGGTATTGTCCAGCAAAAATGTTCGCGCTCAGTCGCCTTGTCTTTATCTCGACCTTCCTTACCTTTTTCAGTATTTCTTGAGTATCCATTAAGGCACCTCCACCTTGTTTATTATCTTGCTTACAATCTCTTCGCTTGTAACGTTGCTTGCCTCGGCCTCGTAAGTCAGTCCTATGCGATGTCTCAACACGTCATGAGCCACGGCGCGAACATCCTCTGGCACTACATATCCTCTTCGCTTAATGAAAGCATACGCCCTTGAAGCTTTTGCAAGGCTGATGCTGGCACGTGGACTTCCTCCAAATGAAATCATCGACTTCATGTCTTTCAATCCATATCTGTCAGGATATCTTGTAGCGAAGACGATGTCTGCAATGTATTGTTCTATCTTCTCGTCCAAATACACCTCGCGAACAACTTCTCTTGCCCTAATAATCTCATTGGCTGAGGTTACAGGCTTTACTTCAGGCATTTGCCCTGCAATGTTCTCCCTAATGATGCGCTTTTCCTCTTCAAGTGTAGGGTAGTCGATTACCACCTTCAGCATGAAACGGTCAACCTGTGCCTCAGGCAATTGATAGGTACCTTCCTGTTCTATTGGGTTCTGTGTTGCCATTACGAGGAATGGATTAGGCAGACTGAAAGTCTGATTTCCTATCGTAACCTGTTTCTCCTGCATACCTTCGAGCAGTGCGCTCTGCACCTTGGCTGGAGCACGGTTAATCTCGTCTGCCAGAACGAAGTTAGCGAAAATTGGACCTTTCTTTACATTGAATTTCTCGTCCTTCTGAGAATATATCATTGTACCGATAACATCGGCTGGAAGTAGGTCGGGAGTAAACTGAATACGACTGTAGTCAGCATCAATAAGTTGTGCCAAAGTTTTGATTGCAAGTGTCTTTGCCAATCCTGGTACACCCTCAAGCAGGATGTGTCCATCGCTAAGAAGACCTATGAGCAATGAATCGACGAGGTGCTTCTGACCTACGATTACCTGATCCATTCCTGTGGTCAGATTTGTTACAAATGCGCTTTGTTGTTCAATGCGAATATTAAGTTCGCGAATGTCAATAGCTTCTGCCATAATTTTACGTGTATATTTTGTTTAATTTCTTCGTTTCTGCGAATTTTGCTGCAAAATTAACCAAGAAATAGGAAAAAACGGCATTATTCTGTCTAAAAAATATTAATAAATATGTTCTTACAAGATTATTTAAGAAACTTTTGTTCTTGATGACAAGTGAATTTAAATGATTATTTTTGCCGTTACAATAATTATTTGTAACTTTGCCCGCACAAATTGCAATTTATATGGATAATTTCAAGATTTTGATTGTCGAGGACGTTCCTCTTGAACTGAAAGGCACCGAAGGAATAATCAGAAACGACATTCCCGAGGCGGAGATTATTGGAACGGCAGACAGCGACGCAGCATATTGGAGACTCATAAAGCAGAAGCTCCCTGACCTTGTACTACTCGATCTCGGACTCGGAGGTTCTACTACCGTAGGCGTTGAGATTTGTCGGCACACTAAGGAGGCTTATCCTGGCGTCAAGGTGCTGATATTTACAGGTGAGATACTCAACGAAAAACTCTGGGTTGACGTTCTTGATGCGGGAGCTGACGGTATCATACTCAAGAGCGGTGAACTGCTAACGAGAGCCGATGTGGCAAGCGTGATGGGAGGCAAAGCCCTTGTATTCAACGAGCCGATATTGAAAAGAATTGTCGAAATCTTCAAGACTACAGTCAGTCGGCAGTCAGCTCGTCAGGAAGCTCTTCT
This sequence comes from Prevotella sp., assembly GCA_051878735.1. Lineage (GTDB taxonomy): Bacteria > Bacteroidota > Bacteroidia > Bacteroidales > Bacteroidaceae > Prevotella. The sequence goes on along the minus strand of JBJEKR010000078.1, from coordinate 39,763 downwards.
TGAATACGAGATTGACGAATATGATGAGCGTTTCCTGCGTCATCTCGCACTTGGCTATACAAAAGATCAGATAGCGGCTCTCCGCGGTATGCCCTTTGGGGTGAAAAGTCTTGAGAAACGGCAGAACGAACTGGTACAAAAGCTTTTCCCCGATGGGAATGGAAATATGAGCGTCAATGCCACCCGACTGGCTGTCAAGGCTCTCGAATTACATATTATAGACATAGAAAACCTTCGTCCTGATGACCAATAGGATAATTTCCTATCTTTGCCTTGTTGTGATAGCTGTTGAAATTGTAGCCATCACTGGAGCATGGATAGCAAGTGCCGTCAACCCGTTTGGAATGTTCAACAATCCTCTCTCCGGCGAGGGCGTTCGTTGGATGTTCCGAAACATGATGTTGGCGATGTCGTCAAAATATCTTGTAGCCCTCTTGCTCCTTGCAATATCCTATGGTAGCATGAGAGACAGCGGTTTATGGAAATCGTTGTTCTCGAAATCAAGACAGACGAGAGCGTCAAGTCAATATCGTGAGCGAATGGGGCAACGACTTGCGCTTTTTGTCACCTTCATTTTCCTTGTCATCATGGCATTGCTGACGATGCTTCCTGAAGCACTTTTACTGAGTGCCACAGGTGATATATTCCCATCACCTTTCAGCGAAGCCATCTTGCCCGCCGTAAGTATTTGGATTACAACGACATCAATACTCTTCGGCATGGTGAAAGGCTCATTCAATACCATTCCACAAGTCTTCAATTCCTTCTTTAATGGAATAAGTCGTTGCGCACCGGCCATAGTACTCTTTCTGCTGTCTTCACATTGTGTCAACGTAATAAAGATGCTCGTAAAGTGACATTTTTTTCTCACTTATTTTGCCAAGTGACAAAAAAGTGTTACTTTTGCAGCCAAAAAAATAAAGATGAAGAATTTTGGTTTTAAAGCCGCATTGTTCGATCTCGATGGTGTGGTGTTCGACACAGAGCCTCAATACACTTGTTTTTGGGGAGCGCAATGTCGTGAATTTCGACCAGACCATCCAGGTTTGGAGCATGATATAAAAGGACAGACTTTGGTTGAGATTCTCGACAATCATTTTGCCGGTGAACTCAAGAACAAGCAGCCTCTTATTGTTGAAAGGCTGAAACAATTTGAGAAGGATATGAACTTCGTGTTTGTAAGAGGTTTTGAGAATTTCGTTAGCCAGCTTCGTCGCAATGGCATAAAGACAGCAGTGGTGACAAGTTCCAACCTTGAGAAAATGCAGACTGTTTATAACAAATGTCAGCAGTTTCAATCACTTTTCGATGCCATTCTCACCTCTGAAGATTTTGAGAGGAGCAAGCCCGATCCCGATTGCTATCTTAAAGCAGCCCAACGTTTTGAAGCACAGGCAGAAGAATGTATTGTCTTCGAGGATAGCTTTAATGGGCTGAAATCAGGAAAGTCGGCAGGAATGAGGGTCGTCGGACTTTCCACCACTAATACTCCTGAGAGCATTGAACCATTTTCGGACATCGTCATTTCAGACTATAGTTCTTTTGGTATAGAAGACTGCATGAAACTCATCGCTTCTAACTATTCCAATAACAATCAATAATCATATAGTTATACTCTTATTATGTCAGGTTATTTGGCAAGCGATATGCGTAAGGTAACAACGCATCGCTTTATTGAGATGAAACAGAAAGGTGAGAAGATATCAATGCTCACCTCCTACGATTACACAACTGCCGGTATCGTCGATCAAGCAGGTATCGACGGAATACTCGTTGGTGATTCTGCATCAAATGTCATGGCCGGTAATACGACCACATTACCTATTACAGTGGAACAGATGATTTATCATGCCCGTTCCGTCGTGCGCGCTACAAAGCGAGCTCTTGTCGTATGTGACATGCCGTTCGGAAGCTATCAGACCGACTGCATCGATGGAGTTCGCAATGCTATCCGCATAATGAAGGAAAGCGGTTGCGATGCTCTGAAGCTTGAGGGTGGAATAGAAATCATCGACACAGTCAAACGCATTCTCGATGCAGGTGTGCCCGTGATGGGGCATCTTGGACTCACACCGCAGAGCATCAATAAGTTCGGGACATACTCTGTAAGAGCGAAGAACGAAGTTGAGGCAAGAAAACTCATGTCTGATGCGAAGGCTCTTGCCGAGATAGGTTGCTTTGCCATTGTTCTTGAAAAGGTACCTGCGCGACTTGCCGCAGAAGTATCGGCTGCCATTTCTATACCCACTATAGGTATAGGTGCTGGCAACGGAACCGACGGACAGATTCTCGTTGTCGATGACATGCTCGGAAAGACACAGGGCTTTACACCACGTTTCCTACGTCGTTATGCTGATCTCAACAATATCATGACCTCAGCCATTGGACGATATGTGGAGGACGTAAAGAACTGCGATTTTCCTAACGACAAGGAGTCCTATTGAAAGGAATTGGGAGTCGTTCTTGCTTTAATGCGATTATGGAATATGAATTAAGCATTTGACCTTTACTTGCAGAGCGACCATTCAAAATTCAAAACACAAACTTGGAGGTTATAAGATGAACACGCAGAATACGCCCGTACATATAACATTGTGGCATAAAGGCTTCTGGCTCCTTGCGCTTGCAAACCTATTCTTGACGATGGGTGTATATGCGCTTATCCCCGTTTTGCCTCAATGGCTGATGCAGTATGAGCATTTCTCACCTTTCTACACTGGAATATCTATGGGAGCCTTTGCCTTTGGCCTCTTTGCCTTTGGCTCTTTCTGCTCCTTCCTCGTACAGCGTTTTCGTCGCAATGTGGTGTGCAACATATCCATATTGCTTATGGCGGTGCTCATGGCAACGATATACTATTTACATGACAATCATATCACTATGATAGACGTTTGGGTGATTATTGCCCAACGTTTTTTCCTTGGTGCTACATTCGGCCTTGCAAAGATGGTACTGTCGAGCACTCTCATTGTTGACACCAGCGAGTCGTTTCAGCGTACTGAAGCTAATCACAGTTCTTCTTGGTTTGCCCGATTCGCATTGTCATTGGGTCCGCTGTCTGGTATAATTGTCAGTCAACTCTGTGGATTCGGGGCCATCGTGGCAATGTGCGTTGCATTCTGTATTGTGGCGGTTATACTTATTCGAATGGTTGACTTTCCATTCCGTGCTCCTGAAGATAAAATGAAAATATTCAGTCTCGACAGATTTTTCCTGCCTCAAGGTTTACCGCTATTTATCAACCTCTTAATTGTCTCTGTAGCCATCGGAATCATAATGGCCGTAGAACTATCCTTCACTTTCTATGGAATGATAATGGTAGGTTTCCTTTTGGCATTGCTTGCGCAACGTTTCGTCTATATCAATGCAGAATTGAAAAGCGAAGTGGTTTCGGGACTGATATTGATCTTCACGGCATTGCTTCTAATGATTACTCGTCATGCGATGATTGTCAACTATGCTGCACCCACAATGATTGGATTTGGCATTGGTGTCGTTGGCGCACGCTTCCTATTGTTTTTCATCAAATTGAGCCGTCATTGTCAGCGAGGCACATCACAGAGCACCTACATTTTAGGATGGGAATCTGGCATCGCTCTTGGCATAGGCATAGGCTATTCTCTATTCTATGGCAACGACCACATGGCTTTGATGACTTCATTGGCACTCGTCTCAATAGCATTGGCCATATACATTATTTATACTCATAATTGGTTTGTAAAGCACAAGAACAGATGAACATATCACTACCACAAGCAACTATTGACAAGCTGCGGCTCTATGCTGACCGCTATGAGACACGCGACTTCATTAATGGCGATCCAAGCTGGTTTATGCATCAGGTTAAGGGGCGTGCCAATCAAGAGGCAATGGCATTTGTGGCACAGGCTATATCATATGGTAGTCGCAAACAGTTCATGCCAAAGATTCAGAGGTTGCTTGATGAATCTGGAGGGGAAATGGCCCGATGGATTGCTGAAGGGGCTTTCAACGACATTGTTCCACGCGATGAATCCTGTTTCTATAGACTCTACAACAACGACATGTTCAATCGCTTCCTTTCCGCAATGAGGTCGATGATACGTGAATATGGTACTATAGGCGATTTCATACGTCAGAACTCTACCGATACGCTATCTGCCATTTCTGCACTGACGACATTCTTTTCCAACAATGATTCCAATGGCATCATTCCTATGAATGAGAAGTCTTCGTGCAAGCGTCTGTGTATGTTTATGCGTTGGATGGTGCGCCACTCTTCTCCTGTTGACCTTGGACATTGGAGCGATTTCATCGATCGTCGAACGCTGATAATGCCAATGGATGTACACGTTGTACGACAGTCTGTCAACTTTGGACTTTTAAGAAGTTCAACAGCCTCAATGTCATCAGCGCGTCGTCTTACCAACACCATGCTTCAGGTATTTCCCGACGATCCCTTGAAAGGCGATTTCGCCCTGTTTGGTTTAGGTGTTAATGAATCGACAACTTGAAATATTGTATTTTAAATAATTATCATTTGCATACGATAATAACATACTGAATTTTACTTCAATAATTACTCATAGAGCAACAACTCGATTTTTAAACTCAACATATATATGTTATCATTATCAGATATAATACTATTATCAGTAGCCTTGGCCATGGACTGTTTCACAGTATCCATTGTCTGCGGTATATCATGCGGCAAATGGATTACACGGCTAATGTTGCAGATGAGCATACTCTTTGGACTTTTTCAGGGCATAATGCCACTCATAGGGTGGTTTGGCACAAGCCTTTTCAGCCATTATCTTGAAGCAATTGACCACTGGATAGCCTTTGGACTTCTTGCATTTCTTGGAGGGAGAATGATTTATGAGTCAATTGTTGAGGGCAAAGAGGATGAGCAACACTCTATTCCTTCCGCCATAACCACACAACTTCTGCTTGCCGTGGCAACAAGTATCGATGCCCTTGCCATAGGCATCTCATTCGCATGCACTGGATATAGGACAATCTCGCAACTTATCATGCCAATTATTATAATAGCTCTCGGTTCGTTCGTCTTCTCCATTTTTGGAAACAAACTTGGCATACGATTTGGAGTGGCAATAAGGCGCAAGCTAAACCCGGAGCTGTTTGGAGGCGTAGTGTTAATTTTCATCGGCTTGAAAGTCTTGCTAACCCACCTTTTAGGAATGTAACCCATTTTTAATAATATACTATTATGAAAAAAGCAATTAGTACAAACAATGCGCCTGCTGCTATAGGACCTTATAGCCAGGCTATCGAAGCCAATGGCTTCATCTATGCATCTGGTCAGCTACCTATTGACCCTGCCACTGGAGCATTTCCAGAGGGAGGTATTAAGGAGCAGACTCGTCAGTCAATACTCAACGCACAGCAAATCCTCAAGGAAGCCGGTGCCGACCTAAGTAACGTAGTGAAGACGACAGTCCTCCTTGCCGATATTGCCGACTTTGGTGCTATGAACGAAGTGTATGCAAGTTTCTTTGAAGCTCCTTATCCCGCTCGTTCGGCATTTGCCGTTCGCAGCCTGCCAAAGGGTGCACTCGTAGAAATAGAAATGATAGCAGCAAAATGATAGGATGAAAAAAGACAGTATGATTATCGTAAGCGGGGGTATGGACAGCATAACCCTGCTTTACGATAGAAAAGACACAATTGCACTTGCCGTCAGTTTCGACTACGGCAGCAACCACAATGCACGTGAGATACCATTTGCAAAACTCCACTGTGAGCGTCTTGGCATACGCCATATTGTCATTCCTCTGGATTTTATGCAACAGTATTTCAAGAGTTCTCTTCTTGAGGGAGCTGACGCAATTCCTGATGGTCACTATGCTGACGAGAACATGAAATCGACTGTTGTGCCATTCCGCAATGGCATCATGCTTTCCATTGCCGTAGGCATAGCTGAGACGAACGACTTGAAACGGGTTCTCATAGCAAATCATGGTGGCGATCATGCCATTTATCCAGACTGCCGACCGGAGTTCATCAATGCAATCGATACAGCGGCAAAAGTTGGTACTTACGTCAATGTCAGCATAGAGGCCCCATATACCAACATTACTAAGACCGACATTGCTCTTCGGGGCAAGTCGCTTGGCATCGACTACTCCGAAACGTGGTCATGCTATAAAGGCGGCAATATCCACTGTGGCACATGTGGCACATGTGTTGAGCGGAAAGAAGCACTGCACGACGCTGGAATAACGGACCATACCGATTATTTGGCCTGAATGGACTCTGCCCACTGAGAGAGGATAATTATCATAAAAGACAACATGGGAAGAAACAAGTTTTCACAGCACGAGATAGACATCATCGGTATGCTCTTGCGCCGCAAGAATGCTGGTACGCGCTTTCAGCAGAAGCAGATAAGGCATCAGCTGCGCGTAAATTTTGAGTTCAATATTTCAGACTTCAACGTTCAGGGCAAGGCATTTGGCGAGGAGGAACTGCATGACGCAATAAAACGTGGCGCCATACAGATACTTGACGACGCCACGATAGCTGCCATGAAGGAGAAGAGGGCGAGAGACAAGGCGAGAGACGAAGCCGCTCGTGAGGAACAGGCGATAGCCGACGGAGCCACCGACTGGAAGGCAGCCATGAAGGAGTGGGAAGACTGGGAGGCTACCTCACGCTGACAATCTCGATTGGCTGACGCTTTGCCTTATCAAGTGGTGCCGACTGCTTTTCCACTTTTAAAAAGTCTATGCTATTGAGGTCAATGCAGCGAATGTTGCAGTTATGCATCGTACGGTAATAGATGCGGCGATTTGCAATGTCGGTGACTATTGTCCACTGCGTTGCGCTTGGAATGTCGGGGACTGGCTGTCCTTCGGCAAATTGTATTCCTGTCGGGATGTCGAAGTTGTTGAGAATGTGGAAAGCCTGCTCAACGGTCTTTTCAGCTGTTGCCAACTTTGGGGCTGTTGCTTGAAAAATGGCAGCACGGACAAAGCGTGACGGCGGAGTCATGTCGCCTGGAATGCCGTGAAGTCCACTGCCTCCACCAAAAGCCTTCAGCGTCAGGTCACCCATCTTGCGGTTGCTGATAGGGCCAGAGGCAAGGTTGACATAGTTGTTGAGGTTGGTCAAGTGCCAGTCGAATGTTGGGGAGTTGGTGAGCACGCCAAAGGTGTTTTCATGGAATTGCAGTTGTTTGTTGACAATCTCCAAGACCACTTGCCGTCCGCTTTCCTCAGTTATGCGCCAGTGGACGGTGGAACCGCGTGGGTCGATGGTGACAACACGGATGTTTAGGATGGCTTTTTTCACCTCGTCGATGGTTTTGAAACTGCTCAGAATCCACGAAACGAGTTGCAGGTCGCTGACCGTGACATCGCTTTTTGTTGCATCATAATCAACGTATTGTCCGTAGTCGGGAAAATAAAAGAGTGCTGCCGAAAGTCCTGCTTCGTTGAGTCCGTCAACTACAAATTCCTCTTGTTCGACGGCAAGTCCCACATAGCCATATTTAGCCCTGAATGTCATGCCCTCTTTCTTGCCTCCAGGCACGAAGGAGCGTTGCTTGAATCCTCTAGGTACTATTGAATACTTGCTCTCCAAGTCGTTGCCTGCCCATTCTATTGTTCGAGCCGGTATTGGCGAGCCATTTGTCGTTCTCAGTGTGATGCCTGTGCAGGCATCTGCCTTTTGGGAGAACGCAGCCAAGAGTGTAAAGGCGAGAATGAAATACAATCTTTTCATAACCATAAGTCTTAATAATGTGAGTATAATTTTTCTGCAAATATACCTCGTTTTTAGTCTCGTTGTTCTGTGGAATACAATATATTTTGTACTTTTAATTAACGTTGTGCTTTATTTCGTGCATGTGGAAGGTGGAGTTTGCAAAATCGGGAAATTAAAAAAGCAGCTGCGTTTCCATGGGTGTGGAAAACACAGCTGCCAAAGTACTATTGCTCTGGAGCCGATACCCGGGCTCGAACCGGGGACCTATTCATTACGAATGAATTGCTCTACCAACTGAGCCATATCGGCTTTTGCGGGTGCAAAGGTACAAAGAAAATTGAATAAATAAGAATGAAGGCAAAAGAAACTTCCTCAGCAACACCCTTATTTAACTTTTTTTTTCTAATCAACGCCTTTTCCGTAGAGTTTCTCACGCAAATAGAAGCCTGTAATGCTCTCTTTGTTGCCGCTTACCTCTTCTGGTGTGCCTATTGCCACAACATTTCCACCAGCGTCGCCTCCGTCAGGTCCCATGTCGATGACATGATCGGCACATTTTATGATGTCCATGTTGTGCTCTATTATTAATATGGTGTGTCCGCGTTCAATGAGTGCGTTGAACGACTCCAACAGTTTGTTGATGTCATGGAAATGGAGTCCTGTCGTAGGTTCGTCGAAGATGAACATTGTGGGCACTTGCTTCTCTTGACCAATGAAATAAGCCAACTTCACACGTTGGTTCTCGCCTCCAGAGAGTGTTGAGGAACTTTGTCCGAGCTTTATGTAGCCAAGACCTACGTCGTTGAGCGGTTTCAGTCGTTTGGCAATGGTTGGTTGACCGTGAAGTTCGAAAAACTCCATTGCTTCGCTGATTGTCATGTCGAGAATGTCGCTGACGTTGTGGTCATGGAACTTAACTTCCAGTATGTCGTGCTTGAAACGTTTGCCGTGACATGCCTCGCAGGGCAATACGATGTCAGCCATGAACTGCATTTCCACGGTTATCTCTCCTGCTCCTTTACACTCCTCGCATCGTCCGCCTTCAGTGTTAAACGAGAAATACTGAGGCGTGAACCCCATCTGCTTTGCCAAAGGCTGTTCTGCCATTAGGTCGCGTATGGCGTCGTATGCTTTGACGTATGTGGCAGGATTTGAGCGTGTGCTTTTGCCAATGGGGTTTTGGTCAACAAACTCAACGTGCTTTATTGCGTCAATGTCGCCGCCGATGCTGCTGTATTCGCCTGGTGCGTTGCAAACTTCTCCAATGTGTCGCTTTAGGGCAGGGTAGAGTATGCCTTTTATGAGGCTTGACTTGCCGGAACCGCTGACTCCTGTGACGACGGTCATGATGTTGAGCGGAATATCTACATCTATGCCTTTCAGATTGTTCATCCTCGCCCCCTTGATTGAAATCTTCTGGTTCCAACGTCTGCGCCCCATAGGCAGTGGAATAGCCAGTTCGCCGGAGAGATATTTTGCTGTGTAGCCATTCTTCACAATTTCACCGCCGAGTCGGCCTGCATCGGGACCGACGTCGATAAGATGGTCGGCTTGTCTGATTATGTCCTCGTCGTGTTCCACAACGATTACAGTGTTGCCAATGTCACGCAGCTTTTTCAGTACGGCAATGAGCTTGTCAGTGTCGCGGCTGTGCAATCCAATGCTTGGCTCGTCGAGAATATATAGAGAGCCGACAAGGCTGCTGCCAAGTGATGTCGTGAGGTTTATTCGCTGACTCTCGCCACCACTTAGTGTATTCGACAAACGGTTTAAAGTAAGATAGCCAAGTCCCACATCAAGAAGGAATTGCAGACGATTGTTGATTTCGACCAAAAGACGTTTGCCGATGGCCGCATCGTGCTCGTCGAGCTGTAAGTCCTTAAACCATTGGTGTAGTTTTACGATTGGCATTTCCACGATGTCGGAGATGCTGCGCCCACCAATCTTCACATAGTTGGCTTCCTTTTTCAGTCGTGAGCCGTGGCAATGTGGGCAAGTGGTCTTGCCGCGGTAGCGGCTCATCATCACCCTATACTGAATCTTGTACTGGTTTTCCTTTACCATCTGGAAGAACGCGTCGATGCAGACTTTGTCGGCAAGGGACTTGTGCTTTTCCGACGGCAGACCATGCCACAGCCAGTCGCGCTGTTCGGAGGTGAGATTGTAATATGGTTCAAAGATTGGGAACTTGTCGGCGGCGGCACGTCGGCAGAATTCCTCGCGCCATATCTTCATCTTTTCTCCATTCCAGCATACGGCGCATCCGTCATAGACGCTGAGCGATGGGTTTGGAATGACAAGATGCTCGTCGATGCCTATGATTTTACCAAAGCCCTGACATTCTGGACAGGCTCCTGTAGGCGAGTTGAACGAGAACATGTTGTCATTGGGCTCTTCAAACTCCATTCCGTCACATTCAAATCGAGTTGAGAAGTCGTAACTGAGCATTGACGGCATGAACATTATGCGACAGTCGCCTTTGCCCTCATAGAAGGCTGTCTCAGCGGAATCTACCAAACGTGAAATGCCGTCTTTAGAGAGGTCAACAGACATTCTGTCGATGGCGATGAAAATCTCGTCAGCGGCGGTTGATGCCAACTGTTCTGACTCCAAGAAGTCTTCTATGCGTAGGAAGTCGCCCTTTACAAAGATTCGTGCGTAGCCTTGAAGGACGTTGGCACGCAACTGTTGTTCTACGCTGCGTCCCTCACCAAGGCGAAGTGGAGCCATCACCACGAACTTCGTGCCTTCGGAATATTGTTTTATGCAGTTGATGATGTCTTCCGTAGAGTGCTTTTTCACCTCGTTGCCGCTGATGGGTGAATATGTGTGTCCGATGCGGGCGAAGAGCATACGCAGATAATCGTAAATCTCTGTCGATGTGCCGACAGTGGAACGTGGGTTGCGGCTTGTCACTTTCTGCTCTATTGCAATTGCTGGTGGAATGCCTTTTATGTAGTCACATTCAGGCTTGTTCATTCGTCCAAGAAACTGACGTGCGTATGACGATAGGCTCTCCACATAGCGTCGTTGTCCTTCGGCATAGAGTGTATCGAAGGCAAGCGACGACTTTCCCGAGCCACTGACTCCGGCTATTACAATGAATTTGTTGCGTGGGATTTTGAGTGACACGTTCTTCAGATTGTTCACCCTTGCTCCCTTTATTTCGATATACTTTTCCATGCAATAAAAATAAAAAATAAAAATCAAAAGCCCGAAGCCCCCTCCGTCTCCCCCGAAGCCCCCTCCGTCTCCCCCAAGGGGGAGTGATGGCTGCGCACAGAGGAAGCGGTTTTGTAGCTCTCCCCCTTGGGGGAGCTGGAGGGGGCTTCGCTTTCTACTTTAACTAAATATCTGATAAACAGCGGCTGATACTATCCATGCTAATGCTGTTGTATATACTGCCGTAAACAGTGCCCAACGCCACGAACCGCTCTCGTTCTTTATTGCCACTATTGTTGCGAGGCATGGGAAATAGAGCAGCGTGAAGAGAAGGAAACAGAATGCCGTCAGAGGTGTCAGTCCGTCAGCCTCCATGTGTTGGCGCATCTTTTCGTATTTCGTTGCACCTTCCTCAAGGTCGTCTGTCTGGTCGCCGTAGAGTACACCCATTGTTGAAGCGACAATTTCCTTTGCGCCAATGCCTGAGACGAGACCAACGTCAAGTTTCCAATCAAAGCCTTGTGCACGGAAGACAGGCTCGATAGCCTTTCCAATGCGTCCGATGTAGCTCTGCTCCTGCTGCTCGCGTGGCGACAGGCTTTCGTCGTGTGGGAAATAGCCAAGTGCCCATACTATGATACTTGCCACAAGGATTATACCTCCCATCTTCCGCAAATACTGCTTACCTTTCTCCCATGTGTGTCTGACGATGGCTTTCGTCGTTGGGAAACGGTAGGGCGGCAGCTCCATGACGAACGGCGTATCGTCGCCTTTGACGAGCCAACGGCTGAATATACGGCTCATGATTATAGCCATCAGAATGCCTATGACGTAGAGCGAGACCATTATGGTGCTTTGGTACTCAACGGCAAAGAATGTTCCTGTCAGCATGATGTAGATGGGCAGACGTGCCGAACAACTCATCATCGGTAGGATAAGCATCGTAATGAGTCGTGAGCGGTGACTTTCAATCGTGCGAGTAGCCATGACAGCCGGCACGTTGCAGCCGAAGCCCATAATGAGCGGAATGAACGACTTTCCATGCAATCCCATCTTGTGCATCAGTCGGTCCATTATGAATGCCGCACGCGACATGTAGCCTGAATCTTCCATGAACGAGATGAAGGCGTAGAGGATGAGAATCTGAGGCAGGAAGACTATAACCGAACCGACTCCACCAATTATGCCATCGACAATCATGTCTTTCAACATTCCATCTGACATGTTGTTGGTTATGAAGTCGCCGAAGAGTCCAACACCAGCTTCTATCCAGTCCATGGGGTATTGACCAAGCGAGAAAGTCACTTGGAACATCAAGTAGAGTAGGGCGAAGAAGATGGGGAAGCCAACGTAGCGGTTTGTTATCACGCCGTCAATGATGTGAGTCACTTGATAAGTGTCTTGCTCCTCGCCCTTCTTGTAACCGGCTTCATGCAGTGCTCCATGAATAAGACCATACTTTGCGTCCATTATCGCCGTTTCCGAGTCTTCTTTCAGTTCGTCCTTGATGCGTGCCGCCTCACGATCGCGAATTTCCATTATGCGCTTTGCATTGGGCAGTTGTGCCACGACCTTCTCCGTTTCGCTGTCCATTTCGAGCAACTTTATCGAGAGGTAGCGTGTGGAATACTTGTAGCGTATCTGTTCATCGTTTCTCAGCTCTGCCTTGATTGCATCTATGCTGCGCTCCAAGGCATTACCATGATAGAGATGTATGTGGCGGAAAACGCTGTCCTTTGGTTTGCCGCCGTGGGCAAAGTCCTCACCGTGGTTGCTGCCGTGTCGTCCTTCGTATTGGCTGTGCCAATCTTGAATGTCCTTTGCCACTTCGGGGTTGATGTTTCCCTCTTTGTCGATGAAGTCAACGCCTTCATACATATTTATAATAATGTGGAAAAGCAAATCTACCCCTTGTCCTGTCTTGAACACCGTAGGTATCATAGGCACACCAAACAGCTGACCAAGTTTGCGGTGGTCGAGTTGGTCTCCACGATCTTCAAACTCGTCGTACATGTTCAGTGCGCAAATCATTCTGAGGTGCATATCGACAAGCTGCGTAGTAAGGTAGAGGTTACGCTCAAGATTGCTTGAATCCAATACGTTCAGCACCACATCGGGAGTTTTGTCGATTATCTGCCGTCTGACGTAGAGTTCTTCTGGTGAGTATGCCGAAAGGGAATATGTGCCTGGAAGGTCAACTATGTTGAAATCGTAACCCTCGAACGTCGCTCTTCCTTCCTTGGCATCTACCGTGACGCCTGAGTAATTGCCTACACGTTCGTGTGCTCCCGATGCAAAGTTGAACAACGAAGTCTTTCCGCAGTTTGGATTTCCTACAAGAGCCACGTTGATGGTGCGTCGCTTGCGTATTGCCACGTCGCGAAGCCGTTTGTCTGTCATGGGCTGTTCGTCGGCATCGTCGCTTTTCACGATGTCGCCCATCTTTTCCGAATATGTCTTTTCAAGAGTCTTAGCTTCCTCTGTGGATATGATCTCTATCATCTCAGCCTCTTTGTGCCTCAACGACACTTCATATCCCATGAGCTGGTATTTCACGGGGTCTTGCAGCGGTGCGTTGAGCAGCACCTTCACCACCTTGCCCTTTATGAATCCCATCTCTACGATGCGTTTACGGAAGCCACCGTGTCCAAGTACTTTCACAATGACTCCCTTTTCGCCTGTTTTCAGTTCCGATAACTTCATTGGCTTTTCAATTTTCGTGCAAAATTAGCCATTTGAATCCAAAATGCGTAATGTTTGGCACATTTTTTTATTAAAATACTTATTTGTTGGTATTTTATTCGCATTTATTTTGTCTTTTCGGCTATTTTATATAATTTTGCAGCCATAAATTGATATATGAATATGTTTTCTGTCACAATAGAGTATCTGAAGGATTTAGTATTCAAAAATACAAGAATAACTGTTTCTGAGAGCCAATACGAAAAGATCGATGAAAGTTATAGGTTTTTGGAAGAGTTTTCGACCGACCGTGTTATCTATGGAATCAATACGGGGTTTGGGCCTATGGCTCAGTGGAGGGTTGAAGACAGTCATCTCAAGGAACTGCAATACAACATAATACGCAGCCACTCTACGGGAGCTGGCGAGGCATTGGAAGATGCTTACGTCAAGGCGGCTATGATTGCAAGACTTTCCACTTTCTTGCAGGCTCGTTCTGGCATTCATCGTGAAATTGTTGACTTGTTGGTAGAGTTCATCAACAGGAATATTATACCTTTTGTCCCGAAACACGGCAGTGTGGGAGCCAGTGGCGATCTTGTCCAGCTTGCACATATTGCACTTACGTTGATAGGCGAGGGAAAGGTTCACTGGAAAGGCGAGTGGCGTCCAACTGATGAGGTAATGCGGGAGAACGAATTGAAGCCGATGAGAATACATATAAGGGAAGGACTTTCGGCGACAAATGGGACAAGTGTCATGACAGGCATAGCCGCTTTGAATCAGATCTATGCAGAAAGACTTTTTGACTGGAGTTTGATTCATGCAGTTTGGATGAATGAGATTGCATCATCCTACGACGATTGGATGTCGGAAGAACTTAACGGATGTAGAAGACACGAAGGACAACAGCAGACAGCAGCAAGAATGCGTGAGTTGGCCGAGGGTACACAGTGCTTGAAAAAACGTGAGCATATACTCTACAACAAGACTCGCAACAAAGAGAAAACTTTCCACGACAAAGTGCAGGCTTATTACTCGTTGAGATGCACGCCACAGATTCTTGGCCCTATCAGTGAAACTCTTCAAAATGCTCATAGAATAATTGATGAAGAGTTGAACTCTGCGTGTGACAATCCTATAGTTGACCCTGTCAGCAGGAATGTTTATCACGGTGGAAATTTCCACGGCGACTACATTTCCCTTGAAGAGGACAAGGTTAAGATAGCCATTGTTAGGTTGATGATGACGGCAGAGAGGCAGCTTAACTATCTCTTCCATGACCGCATAAACAACATACTGCCTCCATTCCTGAATATGGGAGTCCTTGGATTGAATTACGGAATGCAGGCTTGTCAGTTTACGGCAACTTCAACGACAGCAGAAAGCCAAACCTTGGCAATGCCAAATTATGTTCATTCGATACCGAACAACAATGACAATCAGGACATTGTTTCTATGGGAACCAATTCGGCACTGCTATGCAAACAGGTGATTGACAATGCCTATCAGGTGATGGCTATACACACAATGGCGTTGGTTCAGGCGACTGACTGCCTCGGCATTGCCGACAAATTGGCTCCTGCCACCCGTAAAGTCTATGACAACGTGAGGGCCATTTTCCCTTGTTTCAAGGACGACACGCCGTTCTACAATGAGATTGCTGCAGTGGAGAAACTGTTGAGAAATTAAAAATTCTTTTGCAAACGAGAGCAGAGCCAAGCTCGCTTGAGCTATGCCGAGTGCAGCTAAAGAATCGACGAAGTCAATTAAAAATTAAGAATTAAGAGAATTTGAACAATGAAATACGCATTAGTAACAGGAGGATCACGCGGAATAGGTAAGGCTATAGCATTGAGGCTTGCCAAAAAGGGATTGCCTGTAATAATAAATTATGTCAGCAATGATGCTGCGGCAAAGGCCGTGGTTGAAGAGATAGAAGCTGAAGGAGGAAAGGCGGAGCTGCTAAAGTTTGACGTAGCTGACAAAAATGCCATTGAGGATGCTCTTGCTGAATGGGAGTCGGCACATGCTGACGACTTCATCGGAGTGCTTGTCAACAATGCGGGCATACGCCGCGACAACGTGATGATTTTCATGCAGAACGAAGAGTGGGACAATGTGCTTGGCACTACCCTTACAGGATTTTTTTATGTCACACGTCGTTTGCTAAAAAATATGCTAACCAAGCGCCAAGGACGCATCGTCAACATTTCTTCCTTGTCAGGATTGAAGGGAATGCCCGGACAGGTCAACTATTCTGCTGCAAAGGCAGCTTTGATAGGAGCCACCAAGGCATTGGCTCAAGAGGTGGCACAAAGGAAAGTGACTGTCAATGCCGTTGCCCCTGGATTCATAGAGAGCGATATGACGAAAGACCTTGATGAGGCACAACTGAAAAAACTCATACCATTGCAGCGTTTTGGAAAAGCCGATGAGGTGGCTGCTCTCGTCGAATTTCTTGTAAGCGACGAGGCGGGATATATTACGGGAGAAACCATAAGTATTAATGGTGGACTTTACTAATTTTGAATTATGAGTTTGGAGTTATTTGGCTTTTCGTTCGGTTCGCGCAGCAATTGGCTTCCCCTTCGGTTGCCGAACGTTGTTTCTTAATCTTTAATTTTTAATTCTTAATTTTTAATTTTTTGATTGTGAGCAATAGAGTTGTAATAACGGGCATTGGTATATGGTCATGCATCGGAAAAAACATAAACGAAGTGACGGAGTCGCTGAGAACAGGACGTTCGGGTATTGTTCTTGACGAGAAACGTCTTGAATATGGATATCAGTCAGGACTGACAGGTCATGTAGAACGACCGAAACTCAAAGGCGTTCTTGATCGCCGTATGCGTACAGGTCTGCCTGAGGAGGGTGAGTACGCCTTCATGGCTTCAAGAGAGGCGTTCGCTATGGCAGGAATAGACGAACAGTATCTCCTCGACAACGAAGTGGGTTGCATATTTGGCAATGACTCTTCATCGACACCAGTTATAGAAGCGGCAGAGATAATGAACGAGAAGCACGATTCGGCTCTGCTTGGCAGTGGCTACATTTTCCAGTCGATGAACTCCACTGTTACGATGAATTTAAGCACCATATTCCATTTACGTGGAGTCAATTTTACTGTCAGTGCGGCCTGTGCCAGCGGTAGCCATTCTATTGGTCTTGGATACATGATGATAAAGCAAGGCTTGCAGGAAATGGTACTTTGTGGTGGTGCTCAGGAAGTTAACAAGTATTCTATGGCGACATTCGACGCCCTAAACGCTTTTTCAAAACGAATGGACGAGCCAACGAAGGCATCACGTCCTTTCGACCGCGACCGTGATGGACTCATTCCGAGTGGAGGTGGTGCGGCTCTTGTTCTTGAAAGCTACGAACATGCAAAGGCTCGTGGTGCAAACATTCTCTGTGAAGTGGTTGGATATGGATTCTCAAGTAATGGAGGCGGAATATCACAGCCGAGTGACGATGGTTGTGCTATAGCGATGCAGAGGGCTATGGACGACGCGGGGGTAATCGCTGACGACATAGACTATATAAATGCCCATGCAACATCAACGCCACAAGGCGACATGTTTGAGGCAAAGGCACTGGTGAGGATGTTTGAGGGCAAAAGGGCTTGGATTAGCAGCACAAAAGGCATGACAGGTCATGAGTGCTGGATGGCTGGTGCAAGCGAAATTGTATATAGCATTTTGATGATGCAGAATGGTTTTGTGGCACCCAACGTCAATTTTGAGAATCCCGATGAGTATTCGTCACGCATGAAGTTGGCAACAAACGCCGTTGACGCCAACCTTGACGTTGTGTTAAGCAACTCGTTTGGATTTGGAGGAACTAACAGTGCATTGGTGATAAGAAAAATCAAATGAAACAAAAATCATTTCATTTATGAAAAAAACATTTTCAGTGGTGGTCATGCTGATGATGACAATGACCGTGATGGCATACGAAGATGTCTTGTTCGTCAAAAGTGGAGATGCTAATGTGTCGCTTAACGATGGAAGGGCGACTTTTGTTGGTGTTGCTCTGTGGGGAATCAATAATTCTATGGGTGGTGCTATCATCACAGGCAATATTGTAGTTAAAGAAGCTACCACAAATAATGAGGTGTCAAACATTCGTATTGACAGAGAGAAGGGTGGTGGAACGAGTGTGTCAGAATCAAAATGCATAAGTTCTGGATTCGTAAAGCTCGCAAAGGCAGTTATGGAGACAGTCAAGATGAATAAGGAGTGAAGCCATGAACCTGTTCCAAGCTGAAAAAGATATATACACACGCGAGCAACTGAAAGCGAAGGATGCCCAACGTCAAGCTGAGTTCATTGCTTGGTCTCCTGTCGTTTTCCAGGTTTCACGTCTTATGGTTGAGTGGGGCATTTTTGACTTGCTTCGCGACCATACGGGAGGACTGACTGTTGACGAGATAGCAGAGAAAAAGCACTTGTCACTTTATGCAGTGAAAATCCTGACTGATGCTTCCCTTAGTATTGGCACAATACTTGTTGACACCGAGACAGAACGTTTCTCTCTTTCCAAAACAGGTTGGTTCCTGATAACCGATGCAGCCACAAGGGTTAACATGTCATTCAACCATCATATCAACTACCGTGGAATGTATCATCTTGAAGAGGCTTTGAGAGAGGGTAAACCTTCTGGATTGAAGACTCTTGGCGATTGGGCGACAATCTATGAAGGTCTTTCACAGTTGAATAAGAAAGAACAGGACAGTTGGTTCGGTTTTGACCACTTCTATAGTGACCATTCGTTTGACTCTGCCCTTGACGTCGTTTTCGCTGATAATCCTCGCAGACTAATGGACGTGGGAGGAAATACTGGTCGCTTCGCTTTACGTTGTGTCTCAAGGAGCGATGAAGTGGAAGTCACTATTGTAGATTTGCCTGGTCAGATATGCATGATGGAAAAGTCGATTGAGCGATGCAAAGGGGCAAATCGCATCAAGGGCTTCGCCACTAATCTATTGGACGAGAGGAATGAATTGCCACATGGACCTTGGGATGCCATTTGGATGAGTCAATTCCTTGACTGTTTTTCAGAGACGGAAATCTCTAGCATTTTGCAGCGAACCATGAAAGTTATGTCACCCGACACTACACTTTACATCATGGAAACATTTTGGGATCGGCAGCGTTTTGAACAGGCTTCATTTTGCCTCACGATGACAAGTGTTTATTTCTCAGCTATGGCAAATGGAAACAGCAAGATGTATCATTCTGACGACTTCCTGAAAATTGTAGATAAGGTGGGTCTTGAGGTTCTCGAAATATATGATGGAATAGGACAGGGACATAGTTTGCTGAAAATTAAAAGGTTAAAATAATAATTTTAAAAAGATAGAAAAATGACAAGAACGGAAATTGAAGAGAAGGTAAGGGAATTTCTTATCGACGACTTGGAAATAGACGAGGAAAAGATTACTCCGGAAGGAAAACTCAAGGAGGACCTCGGAATTGACAGCCTCGACTTTGTTGACATTGTGGTAATAGTAGAGAAGAAGTTCGGCTTTAAGATAAAGCCAGAAGAAATGGCTGGAGTAGTAACGCTAAACGACTTCTGCAACTACATAGAAGGAAGGGTGAATGCATAAAGCCATTTGACAATGGGACAACAGTGGCAGGGCAAAACCGATGGAAACAGATGGATGCAACAGCAGCTTATCAACTGCTTTCGCTTCCTCAATCTCCGCATTTATTATGCTGGAGTAGCGTGTGTCGTGCCTTTTTATATGTTGTTTCGACCTGGCTTCAAACATTCATATCGTTTCTGTCGCCAACGCATTGGCAAAGGGCCATTGGCAGCCTTGTGGCTTTCTTATAAAAACCATTATCGTTTCGGACAGGTCGTTATCGACCGTTTTGCCTGTTATGCAGGAAAACACTTCGACATTACTATCGACAACTTCGACCGTTTCCAAAAGTTGGCACAGGGAGAGCCGTCGTTCATGATGCTCAGCGCCCACGTTGGGAACTATGAGATTGCCGGTTATAACCTCGTCACTGAGCATAAGACAATCTATGCACTCGTTTTTGAGGGCGAGACTGCCACTGTGATGGAAAACCGCAGAATACAGTTTGGAAGAACCCACATCGAGATGGTGCCAATAGGTAAAGACATGGCACATTTGTTCACCATAAACAACGCTTTGCGTGATGGTGACATAGTCAGTATGCCAGCAGACAGAATCAATGGCTCTGAGCGTACTGTGGAGTGTTGTTTTTTCGACGGCGTAGCAGATTTCCCTGCAGGACCTTTCAATGTCATTGTACAGCGTGAGGTTCCGGCTTTGCCTATTTTCGTCATAAAGACAGGTGTGTCTCATTACCACATCTATATAGAGCAGCTTGTAATGCCTCCTGCCGACATGCCACGAAAGGACAGGGTGAACAATCTTGCGCAACAATATGCCGACATCGTCGAGCGCATTGTGAGGAAACATCCAGAACAATGGTTCAATTTCTTCGATTTCTTCAAATCATAAATGATTGATATTATGCAGTTTACTGATATTGACATACACGAACTACTCCCACAGCAACCTCCATTTGTCATGATAGACAGATTGGAGTACTTTGACGACAAATCGACAATATGCCGACTTGTTGTTGATGCCGACAACATGTTTTGCGACGATGGAAAACTTTCCGCATCTGGATTGATAGAGAACATCGCACAGACATGTGCCGCCCGTTTGGGGTATGTCAACAAATATGTATTGAAGAAAGACGTACAGGTGGGGTATATAGGTGCTATTCGAAACTTGGAAATCAATCGTTTGCCAAGCGTAGGCGAAACGCTTCTGACCACCATTGTCGTGGAAGAGAGTGTCTTGGGAATGACGTTGGCTTCTGCCGAGATAAAGTCTGGTGATGAGATTATTGCTACAACAACAATAAAAATTGCATTGAGAGATGAGAGCGTCTAAGGTGTTTGACATTCGTTTCAGTGAGGTTGATTCCATGAGTGTTGTTTGGCATGGATCTTATCCTCTTTATTTTGAGGATGCCCGTGAGACTTTTGGTACGAAATATGGTCTTGAGTATATGACGATGGTTGCCAATGGGTTCTATGCCCCGTTGGTTGAATTATCGTTTCGCTATATCCGACCTCTCCTTTATGAGCATCGTTATAGAATAGACATTATATATAAGCCTACCAAGGCTGCCAAGATTGTATTTGATTACGAGATTCACAGTGTTGACGATGATGAACTAATGGCAACAGGCCATAGTGTCCAGGCATTCATCGACCTTGACCGTAAGCTGATGCTCTATAGCCCAGACTATTATGTGAAATGGCAAGAGAAATGGGGAGTATTCAATGAAGATTGAGAAGTGATGGTAAGTTGCATTGCCCATAATATAGTGTCGCCGATAGCTTTTGGCTCAGAGTCAAACTATATGGCCGTGAAGAGAGGTGATAGCCTTTTACGACTCCATGAGGACAGGTGGAATCTTTCTGAGCCATTTGTCGCCTCACTTTTCAACGAAGGAGAGATTGAGGAACGTTTCAAGGGGCTTGCAGGAGCAAGGTCAAGTGAATACACACGCTTCGAACAGCTTGCCATTCTTTCCATTGCTGATGCTATTGCGCAGACAGGTTTAGATTTGTCGGGAGGCGATGTAGCATTTGTTCTATCGACGACAAAGGGAAATGTGGAGATGCTTGACGAAACAATTTATCCGCATTTGCCGCGCGAGCGTGTTCTTCCAGAAAAGTCGGCGGAAGTTGTGGCACAGTTTTTCGGCATCACTTCGACTCCTGTCGTTGTATCCAATGCATGTATTTCAGGTGTTTGTGCACTGATTGTTGCTATGCGCCTCTTGCGCAGTGGAAAGTATCGCCATGCTATCGTTTGTGGGTGCGATGTTCAGTCAAAATTCATTGTCTCAGGTTTCCAGTCGTTTAAGGCTCTGTCAATGGAGCAATGCCGTCCATTCAGCAAGAATCGTGATGGACTTAACCTTGGAGAAGCCGCTGCCACAATGATTTTGTCATCAGAAACAGATCAAGGCATGAAACTAATTCGTGGCGCAATTAGAAACGACGCAAACCATATCTCAGGACCATCGCGGACTGGTGAAGGTAGTTTTAGGGCTTTGTCTTGCGCTGTCGGGAAAATGCCATTGGATGAGCTTGCCTTTGTCAATGTACACGGCACCGCAACTCTTTACAACGACGAAATGGAGTCGATAGCCCTACATAGAGAGGGCATTGACGATGCCGAGATTCCTGTCAATAGTTTGAAGGGAATATTTGGACATACTATGGGAGCAGCGGGAGTGCTTGAGTGTATCGTTTCTATGGAAGCCCTTGCGCATGGTGAAGTGCTGCCGACTCATGGATTCGACGAACTTGGAGTGAGCTACGAGGTGAATGTGACAAAGTCACTTTCTTTGACTGACAAACAATGTTTCGTTAAGTTGTTGTCAGGCTTTGGAGGTTGCAACGCCGCCCTTCTTGTAGGCAAGTCTGATGTTTGTGAACCTGAGGGCAGACACAAAGCATCGTCGTTTGAAACTTTACATACAGTAACCATTACTCCTGGTTCGGTTTGCGTTGATGGCGAGATGTTGGTGGAAAAGGCCGATGCCGCAACAATGCTTACCAAACTATATAAGGAATATGTTGGCGACTATCCGAAATACTATAAAATGGATCCGTTAAGCCGACTTGGTTTCGTTGCAACCGAATTGTTGGTTAAGCCTTCTGGGTTGTCTTCGGCAGAACTGGAACATTGTGCTGTGGCTTTTGCTGGTAGCAGAGGCTCTTGGGCCGACGACTGCAAGCATCAGGCAACCATTGCCGACGAGAATGACTTTTTCCCAAGTCCCGCAGTGTTTGTATATACATTGCCTAATATCGTGACTGGAGAGATAGCCATTCGGCATAAGATATATGGTGAAACCATGTTTTATTATTTGTCTGAAGAACATTCAGATCAGACATGGCAACTGCTGGAATTGTCGTTTGACGACCCTCAAACCAATATGGTTATTGGAGGATGGCTTGACTATACTGATGAGAACGACTATAAGGCGGAGATACGAATAATAAAATTAAGAATTAAAAATTAAAATCGCTTCGCGATAAAACTTCGTTAAAGATTAAAAGCACTTCGTGCTTAAATCAAGATATAATTAAATAATTGAAAATGGCTCGAAGAGCAACAATTCAAAACTCAAAACTCAAAATTTAAAATGGAAGAACTGAAAGAAACTCTGAAAAAACAAATAATCGAGGCATTGTCCCTTGAGGAGATGACCCCTGCAGACATCTGCGACGAGGAGCCTCTGTTTGGCGAGGGATTGGGACTTGACTCCATCGATGCCCTTGAACTTATCGTTTTGTTGGAGAAGAACTATGGTATTCGCCTCAGTGACCCGAAAGAGGGAAAGGCAATCTTTGCCTCTGTCAACACGATGGCTGAATATGTAGAGAAGAACCGCGTGAAATGATAGTCATAACAGGTGTCGGAACTGTTTCTGCAATCGGTAATAATAAAGCCGAGACATTGCTGGCTCTGAAGGAGAGCAGGTCGGGCATCGCCATGCCCCGATATCTCGACTCCATCCATCGTGATTTGCCTGTTGGTGAGGTGAAGCTGAGCAACGCTGAACTTGCCGCCATGACAGGTGAAGACAGTGGCGCAGGGCGCGCTGTGCTCATTGGAATCAAGGCTCTTGACGAGGCACTTGACGAGGCGGCACTCAAGGATGGTGACTTGTCGGAAACAGCTTTCATTTCGGGCACTACCGTAGGCCTGATGGACATTCATGAACAGGCTTATGGATTAAACCGCGACGCAAGCAGCATTGGCGACTGTCAGCAATGCAGCGAAGCAATAGCCCGACATTTTGGGCAGTTCGCGCAAGTATCGACTTGTAGTACCGCTTGTTCATCGGCAGCAAACGCATTCATTCTCGGAGCCAATATGATTCGTTGTGGAATGTTCAAGCGTGTAGTGGTGGGAGGGACTGAGTGTCTTACCCGTTTCCATCTCAATGGTTTCAATACACTAATGATTCTCGACCACGAACCGTGCCGACCCTTCTCTGCCGACCGTGCAGGTTTGAACCTTGGCGAAGGTGCAGCTTATTTTGTCTTGGAGACGGAAGAAAGCGCAGCTCAAAGAGGTGTCAGTGCTGTTGCAAAGTTGACGGGGTGGGGCAACGCCTGCGACGCTTTCCACCAGACTGCAACGTCGGATGATGGCATTGGTCCATTCCTTTCCATGCAGAAGGCTTTGGCTATGGCGGGATTGGTTCCTGCCGATATTGACTATATCAATGCTCACGGTACGGGGACACAGAATAACGACATTACCGAAAGTCGTGCCATCAGCCGATTGTTTGGTGAAACCTTGCCTTACATTTCTTCGACAAAGGCCATGACCGGACATGCTACAAGTTCTTCGGGAGCCATAGAGATAGCTTTTTGCATCTTGGCTTTGCAGCACAACCTGATACCGGCAAATCTCCGATTCGCGAAGTCCGATGCCGATTGTATAGTTCCTGTTGGTACGACAATCACCAACATATCCTTGCAACATGTGCTATGCAATTCTTTCGGTTTTGGAGGAAACGACACTTCTATTGTGTTGTCGAGGAGCGAGGTAAGTGGAGAGAAGAGTGACGAGAGAGAAGTTAGGAATGAGGGATGTGAAGTCTTGTCGATTGTTGATTTCTCAGAAATAGCAGAGGAAGAGAAACCCAAAATTCCTCCTTTGGTTGCTCGTAGGCTTAGTGGCGTTTTGCGTCGTGCGCTTATTACCTCCATAGTGGCAATGGAGCGAGCTGGCGTGAGGAAGCCCGATGCGATAGTTACTGGCACTGCGTTGGGATGCATAGAAGAGACGAAGGCTTTTCTTGATGACATCTATGACAATGGCGAACAATTGTTGAAGCCTACAAATTTCATCAACTCCACCCATAACACTATAGGAAGTCTTATTGCCACACGAACTGGTAATCACGGATATAACTCAACATATTCGAGCGGCTGCCATTCTCTTGATGATGCATTGCTCGATGCTTGGCTGCAGATTCAGACCGGCGACATAGAGACGGCTCTCGTTGGTTGTCATGACGAAGCAGGCGAGTTTGCCAGGGCTGTAGTTTTGCGTGCCGGTGGTGATATAAAATCATTTGAACAATTAAAAAGGACTTGTAATCATGGTTAATGTCTTGACTCTTGCCATTGCCCAATCACTTCTTCTTGTGTTGGGACAGGTTACGCTGAAGATTTCCCTTCAGCAGATGAGCGCATTCCAATGGTCGTGGGCGTTTTTTGCAAGCGTCTTCAGCAATCTTTGGTTTGCTGCCTGCGGATTGTCGTTTGCCTTGTCGTCATTGCTTTGGATGTACATCGTGAAGCATTTTCCTCTCAGTGTCGCCTATCCTATGGTTAGTCTTAGCTACGTCATGGGAATGCTTGCCGCAGTGTTCATCTTCCACGAACAGGTGCCTTTAGTGCGTTGGATAGGCTTGGCGTTAATCATTATCGGAGTAATACTTATAGCAAAATAAAGAACGAGATGAGAAAGAGAATTTTAATCATTAATCTTTTAATCTTTAATTTCTTAGTCTTTAATT
>JBJEKR010000078.1:0-14491 GCA_051878735.1 Prevotella sp. | reverse complement strand
GATAAAGCTACGCTAAAGATTAAAAGCACTTCGTGCTTAAATCAATATATAATTCAAAACTCAGAATTGACAATGAGAAATCTGTTGATACTTTCCCTTTTCCTGCTGTATGCATTGCCTATAATCGCAATAGATCGATACACCGTTTCTATTGAGATGAATCGAGGCGGGATTACAGGCATTGCCGTCTTGAACGATGACTCTGTCTCAACAGTTGGCTCGTTTATAAACGAATTCGGAATCAAGGCATTTGATTTCTGTTACGACAAAAGGCGGCGAAAGGTGAAGTTAATGAATGTGATGAAGATGATGGACAAGTGGTATGTCCGTAAGGTGCTTCGCCACGACTTGCTTCTGTTGCTTGAAAAACGTGAAGCTGGCGAGCCAATGAGACTTACCAACCAACGCCACCATATTATATATATATTCGAACCGCTTGTCCCCGAAGGGGAAATTATGAATTAAGAGAAGCCCCCTCCAGCTCCCCCAAGGGGGAGAGAAA
Source organism: Prevotella sp. (assembly GCA_051878735.1). Taxonomy (GTDB): domain Bacteria; phylum Bacteroidota; class Bacteroidia; order Bacteroidales; family Bacteroidaceae; genus Prevotella. The sequence continues at coordinate 13,989 of JBJEKR010000078.1, read as the reverse complement.
ATTAAGAATTAAAAATTAAAAATTAAGAATTAAAAGTAAGGCGATGAAACTATTGAATGGGTTTTATACAATAATAAAGGATGCCCCCTCCAGCTCCCCCAAGGGGGAGAGCCACGTTGGGGCTTCCACAGTGCGCAGCCATCACTCCCCCTTGGGGGAGACGGAGGGGGCTTCGGGGACTTCGGGGGCTTCGCCTTCGACTTTCAAGATAAGGTTTTGTCCCGAACACGCCATCTTTAAGGCGCATTTCCCCGGATTGCCTATTGTACCGGGAGTATGCACCATACAGATTGTAACGGAATTGGCTGAACTGTGCCTAAACCGAAGCCTTCGGCTTTGCAAGGCGAAGAACGTCAAGTTCCTGTCGTTGCTCACTCCCGTGCAGACACCCGAAGTGGAGGTTTGTATCACGATTGACGGCTATCATGTAAAGGCGGTGGTAACTCACGGCGATGTTTGTTTCGCAAAACTGTCGTTATGCTATGAATAGACGTGTGTGTGTTGTTATTCCAACCTACAATAACGGCTCATCGCTTGCCGCTGTGATTGGTGATGTGCTGTGTCATATTGACGATGTGATAGTCGTTGATGACGGCAGCACAGACTCCACGCGCGAGGTGCTTAAACGTTTTGCTGACCGCATTACTCTTGTCGCTCATGACCGTAACCGTGGCAAGGGTGCTGCCTTGCTGACGGGATTCAAGGAGGCAAGGAAGCGTGGCTTCACCCATGCCGTCACGATGGATAGCGACGGTCAACACTATGCTTCCGACCTTCCCCGATTCATCGAGGAAATACGCCATTGGCCTTATTCAATAATTGTAGGCAATCGTTTCGACCCGTCACTTTTCAAGGGAGAGAACAGTGAGCGTATGAACGGTGGAAGTCGCTTCGCCAACAAGTTCAGTAACTTTTGGTTTGGCTTGCAGACGGGAATAAGTCTTCAGGACACCCAAACGGGATTTCGTGCCTATCCGCTCGACCGACTTCATTGGCTGTCTCTTGTCACATCGCGCTATGAGGCAGAGCTTGAACTTCTTGTCTATGCGGCATGGAATGGAGTTGACGTGAGAAGCATTCCTGTAGGAGTGTATTATCCGCCAAAGGAAGAGCGAGTGAGCCATTTTCGCCCTGTCGCTGATTTTGTCCGCATCAGTGTGCTGAATACAATACTCTGTTTCTTTGCTGTTGTATATGCCCTGCCGCGGAAAATCCTCATTATGCTTGCTACGTTGTTGCCGCTGTTGTTGGCTTTCGTCTTGATGTTGCCCATACAGTTGGTGGTATTGCTCTTTTTCCTTTCCCATAAAACAGGAGAGCGAGAGCGCATAAGGCTTCATAAGATGATTCAGCGTTTGGCGTGTTTCCTCATCGGTCATTTGCCTGGCGTGAGTACAAGGATAATCAATCACTTTGACGAAGATTTCTCGCGTCCGTCTGTAATCATTTGCAACCATCAGAGCCATCTTGACCTTTTGTGTGTCATGATGCTTACACCGCGTCTTGTCATAATGACGAAGCGTTGGGTGTGGCGAAATCCTCTTTATGCCGTTATCATACGTTATGCCGATTTCATACCGACAAGCAACGATTGGAACGACAATCTGGAAAGGCTTGGCAGCATCGTCGAGCGTGGCTATTCTGTTGTGGTGTTTCCGGAGGGAACACGTTCAGCGTCGCTTAAAGTTCAGCGTTTCCATCAAGGGGCTTTCCATATTGCCAGCCGTTTCGACATGGATATAATTCCAGTTTATCTTCATGGCACAGGTCTTGTGTTGAACAAAAGGGCAACGCATCTTACCCGTGGAGAAATAACCATCGAGATAGGCAAACGAGTATGCATCTCTGACAAGACCCTTGGCTCGACAATGGCGGAAAAGGCAAGACATTTTAGACGAACTTATCAGCAACACTATGAAGAAATGTGTGATTATAGGTAGTGGGTTGGGAGGCCTTTCTACGGCTGTTATCCTTGCCCGCAACGGCTATCAAGTCACTGTGCTCGAACAGGGAGTACAGGTGGGAGGCTGTCTGCAATGTTTCAGTCGTGGTGGCACGAAGTTTGAGACAGGCATGCATTTTATCGGGAGTGCGGCAAAGGGGCAGACGCTGAACAGGATGATGCGGTATCTGCACATCGACGATGTTCCTCTGAAACAACTCGACACTGAGGGTTACGACGTCGTCAAGCTGGAAGGTGGAGAGTTCTGCTTTGCCAACGGACGCGAACGTTTCATCGACAGACTTGCCGAGTGTTTCCCTCGTCAGCGCGAGAATCTGCAACGCTATTTTGACATCGTTGAACAGGTGGCACAAGCGTCCTCACTTCACTCGTTGCGCAATGCCTCCAGCGACGTGGTGATAAATACCGAATATCAATGCCGAAGCGTAAACGAGGTAGTGGAAAGTTTAGTGACTGACCCACTATTACAGAAGGTACTTGTGGGCAATCTGCCATTGTATGCTGCAGAGCCTGACCGTACTCCTTTTTCCACGCACGCTTTCATTGCCGACTTCTACAATCAGAGTGCCTTCCGCATAGTAGGCGGCAGCGATGCCATTGCCGGCAGTTTAGTAAGGGAGATAGAGAAGGAAGGTGGAAGCGTTGTGGTCAGGGAAAAGGCTGTGAGGATTGAATGTGACAATTCTAAAGCCACGGCGGTAATCACTGCTTCAGGAAACCGTTACGAGGCAGACATGGTGATCTCGGCAATACATCCTGCACGACTTGTTGAAATGCTTGCCGACAACAAAATAATACGCCCTGTATATAGGCAACGTATAAACGCCATTCCGAACACCGTAGGCGGCTTTGCCGTTTATGTGAAGTTCAAGCCACTGACCATGCCTTATATGAACCACAATGTCTATGGTTACAACCAATCGACTCCCTGGAATTGTGAGCACTACAACGACCAAACATGGCCTAAAGGCTATCTCTATATGCACCTTTGCACGAAGGACATCGACAACGCTGCTGTCAACGGACAGGCGTATGCCGAGGCTTGCGAGGTGTTGAGTTACATGCAGTATGCCGATGTGGAGCGTTGGGCGGGACGGAAGGTTGGCTGCCGTGGCAGCGATTACGAAGCTTTCAAACGCGAACATGCCGAGCGACTCATTGATGCCGTGGATAGGCAGAACCCAGGGTTCAAGGATTCCATAGAGAAGTATTGGACATCTACACCGTTGACTTACCGTGACTATACGGGCACCGAAGGCGGCTCGATGTATGGAGTGGCGAAGGATATCAACAACACCATGGCATATCGTGTTCAGCATAGGACAAGAATACCAAATCTGCTGCTAACAGGACAAAACATAAACTCGCATGGTATGCTTGGAGTGTTGGTCGGTACAATAGTGACATGCAGTGAGTTGCTTACGGCAGAAACCATATATAAACAAATCAAGGAGGAAGGGCAATGAGACAAAAGACTGTAATAATAGGAGGTGGACTTGGAGGCTTGACCACAGGAGCACTGCTCGCCAAGGAGGGAATGGAAGTCACAGTGGTGGAAAAGAACGCCACATTGGGAGGTGGATTGCAGACATTCACGCGCCATGGAGTGGAGTTCGAAACTGGCATGCACCTTCTCGGAGGTTTCCATGAGGGAGGTACCCTGTGGCGTATCTGCAATTATCTTGGCGTTCTTGACAAACTCCACATTCGCAATGTAGATGCCGACTGCATGGATCAAATCACCTATTTGTCTGACGGCACGACTTATCGCATTGCCTCCGGGCGTGACGGCTTTGTCAGAAGTCTTGCGGAATATTTCCCCGCCGAGGCTGACAACCTGTGCAACTATGTCGATGCACTTTATAGAGTCACTGACGAACTCGACATCTTCCGACTTCGACCTGCCAAGGCAGACATCTATCAGCACAGTGCCGAATTTCTTATGCCTGTCGATGGGTTTATTGCAAAATATGTTGCCGACCCGAGGTTGCGTGACATTCTTGCCTACATGAATCCCATGTACGGTGGAGTGAAAGGACATACCCCTGCCTATATCCACGCATTGATAAATGTACTATACATTGAGGGACCTTCACGCTTTGAAGACGGAAGCCTCCAGTTGGCAACAGCCTTGGCAGAGGTCATCAGGCAGCATGGCGGAAACGTCGTTACAGGTACTGAGGTAACACGTGTAGTTACACACGACCGCAAGGTGGAAATGATTGAGGCACGGCGCATTAATGGAGAAACAATGCAGTTTGAGGCAGATTACTACATTTCCTCAGTCCATACGAGTGAACTTTTCCGAATTGCCGATGAGGGTTCGTTCCCAAAATCATACATGAACAGGCTGGAGTCGATACCGGGAACTTATTCCATCTTCTGCGTCTTCATTGAATTGAAAGAAGGAACATATCCGTATGTCAACCACACTTGCTATGTTCAGAAAGACTATGGCAGAATCTGGGATTTTGCCGATTACGACGAGGCGGAGTTCCCTATTGGCTTCCTTTATATGACACCGCCTTCTGCCATTCAAGGCAAGTGGGCGCAACGAATGATTGTCAACTGCATCATGCCTTTTTCTGCCGTGGAGCGATGGGCTGATACAAAAACAGGACACCGGGGCGCGGAATATGAGGCGTGGAAAGCCACACACGTTGAGAAAGTGTTGAAACGCATGGAAGAGACAAGTCCGGGCTTTGGAGAGTGTGTTAGCAGAATATATTCCGCATCACCACTTACGATTCGCGACTATTACCACTCAAAGGAAGGGGCAATGTACGGTTTCAGCAAGGATTGCAACAATATTGTATTGTCACAGGTGCCTGTCGTTACGAAGTTGAAGAATCTCTATCTTACTGGACAGTGCGTAGGTCTTCATGGCATTTGCGGTGTGCCTCTATCTGCAATAAACACCGCAGAGGCAATAGTAGGTATGAACAAAATCATTTGTAAACTATGAGATTTCTTGCGTGTTTGTTGGCTGTGTTTTCCTTCGTCGGTGTCGGGGCAAAGGTCGAGAAGGTGCATATTTGGGAAGGCACCGAAGTGAAGGCTGACGGAGTGACCATTCAGGCCTATTTACCTGATGGCGTAAAACCCCAAGCTGCCGTTATCGTGTGTCCTGGAGGAAGCTACCATTGGCATGCTATGGAGAGTGAGGGACGTGAGGTTGCCGAATGGTTGCGTCAGAATGGCATGGCGGCATTTGTCCTTGACTACAGGGTTGCCGGAGCTTTTTCCTACATTACCCATAGCAATCTCCTTTTTCGAGGCAATCGTTTCCCCAACATGATTTGCGATTTGCAGCGCGCCATAATGCTTGTGCGCATGAAGATGGAGGAAAGGAACGTTGCCGATTGTCCTCTCGGTGTCATGGGCTTCTCGGCTGGTGGGCATCTTGCTATGATGTCGGCACTGATGTGCGGCACTAATTATTTGGCAGCATCGGGCATTGAGCCGACGGTGTCCTTGCGTCCCGATTTTGTAGCTTCCATCTATCCTGTCGTAACGATGGTTGAGAAATGTGTACATAAGCGTTCGCGCAAGGGATTGCTCGGCGAGAGCAGGAAGCGAAACCGACAACTGCGTGATTCGTTGTCGTTGGAACGGCATGTGACAGCCGATTGTCCTCCTGTCTTTCTCGTCAACTGCAAGGACGACCCGATAGTAGATTATCGCAACTCAGAACTGCTCGACTCGGCGCTCACAGCCAACGGCGTTCCACATCGCTACATACAGTATTCCACTGGTGGTCATGGCTTCGGAGTGAGAGCCGAAAAGAAAGGTTTGGAATCTGCCGGTTGGACAACAGAATTTCTAAAATGGTTTAAATATTTAAAACATAATGCTCGAAGCCCCCTCCAACTCCCCCAAGGGGGAGAGCCACAAAACCGCTTCCACTGTGCGCAGCCATCACTCCCCCTTGGGGGAGACGGAGGGGGCTTCGCCTTTAATTTTTAATTTTTAATTTTTAATTCTTTATGCTTGACGACATTGAATTTCGCTCTCCGCAGGAAATAAAGGATTTCCAGGAGGAACTGCTGAGGAAACAACTCGTTTATCTTGCAGAACATTCACGCTACTATCAGCGACTGTTCGAGAAATACGAGATAGACATCAGCAAGATAAACAATATAGAAGACCTCGTGAGGATTCCGTTCACGGAGAAGAAGGACTTGCAGCTCTTCAACGAAGAGTTCCTTTGTGTTCCACGCGAGGAAATCGTTGACTATATCACAACCTCAGGCACGCTTGGTGACCCCGTTACGTTCGGATGTAGCGAGGTAGATCTTGAGCGTCTTGCATTCAACGAGGCAAAATCGTTTGCGTGTGCCGGTGTGGGAAAGGGAAATGTAGTACAGCTTATGACCACGCTCGACAAGCGGTTTATGGCTGGTCTTGCCTATTTCCTTGGCTTGCGCAAGTTGGGCGCGAGTGTAATCCGTGTCGGGAATAGCATACCGGAACTACAGTGGGACACCATCCGACGCATTAAGCCCGACACCATTATGTGCGTTCCGTCATTCATATTGCGTCTGCTACAGTATGCGGAGGAACATGGCATCGACTATCACAATTCAAGCATTCGACGCATTATTGGCATTGGCGAAGGGCTGCGAGAGCAGGACTTCTCGCTCAATCTCCTTGGACGACGAATATACGAGAAATGGCCTGAGGTGCAACTTTTCGCCACCTATTCAAGCACGGAGATGGGAGCCACGTTCTCTGAATGTGAGTACGGTCAGGGGGGGCATGTGCATCCGGAACTCATCATTGTGGAAATTATTGGCGATGATAATCTGCCTGTTGCTGACGGCGAGGTTGGCGAGGTAGTGGTGACAACCCTCGGCGTAGAGGCAATGCCATTGCTTCGTTTCCGTACAGGCGACATGGCTGCAAAACGCACAGAACAGTGCAAGTGTGGACGTTGGGCTTATCGCCTTACTCCACTTGTAGGCCGAAAAAACAACATGATAAAGCTGAAGGGGACAACGCTCTATCCACCTGCAATCAACGACGTGCTTGATAATGTTGACTACATTGAGAACTATGCCGTCTTTGTCAGCTTCTCTGCGGCGGGTACCGACGAGGTGACCGTTAAGATTGGATTGAAGCATGAGCCGGGATTTGACGTAGTCAAAGACCTCAAAGATCGTTTCCGCTCGCGAATACGTGTAGCTCCAAACGTTGAGATACTGCCAAAAGAGGAAATTGCAAAAATCAATTTCCCGGCAAAAAGTAGAAAACCTATAAAATTTGTAGATTTGAGAAAATATGAATAAGTATGACGACATACGTCCTTATTACGATGAGGAGATTCCTGCTGCTATGCGACGAATTGCCGAAAGCGAGTTCTTCCCGCTATTGTCTTCCTATGTCTATCCGAATGTCGCTCTTGAAGAGGTGAGGGCTAAACTTTGCTCGTTCACGAACATTCGAGATTTCCAATTGGAAGTGATGCGTTGCGTCAATGAACAGGTAATCAGACGTAGCATTACTGAGTTCACTTCCTGTGGCATCGAGCGACTTGACCCTTCGCGCCGTTATCTCTTCGTAAGCAATCATCGTGACATCATGCTTGATTCGAGCCTGTTGCAATACCAGCTTTACAAGAATGGGCATGAGACCACGGAAATTACTTTTGGAGCAAACTTGATGTGCAACGAACTCGTCATCGATATTGGCAAGTCAAACAAGATGTTCCGTGTGGAGCGTGGCGGCAATATTAGGGATTTCTATAAGAGCAGCCTCCACCTCTCAGAATATATACGCCATGTCATCACCGAGAAGAAGCAGAGTGTGTGGATTGCTCAGCGCAACGGGCGCACCAAGGACGGCAATGACCTTACAGATCAAGGCATTGTCAAGATGTTTTGCATGAGCCGTACTGACAACAAGATTGACGCTATCGACCAACTTTCTATCGTGCCTGTAGCGGTGAGCTACGAGTGGGAGTCGTGTGACTTCTTGAAGGCTCTTGAACTCTATACCTCACGCGATGGTACAAGATACATAAAGCGACCTGGCGAGGACCTTAACAGTATCCTTACGGGCATTGTTCAGTACAAGGGACGTGTGCATCTCGAGTTTTGCAAACCTCTGGAACGAGCCGAGTTACTTCAGTTTGACAAGAATACGCAGAACGAGTATCACAAGTTGGTGGCACGACTCATTGACGAGCGCATCGTTTCCTCATATCGACTGTTTCCAAACAACTATATTGCACACGATATGCGATACGGGCAGGACCTCTATGCAGATAAATATACTACAGAACAGAGGGATGCTTTCATAGACCACATGCATAAGCTCGATGCTTACGTCAATGAAGGCGTGGATATGGATCAGCTCTACGACATCTTCCTTGGAATATATTCAAATCCTGTAAAAATTATGAGCAATGAGTCTTGAATTTAGAGTTGTTCTTAACTCTTAATTTCTAATTCTTAACTCTTAATTTTTAACTCTTAATTTTTAATTCTTAATTCTTAACTCTTAATTCTTAATACTTAACTCTTAATTCTTAATTTTTAACTCTTAATTTAAAGTATGACTGGCATAATACTGAGAATATACGATACCTTTCGTCAACGAAAGACGATGATGTGGCTATTGCTGATTGTTGTCGTCTCATTGTTCGCTTTGCAGACAACAACCATCAGCTACAAGGAGGACATCAGCGATTTTTTGCCGTCTGACTCCACTTACAGGAAATCCATGCGAGTATATCAGCAATTGAACGCTGCCGACCGCATCTTCGTCTTCTTCTCTCTCACCGATACGACTGCCGTTGATGAGGAACGCTTGATTGAGGCTGTCGATGGTTTTGCCGAATGTTTTGCCGCTGCAGATACGGCACATCTGGCCCAAAACATAATGCACACTGTCGATTATTCGCAGATGATGGAACTTGTGGCTTATGTGTACGATAATATGCCGTATTTTCTTACTGCTGCCGATTATGCCCGCATGGACAGCCTGCTTGATACCAGAGACATTGTGAATCGTCAGCTTGAAGCTGACAAACAGATGCTTATGTTCCCTACAGGCTCTATGCTCTACGACAACATAAGACGCGACCCTTTGGCTCTTTTCACACCTGTCGTGGAACGTTTGCAGCGACAGGGAGGCGTTATTGACTATGACCTCTACGATGGTCATATCTTCTCCTCCGACCACAAGCGCGCTGTGTGCATTGTCACTTCCTCGTTTGGTAGCAGTGAGACATCGGGCAATGCACGCCTTGTAGAGTTGATTGACCGTGTTTCGTCTTCTACGCAATCTGAATATTCCGACATCGACATTGTCAACATCGGTGCTCCCGTTATTGCTGTGGCAAATGCCGACCGTATAAAGACTGACAGTATTTATACCGTTTCTTTCGCCGTAATCCTCATTTTGGCATTACTCCTGTTCACCTTGCGCAATGTCCGTAACATCATGCTCATTGCTGTGTCAATAGCCTTTGGGTGGTTGTCGGCTCTCGCCGTTGTAAGTCTTTTCCATCATGATGTCTCTGTCATTGTGATGGGTATGTCAGCCGTGATTGTCGGTATAGCAGTAAACTATCCTCTTCATGTCTTGGTTCATCTTCGCCATGCTCCTGATGTGCGCTCCACGCTCCGTGAACTTGTCTCGCCTTTGGTCATCGGCAATGTCACCACCGTCGGGGCGTTTTGTGCATTGATTCCTCTCCATTCGCCCGCTCTTCGCGACTTAGGTTTCTTTGCCGCCTCAATGCTGGTGGGAACGATCGTGTTCTCAATGGTTTTTCTTCCTCAAATGGTTTCGACAACGTCGAAGCTTCAAACTCCATCATACGAGACGCTTGAACTCAAGAAGTCGAGATTAGACAACCTTTATATACGGCTCGCCTTTATTCTCGTCACGTTGGTATTGGGTTATTTCAGTCTATTTACGGAGTTCGATACCAATATGCAGAACATAAACTACATGACTGACTCACAGCGCGAGTTGTTCAGCCAACTGTCGGCTGCTCGCAACGAAAAGGCTTCGACGGCAAGGCTTTATGTCTGCTCCGAAGGAGAGAGCATTGACGACGCATTGCAGTCTAATGAACGTCTGATGCCCGTCATTGATTCTATGAGGTGTTGCGGATTAGTTGGCGAAGTGGGTGGAGTAGGGCAGTTCCTTCCCTCCACAGCCGAGCAGCGTCTTCGTCTGAGGTCGTGGAATTCATTTGTCAAGCGTCACAGGCAGATGTTCAGTCAAGAGTTGCCGGCAAAGGCAGCCGACTCAGGATTCACCTCTGATGCCTTTTCCGATTTCCAAAGACTTGTGACGAGTAGTTTCGAGGTCGTTGATCCATCAGTACTTGCTTCTCGTCTTGCCCCAATAACGTCGTCATACATTTCGTTTGACTCTTCTGCGAACACAGGTCGTTCTGTTCTGCTCGTCTCGCCGCTAACTGTCGGACATGACAGTCTTTCCCGTCTAAAGTCTGAGGTCACGCCTCTCGTTTCAATCCAAGGGCAGGCAGACGGTTTCGTTTTTGATGTCGATAGCATGAACAGTACCATTGCTAAGTCGCTTTCCTCGGAATTCAACTATATTGGTTGGGCTTGCGGACTCATCGTGTTTTTCTTCCTTTGGCTCAGCTTTGGTCGCATCGAACTTGCCGTCATTGCTTTTTTGCCGATGGCAGTCTCATGGCTGTGGATTCTCGGCACGATGTGTCTTCTTGGCTTGAAGTTCAATTTAGTCAATGTCATTCTTGCCACGTTCATCTTCGGTCAAGGTGACGATTATTCCATTTTCATCACCGAAGGACTCATTTACGAGCGCACATATCGGCGCCGGCTTCTGTCGTCCTACAAACGCAGTATATTCGTTTCCGCCGCCATAATGTTCATAGGTATGGGGGTCCTTGTATTTGCCAAACATCCAGCTATGTTCTCCATTGGTGTGGTAACTATTGTCGGCATGGCATCCGTAGTGCTGATGACCTGCATCATTCCTCCTGTGGTGTTCCGTTGGCTGACCGTTAAGGGCGACGTTACGCCGAGATTGCAGCCGCTAACCCTGTCGCAGGCTTTCATCACGCTTCATGCCGCCGTAGTCTATCTATCCCAAGTCTTATATGGTGTTGTCATTGGCTTTTGGCATTTCGTCCTCCACAGAAAGACTCCTGAGAGAATGTTACGTTTCCATACGCTGATGTATCGCTTCTTCAGTTTCGACGTGAAACATATCATCGGTGTCAAGTCCCACATTGATAATCCCCGAGGTGAGGATTTCTCCAAGCCTGCCATCATCATCTGCAACCATCAGTCCATAATCGACTCTGTCTGTCTCATGGCACTCTCGCCGCGGATAATCATTGTGGTTAATAGCAGGGTGTGGCACAATCCATTCGTCCGCAAGGTGCTTGGCTATGCCGATTTTATCTGTACAGAGAATGGCTTTGAGCCAATAATGGAGCGTTGTGCCACGCTTGTGGCGCAGGGATACAGCATTGCTGTCTTTCCCGAAGGGCATCGGGTCACGAAGCGAGAGATTAGCCGGTTCCACAAGGGAGCCTTTTCGCTTGCCCTAAATCTTGGCATTGACATTGTGGATGTTCATCTCCACGGCTTACGCCATCTCATGCCCTGTGGCGAGTGTCTTTGTAGTCGTGGCAACATAAACATAACCATAGGCGACCGCTATTCTGCCTCGCAGATTACCGCAATGGGAACCACTGCCTTTGAGCTTCGCAAGGAGTTCTACCGATTGTTTGTCACACGTTACGAAGCGATTTCACATCGACTGGAAGATGCTGCTTACTTCGCTCCTTTTGTTGCCAGATCATACATATACAAAGGCAGGGAGGTTGAACGGAAGGTAAGAAGTGAAATCAACAGGCTTTTGTCTGCAAGTATCGTTTCAAACCAAACTGACCGTGTCATCCACGTCAATGATTCGGGCTTAGGCGTTGAAGCCCAACTTGTGGCGTATCTCAATCCACGGTGCCGCGTCGTTGCTCATATCGCTGACGCAGACGATGTTGCTTTGGTGTCATCAATAGATAATCTTCCGCCTAATCTGATTTTTGAATGACAATCAGTGCAACATTTCATTGCAAAAACACTATTTTTTCAAAAAAAGTTGAAGAAAAGTTTGGTGGAACGGAAAAAATGTAGTACCTTTGCACCCGCAATCAAACAATGGTACCTTGGCCGATCGGTTAGGTAACGGTCTGCAAAACCGTGTAGAGCAGTTCGACTCTGCTAGGTACCTCAAGAAATAGAACCGCAATATTCCTGCTGGATATTGCGGTTTATTATTTATTTTCGATACTCCCCACAACTATTGTGGAATCGCATGGCTATCATATTCTTGATTTACATCAATGTTTTTGTTGGCTAATCAAATATACACTTGTTATTTTAGGCTAATTGGAAAGTTTTTAATATCTTTGCGCAAAAATAGATATGCCCCTTACCATTAAAATGGACAGTTAGAGGTCAACACTCCGCTGTTGAATCTTTGGGATGATTTTAGAGATTAAGATGAAACCACCAACTGACAGGGGATTGGCTGAAAAGCCGAATTTTTCGAATGTTTTTATGTAACTGCCTGTATCTCAGAGTCTAAGAGAAACAAGCAGGACTAAAAGAATTGGCTTCAACGGATAGTAGAAGTCAGGACTTAATGGTATAAATTAAGGTCAAAATTTTATGTATTAATATGGAAGACTATTGGTATGTATTGCGCGATTTGGCACGTCCAAACGCCAAGAATCCCGCTTTCAAGCAACTTCAAGAACTACCATGTATGAAGGGGTGTGTCTTCATCCCTATGAAACAACAAGTGTTCATGGAGTTTGGGAAGCATGTGGTGCGCTCCATTCCCTTCATGTCTGACCTTATATTCGTGCATAAATCACGTGTAGTACTTGACCCCATCATTCAGGGCTTCGAACTGTTGCAGTACCGCTATGTACGTGGCGGCAAGCAGTTTGAGGCGATGACCGTGCGTCATGATGACATGGAGAAATTCATGAAGGCAGTCAAGGAGCACGAGATGGTAGAGTATTACAGCTATGATGAAGTCTCTCCCCGTCTTTACGGCAAGCAGATACGCATCATCGGGGGCAGGCTCAGCGGTTTTGAGGGTCGTCTGATGAGCAAGCGTGGCAGCAAGTCCAAGCGTCTGCTCATTGACCTCAAGGAATGTAATCTCTCGGCAGCCATCCAAGTTGAAGCGGAATATATCCAGCTACTCAAACAACGGAATTAGAAGGAACAGACACTTATCCCATTCATTCTCGTTCAAAAACCGTTCAAAATCAGTGCTTCTCACGCACTTTTCGTTCATTCCTGTTCATCGCCGTTCAAAGGTTCCCTGGACGTACGTCCAAGCACCCTTTGGTAGTACGTCCATAGCACCTAACGACGTACGACCACAGACCCTTTGAACGTACGACCAGAGAACTCTTGGTCGTACGGGCATAGAAACGATTTAAAATCCGCACATTTTTTCTTGCATAGAAGCAAAATAAATCGTATATTTGCAATCAAAATATCGAATGTGTCGAATGAATATGCCAGTATTCACCCTCATCTATCAACAGTTGACTTAAAAAACTGAGTGTTTTTATCTACACACCGTCAAAGATTCTCTCATGCCGAATATTAATGACAATCTAAAAAAATTTGTAAACAAATGTAGGTGACAGACCTATAATCCATATATTTCAACGACATGCCGGCAATCCGCATTCTTGCGGATGGAGGATCGTCCCCTTCTGTCGTAACAATCAAAGCTTTTTATTCATGCCCCCATAGTAATGACTACCCTCTTCAGGTAGTCAACAGCTTCGTATTTTAGGGTCTCAACATACTACACCAAGTATCTAAACATATTTTGCCATTTATCTTTAGATACTTTGCCATTTATGTCAACATACTTTTTTTAGCCTTAAATATTGAAAATAGAGTCAAAGTCAAGGTTAAAGTTAAGGTTAACGTGAGTTCGACGAAATTAAACCTGCGCAGTGCGGTAACTTACTCTCCCCC
>JBJEKR010000077.1:0-15905 GCA_051878735.1 Prevotella sp. | reverse complement strand
TCAAAAATGCGCTCCATCGGGATGTAACATTATTTTCCTCGCGAGGCAGCAAATTAGCCTCTGTGGTTACCTCGGTTACTCGGGTTACCTCACATGTTTTTAAGATTGTCCTGCACCGCTTGACCAACTACTTATACGTCAAGGTGCGGGCGTCCCGCCCACACTCCCAGTGGAGGCGAGGCCCCCTCCGGCTCCCCCAAGGGGGAGTGATGGCTGCGCACAGTGGAAGCGCTAACGTTGCTCTCCCCCTTGGGGGAGTTGGAGGGGGCCTCCACTTTTAATTTTTAACGTGAGTTCGACGAATATTCTTTAGAATAAAGTAAGCTGCCTGTCATTTGAAATATCCACGGTCTGTACCCTTATGGTTGGTTTCTTTGGGAAGTAGCAGTATGCGGCAATAGCTCCCAAAAGTTTGACAACGAAGTTATCGAAACATCTGTGTCTTGAATGCTCTACCTGGGCGATGTTCTTCAAAAACGGTTGTATGACACTGCCTCGGGAAACAGATGGCGCATGTGCTTGCATACCTTTTCGAGATAGAAATGTTTGAGGCAGCGATACCCTGATGAATGAAAGAGAATCATTATCACCATGATTTCTGCCTTTGACATACGGCTGTCACGGTGGTATTTGCGCTTTCCTTCTGCCTTAAACGTATATTTTGCCATCTGCGCATCAAAAACTTTGCAAAAATCATCAGCAATACAAAAAAAATCTGTAACTTTGCCCTCGGTAATCATAGCGAAATTCTTTAGTTTCATTGCTTTTAGCAATTACAAAGTTTTTCGCAAGTTCAAGGGAATTTCTAAAAAATCGCTAATTGCCAAATTTTCAACGATTTATAATTCATCGAACTCACGTTAAGAATTAAGAAACAACATTCGATGTCCGAAGGGAATTCCAATTAAAAATTAAAGTTCGACAACAAGGCAAACAACTTGTCAACTCGTTCACTTGTCAACTGAAATATTAACAACATGCCGATAACGGACATTAACGGCTGAAATCATGTGTCCGTAATGTGATTGTGAAACGTAGATATACAACATTGTCACTGACGCTGCTTCTCAGCGTTCTCTTCGCTACGTCAGCATTGGCTTACGATGTTGAGGTGGATGGGATTTACTATAATCTTGTAAAAGATGATTATACAGCCGAAGTAACTGGAACATCGTTCTCCACAGGAGACGTCATTATTCCTAATACAATTGTTTTTGAGGATAGAGAATTTATAGTAACCAGTATCGGAAACAATGCTTTCGAATGGAAAAAAATCACTTCAGTCAAAATCCCCAATTCAGTGACAAGTATCGGAAATTATGCTTTCGGATATTGTGAAAGTTTTACCTCCGTCACTCTCCCTGACTATTTGACAAGTATCGGAGCAGGAGCATTTTGTGCATGCAGAAACCTCCCTGACATCACAATTCCTAACACAGTGATAAGTATAGGAAGTGCCGCATTCCGTGATTGCCACAGCTTCACCTCCTTTACAATCCCCAATTCTGTAACAAGTATAGAAGACGATACTTTTTGTTGGTGTTACACTTTTCGCCCCTCAATCGGCAATCTACACATACATGGGAACAGGGCCATGGAGCGAATGTGGTTCATTTGGTACAGTTGAAAACCCATGGGAAGTGTTCGGAAAAGAAAAATGCGCCACACCAACAATAGTTTACGACAATGGAAAGCTGAGCTTCAGCTGCGACACTGAAGGGGTGGAATATGCAAGTGAAATAAAGAGTGCTGACATAGGCAAGTTCTACTCTGACGAAATATCCCTCGCCGCCTGTTGCGACATCACGGTGACGGCAATGAAAATGGGTTATTACGACTCAGACGTCGCCACGGCTAAGCTCTACTGGCTGAAGTCGTCGGGCACCATAGACGATGCCGCAGCCCTCTCTGCCGCAAACCTGCGTGGCGTGGTTGTGCAGAGCGAAGCCGGCTTCATCACCCTCTCCGGCCTTGACAACAACGAACAGGTGGTCTTCTACGCAGCCGACGGCAAACAGCTTGGCACAACGAAGGCAATGGACGGAACGGCACAGTTCGCCGCCCAGAGCGGAAGTGTGGTAATTGCGAAGATTGGCAAGGAGAGCGTGAAGATTGTAGTGGAATGACACTCCCAGTGCAGCGCCTACATTAGACGGTTGTTTTAAATATGAATTCGTCGAACTCACGTTATAATAAAAAATGAAGGCTTCATTTCGCTCACTATGAAACGTAATGAAGCCTTCGATTCTCTAAAATTATCCTTATACAATCTGTTTTACCTATCATGAAATGATAATACCAATTGATAGAATTAACCTAATAAACCAATGCTTATTTAGGCAAAATTAAACCAAAACTAAAATACTACTATTACATGATAAACGTCTCTGCTCCGAATCACTTCGTTACTTTGACGTTGCAAAGTTATCATGAATGATTGAGATGAATGTTGGAGCGGAATAAATAATTGTATTTATGACACTAATTATTGATAAATATCAACTGCCATACTGAAAAGGTACTTTTTTTTATATTTATAACAAGGTAAGAATAGAAATGTTTGTTAGGTTCGGAAAAAATGTGTAACTTTGCACCGCAAAAAGAAAAAACGTAAGAAAACAGAAATGATAACAGTCACAAATCTTGCTATTCAGTTTGGTAAGAAAGTCCTATATAAGGACGTAAACCTCAAATTTACAAGTGGAAACATCTATGGAGTAATCGGCGCCAACGGAGCCGGAAAATCAACACTGCTTCGTGCCATAAGCGGCGATCTGGAGCCCAATAAGGGAAGCGTTGAGCTTGGTCCAGGAGAGCGTCTTTCGGTGTTGGAGCAGGACCACTTCAAGTATGATGAATACAGCGTTAGAGATACAGTGCTAATGGGGCACCAGCCTTTGTGGGAGAATATGAAGGAGCGTGAGGCTCTCTACATGAAAGCCGACTTCAACGAGGAGGACGGAATAAAGGTGGCTGAGCTTGAGGACAAGTTCGCCCAGATGGACGGCTGGAATGCAGAGAGCGATGCCGATCAGATGCTTTCGAATCTGGGAATTAAGGACGAACTTCACGATAAGATGATGAGCGAGCTGTCCAACAACGAGAAGGTACGCGTGATGCTTGCCAAGGCTCTTTTTGGACATCCTGACAACCTGTTGCTCGACGAGCCCACCAACGACCTTGACCTCGACACGGTGATGTGGCTGGAAGAATATTTGAGCAACGTTGAGCAGACAGTGCTTGTAGTGAGCCACGACCGCCACTTCCTTGATGCCGTATCGACTCAGACGGTGGACATCGACTTCGGAAAGGTTACGGTGTTCTCGGGTAACTATTCTTTCTGGTACGAGAGTTCACAGCTGGCTTTGCGTCAGGCACAGAATCAGCGCCAGAAAGCCGAGGAGAAGCGCAAGGAACTTGAGGAGTTCATTCGCCGTTTCTCTGCTAATGTGGCAAAGAGCAAGCAGACGACTTCAAGAAAGAAGATGTTGGAGAAACTTAGTGTTGAGGAGATACGTCCTTCATCGCGCAAATATCCTGGCATTATATTCCAGATGGAGCGTGAACCGGGAACGCAGATCCTTGAAGTGCAGGATCTTAAGGCTGTGGAGCCAGACGGTACTGTACTGTTCAATCATGTGAACTTTACTATTGAGAAGGGACAAAAGACAGTGTTCCTTAGCCATAACCCGAAAGCCATGACTGCCTTGTTTGAGATTATCAACGGCAACCGACAGGCTGACGCAGGCGAATACAAGTGGGGTGTTACGATAACAACAGCCTATCTGCCATTGGACAACACAAAGTTCTTCGACAGCGAAATGAATCTCGTCGATTGGCTTAGCCAGTATGGCAAGGGCAATGAGGTGCTGATGAAAAGCTTCCTCGGACGAATGTTGTTCAAGGACGAGGACGTGATGAAAAAGGTATGCGTGTTGTCGGGAGGTGAAAAGATGCGTTGCATGATAGCAAGAATGCAGCTGCAGAATGCCAACTGCCTGATTCTCGATACACCGACAAACCACCTCGACTTGGAAAGCATACAGGCGTTCAACAACAATCTGGTGCAGTTTAAGGGCAACATCATCTTTGCAAGCCACGACCACGAGTTCATACAGACCGTGGCAGATAGAATAATAGAACTGACTCCAAACGGAACCATTGACAAGCTGATGGAGTACGACCAATACATCTACGACGAGCAGATTAAGGAGCAAAAGGCTAAGATGTATGCCCAAAAATAAAGTGAGACTCGCTTTTGGCACGTTTTTTGCAGCTTAAGGAGTAGAACATTAAAAGCATTACGACAATGGAAGAGAATAAGAACATCCAAGAAGATGAGATAAAGCAGGAAACTGTTAATGAACAGCCTGAGGAGACGGAAAACCTTGAGTGTGAGGAAAATCAGGAAGCTACTGATGCTACTGACAGTCAGGAGAAAGACCCACTGGAGGAGGCCAACAAGCAGATAGAGGAACTTAAGGATAAATATCTGCGTTCTGTGGCAGAGTTTGACAATTACCGTAAGCGTACGCTGAAGGAGAAGACGGAACTGATACTCAATGGAGGCGAGAAGGCCATCACTGCCATTTTGCCTGTCATTGATGACATGGAGCGCGCCATTGCCAACGGCGTTAAGACCGATGACCCCGCTGTGCTCAGAGAGGGAATGGAACTTATCTACAACAAGTTCTTGAAGGTACTCGGTACACTTGGAGTCAATGTCATTGAGACAGAGGATGCCGATTTTGATACCGACGTTCACGAGGCGATTGCAATGGTTCCTGGAATGGGCGACGACAAGAAGGGTAAGGTACTCGACTGTGTGCAGAGAGGATATAAGCTCAATGACAAGGTGATACGTCATGCCAAAGTGGCAGTAGGGCAGTGAAAGATTGAATGACTGAAAATAAAAATTGAAAAATGGCTAAGAGAGACTATTATGAGGTGCTTGGCGTTGACAAGAATGCCTCTGAAGACGAAATAAAGAAGGCCTACCGTAAGATAGCCATAAAATACCATCCTGACCGTAACCCAGGCAACAAAGATGCCGAAGAGAAGTTCAAGGAGGCGGCAGAGGCTTATGATGTGCTGCACGACGCACAGAAACGACAGCAGTACGATCAATTCGGATTCGCTGGTCCTGGAGGCGGAGGATTCGAGGGCTTTGGTGGAGCAAGTATGAATATGGACGACATCTTCTCCATGTTCGGCGACATCTTCGGTGGACATGCAGGCGGCTTCGGCGGTTTCGGTGGCTTTGGCGGCGGACAGCGTAGGCCACAGCAACACAGAGGCACTGACCTTAGACTGAAGGTTAAGCTCTCGCTACAGGAAATAGCGACGGGAGTGACAAAGAAGTTCAAGGTGAGAAAAGACGTCGTTTGCTCATGTTGCCATGGTTCTGGCTCGCAGGATGGAGGTAGCATGGATACATGTCCGACATGTCATGGCTCTGGAGTGATAGCACATACCACACAGAGCATCTTCGGTATGATGCAGACTCAGGGCGTTTGTCCTGCATGTCATGGAGAAGGCAAGATAATAAAGAACAAGTGCCACGAATGTGGTGGACTGGGAGTCGTGAAAGGTGAAGAGGTGGTAGAGATAAACATTCCAGCCGGCGTATCCGCAGGAATGATTGTCAATGTGCCTGGAAAGGGAAATGCAGGACATCGAAACGGCATTTCCGGCGACATTCAGGTGTTCATTGAGGAAGAACAGAACGACACCTTCGTGCGTGACGGCAACGACCTCATCTATAATCTGTTGCTTGACTTCCCAACGGCTGCATTGGGTGGCGATGTTGAAATACCAACCATCGAAGGCACAAAGCTCAGAGTGAAGATAGAGCCAGGTACACAGCCAGGGAAGACACTGAGACTGAGAGCGAAAGGCTTGCCTGCCGTACAAGGATATGGCAATGGTAAGGGCGATCTTGTGGTGAACATCAGCGTGTATGTGCCAAAGACTTTGAGTCGCGAAGAGAAGAAAGAACTGGAGAAAATGAAGAATAGCGACAACTTCAAGGGTGATGCCGCTACGAAGCGTTCTATATTCCAAAGATTTAGGAACTATTTCAGTTGATGAACTATCAGCAGACAACCAACTATCTGTTCAACCAACTTCCCATGTTCGAGCGACAGGGGAAGTCGGGATATAAGAGCGGACTGGAAAATACCTTTGCCCTCGACGAGCACTATGGACATCCACATAGGTGCTTCAAGACAATACACGTTGCTGGCACAAACGGTAAGGGTTCGTGTTCGCACACCATTGCCGCCTTGCTGCAGGAAAACGGCTACAAGGTGGGATTATACACCTCTCCACACCTTGTAGATTTTCGTGAACGAATTAGGGTTAACGGCATGTGTATTAGCGAGAAATATGTCGTTGATTTCGTTGACAAAGGTATTGGTTTCTTTGAGCCGCTGCATCCTTCGTTCTTTGAACTCACTACGGCAATGGCTTTCAACTATTTCAGAGACATGGAGGTTGACATTGCCGTGGTTGAAGTAGGGTTGGGCGGTAGGCTTGACTGCACAAACATCATCACTCCCGAACTCTCGGTCATAACCAACATAAGTCTTGACCATACGCAGTTTTTGGGAGACACGTTCGCAAGCATAGCGAGAGAGAAGGCAGGCATTATTAAAAGAGGTGTGCCCGTAGTGGTGGGAGAGGCTAACGAGCAGACGAGGCCAGTCTTCGAACGTATAGCATCAGAAAACGATGCACCTATCACGTTTGCAGAAGACGAAGCTGAGTTGCTTTCGTATGTCTGCGGCCATAAGATGAAATATTCCACAAAACACTATGGTATGCTGAATGGTCAGCTTGCTGGTATTTATCAGGCAAGGAACACAAACACCATACTGACGGTATATGCCAAATTGGTTGAGATGGGCATAGTAAAGAACGATGTTTCAGCCTTGCAGAAGGCATTAGATGGGGTGGTGGAGACAACAGGGCTTCTGGGACGATGGCAGACGGTGCAGACAGACCCGTTGGTAGTGTGCGATACTGGCCATAACGTAGCGGCATGGCAGTATTTGGGTCAACAGATAGGAGCCACAAAATGCAATGTTAGGCGAATCGTCTTTGGAATGGTCGATGACAAAGATATTCGTTCCGTAGCAAAACTGCTTCCTTTGCAAGCAATATACTATTTTACACAAGCCAATAGCCATAGAGCCATAAAAGCCATGGAATTGGCCAATATATGTATGTCGAATGGACTGTTAGGCAATGTCTATTCAACTGTTAATGAAGCATATAGAGCAGCGTTGAGTGATTCTAATGCCGACGATCTAATCTTTGTTGGAGGCAGTAGTTATGTTGTGGCAGATTTCCTTTCAAATTGTTTTTAGTTGTTTTTAACAATCCGTTAAACGTTTTTTTTATAGTTTAGTTTGTCAGTCTTGTTTTTTTTTAGTTACTTTGCAGTCAAGTAGTAAAAAACATTAGTAATAACTAAAAACATTCGTAATATGACAAGCACTACAGAAAACGCGAATCTGTGTGGTCTGAATCGCAAAGATTTCCAGACCACAATCAACGGTAAGAAGACCGATTTATACATACTTAAGAACCGTAAGGGTTATGAGGTGGCAATATCCAACTATGGTGGAGCTATCTGTGCCATCATGGTGCCTGACAAGGAAGGTAAGGTTGCCAATGTAATTCAGGGCTTTGATAGTATCCAGGCTCTTATTGAGACCAACGAAATATATCGTTCAACACTCATCGGTCGCTATGGCAACCGCATTTGCAAGGGAAAGTTTACACTCAATGGTAAGGACTACCAGTTGGCACTCAATGATGGTCCTAACCACCTTCATGGAGGAAAGAAGGGATATAACATGAGAGTTTGGGACGCACGTCAGATGGGACCACGCTCGTTGGCTCTCAACTATACTTCTCCATACGGCGAGGAAGGATTCTCGGGAGAGGTGAAAGTTACTGTTGAATTTACATTCACCGACGATAACGAGCTTGTAATTGAGTATCTCGCCACAACCAACAAGAAGACAATCATCTGTCTCACACATCATGCTTTCTTCTCACTGGCAGGCATTGCAAATCCTACTCCAACCATCGAGAACCAGACTTGCCAGATTAATGCCGATTTCTATCTCCCAATAGACAATACCAGCATACCTACGGGTGAAATCCTGAAGGTGGAGGGAACACCGTTCGACTTCCGTCAACCAAAGCCATTCGGTCAGGAAATCGATGCCGACAACGAACAGATAAGGAATGGTTCAGGCTACGACCACAACTATGTTCTTAACAAGAAGGAAGAAGGTGAGCTGAGTTTTGCCGCAAAGATTACAGAGCCAGTCAGCGGTCGTACACTTGAAGTCTATACAACTGAGCCAGGCGTACAGCTCTATACTGCCAATTTCTGCAATGGCGCTGTTGGACAGCATGGTGCCACATTCCCCAAGCGCTCTGCCGTATGTTTGGAGTGCCAGCATTTCCCCGACTCTCCAAACCGTCCATACTTCCCTTCTGTAGTGCTTCGACCAAGCGAGCAGTATAAGCAGAAGACAATCTACAAGTTTGGTGTAGAGTAATCTGCTTACAAAATATCTAAATCCATGTCCTATAATATTATAATATAATGTATAGGATATGGATTTGCCACATTTATGTCGAACTTCTTGATTAACAATAACAAAATAACAATAACTTAAAGAAATGAGTCAAAAACAAACGCCGAACTATACGTTCGCACTTATCGTTGTGTTCATTGTATGTTTCCTTATTGGATTTGTGACAACAATGAACAACTCTATGATTCCATTCTGTTCTAAAGCCTTCAACCTTACGGCTCAAGACGGACAGTACGTGAACTCTGCTTTTTATGGTGCCTATCTCTTAGCGATTCCTTTCTCGCTCCTTATGAGTAAGATTGGCTACAAGGGCACGCTTGTGCTTGGTCTTGCTGTGGTCGGCATAGGTTTCGTCATCAACTCTCTCGGCATTAATGCCGCCATCTCAGCCGGCGCCAATGTTTACGCCGTATTCCTTGGCACTATGTGTCTCGTAGCTATGGGTATTGTAATGTTGCAGAACGTTGCTAATCCTTACGTGATGGTACTCGGTTCACCAGAGAAGGGCGCATTCCGCATGACGCTCTCGCAGGCATTGAACTCTGTGGCAACAACAGTCGCTCCTATTTTCATCACTCAGATAATTATTTCCGGCAAGACTCCAGCTCCTGAGTATGTTCCTGGTCCATATCTTGGTCTTGGTATTTTTACTCTCGTTGTGTGCGTGATTCTTATAATGCTTAAGTTGCCCAAGATTGACGAAGGCAAGCAGGCAGAGGATGCTGGCGAGCATCGTCAGTACAAGAGCAGCGTGTTCAAGTATCCACACGTTTGGCTCGGTGCCCTCGGCATTTTCGCTTACATGGGTGTAGAGATTGGAGTTCCTTCCATGCTGAAGTATCGTTTTGAGATTCTGCCAGAGTTCGCTGGCGTCGATGTTTCCGACATCGTTACAAGCTACCTGTCGTTCTATTGGGGCGGCATGATGGTTGGACGTTTTGTTGGTGCTGGAATCCTTACAAAGTTTGAGCCTCGCAAGCTGCTCACCTCTTGCCTGTGCCTTGGTGCAGTGTGCATCCTTCTCTCGTTGCTGTTCTCAAGCAGTATGCTTGGCATTTGGTGTATGCTTGCCGCCGGTTTGTTCCACTCAGTAATGTGGCCTTTGATTTTCAACCTTGGCCTTCAGGAACTGGGTCCTCACACCAAGGCCGCTTCTGGTGTCATCAACACAGGCGTAATTGGTGCAGCTGTTCTCATGCCTCTGATGGGAGCTATTGTTGACATGACAGGTGTCATCATTGCAATGTGCTTCCTCTTTGTATTCTATGCCTACATCATCTGGTTCTGCAACTGGGGCAGCAAGATTGGCTTGAATTTGAAGTAATCCAACAAACTTTATAATAACTATTTAATTACGAAAAAAATATGGATATTGAATTTGTAAGAAGTCGATTCATCAAGCACTTTGATGGTAAGACAGGCAACATTTACGCATCGCCTGGTAGAATAAATCTTATTGGTGAACATACAGACTATAATGGTGGTTTCGTTTTCCCCGGAGCTGTTGACAAAGGTATGCTTTGTGAGATTCGTCCAAATGGTACCGACACCATTATGGCTTACTCCATAGATTTGAAGGATAGGGTGGAGTTCAAGGTTGATGACCCACAAGGTCCACGAGCAAGCTGGGCACGTTATATATATGGTGTAGTTCAGGAAATGAAGAAGTTGGGCGTTGACGTAAAGGGATTCAACACTGCATTTGCTGGTGACGTTCCTCTTGGCGCCGGCATGTCTTCATCGGCAGCTCTGGAGAGTTGCTATGCATACGCTCTTAACGACCTTTTTGGCGATAACAAAGTTTCGAAGTGGGATATGGTACTTGCAGGACAAGCTACTGAGCACAACTACTGTGGTGTAAACTGCGGCATCATGGACCAGTTTGCAAGTGTGTTTGGCAAGGAAGGTTGTCTTATGCGCCTCGACTGCCGCAGCCGCGAGTTTGAGTATTTCCCATTCAAGCCTGTCGGCTACAAGCTGGTATTGCTTGATTCTGTCGTTAAGCACGAATTGGCTGGCTCTCCATACAATGATCGTCGCAACAGCTGTGAGAACGTTGTGAAGCACATTGCCGCTAAGCATCCGGAGGCTAAGTTCGATACATTGCGTGACTGCACTTGGGAACAGCTCGAAGAGGTTAAGGCCGAAGTGGGCGATGAGGATTATCGTCGCGCTAAGTTCGTCCTTGGAGAGAAGGACCGCGTGCTTGCCGTTTGCGAGGCTCTCAATGCAGGCGACTACGAGACTGTAGGTCAGAAGATGTACGAGACACACTACGGTCTTTCTAAGGAGTATGAGGTTTCTTGCGAGGAACTTGACTACCTCAATGACATTGCCAAGGAGAACGGTGTAACAGGAAGCCGTATCATGGGTGGTGGATTTGGCGGTTGTACCATCAACCTTGTAAAGGACGAATTGTATGACAAGTTCATTGCTGATGCCAAGGAGAAGTTCACAGCCAAGTACGGACACGCTCCAAAGGTATATGACGTAGTCATCGGCGACGGTTCGAGAAAGATCTGCTAATACACCTTATTATATATAAAAGAGGTCACATATAATTTCTAATATGTGACCTCTTTTTTTGTTAATATCTCTAAATTGTCTGCTATATAACATCTAAATATGGCAATAATGAGTCCTTAAAGTGTAGAAAGTACACTTTTGTGAAAAAAAAAAGGCAAAAATGTTTGTAGTTTAAAAAAATAGTTGTAATTTAGCGCACAAATTAAGAACAATCTTTAATAACAACTAAAAACGAACTCATGAAGAGACAGATTAAGGCATCAATCTTAGGTGTAGGTATGCTTGCGATAGCAGCAGCGAGTTGCACCTCTGGTCAGCAGGCGGTAGAGACCGTATCGGGTCTGAATCCTGCACAGTTTGACTCAACAATCAATGGTAAGAAAACAGCTCTTTACGTTCTGAAGAACAGCAACGGCATGGAAGTTTGCATCACCAACTTTGGCGCTCGTGTCGTATCGCTCGTTGTTCCTGATAAGGATGGAAAGCCAACTGATGTTGTTCTGGGCTATGACAACATAGCACAGTATGCCGACATCGAGAATACGCCAAGTGACTTCGGTTCGTCGGTAGGCCGTTATGCCAATCGTATCAATCAAGGAAAGATTACCGTCGATGGTCAAGAGTATCAGCTTCCACAGAACAATTTTGGACACTGCCTGCATGGAGGTCCTACAGGTTGGATGTATCAAGTGTATGATGCAGAACAGGTGAACGATTCAACGTTGAAGATGACTATTGTCTCTCCTGACGGCGACAACAACTTCCCTGGAAACGTAACGGCGACGACAACATACGTCGTAAAGAGCAACAACACTCTCGACATCACTTGGGAGGCAACGACAGACAAGGAGACAATCATCAACCAGACTAACCACAGCTATTTCAACCTCAATGGCGATCCATCGAAGCCAGGCATGAACATGGTACTTTATGTAAATGCCGACAACTACACACCTGCCGATGAGACATATATGACGACAGGCGAGATAGCTTCTGTAGAAGGCACTCCTATGGACTTCCGCAACGCCCATGCCATCGAGGAAACTATCGTTGACACAACATTCCAGCAGATTAAGAACGCTTCCGGCTACGACCACAACTGGTGTCTCAACACCTATAAGGACGGAAAGGGCGACGATACACAGGTTTGCGCTTCTCTCTATTCACCTGTAACAGGCATCTTCC
Organism: Prevotella sp.; assembly: GCA_051878735.1. Lineage (GTDB taxonomy): Bacteria > Bacteroidota > Bacteroidia > Bacteroidales > Bacteroidaceae > Prevotella. The sequence goes on along the minus strand of JBJEKR010000077.1, from coordinate 3,576 downwards.
TTGAGATGTTCACCAACGAGCCAGGTGTTCAGGTTTATACGGGCAACTTCCAAGGCACAGGCATCAGCTGCAAGCACGGCATAAAGTATCCAAAGCAGGTTTCCGTTTGCCTTGAGAGTCAGAAATATCCCGACTCTCCAAACAAGAAGGACTGGCCACAGCCTTACCTTAAGCCAGGCGAGAAGTATTATAGCCACTGCGCCTATAAGTTCTCAATCAAATAGACTCTAAATAACAGACAAACTTAATCAAATATTAAAGACAATGAATTGGACATCAACAGAATTTATCTGGCTTGACTGGGCAGTGCTCGCCATAGGTGTTATTGGCGTGGTATGGGCTGTATGGAGAGCCATTGTGAAAGACAGAAAAGCTCAGCAGGGCGAGGACTCTTCTGCCTATCTCTTCGGAAAAGGTGAGCCTTGGTATGTAATCGGTATGGCTATCTTTGCAGCCAACATCGGTAGCGAGCACCTCGTAGGTCTTGCAGGTACTGGAGCAAAGAGTGGAGTGGGTATGGCACACTGGGAGATGCAGGGATGGATGATCCTCATCCTCGGTTGGCTTTTCGTGCCGTTCTATCAGCTTCTCATCAACAAGATGGGCAAGATCATCACCATGCCTGACTTCCTTAAGTTCCGCTACACACAGCGCACAGGTTCATGGCTGTCAATCATCACCCTTGTGGCTTACATCCTCACAAAGGTGAGCGTAACAGCTCTTACTGGTGGTATCTTCTTTGAGTATCTTTGGGGTCTGAACTTCTGGGCAGGTGCCATAGGTCTTATCATTCTGACTACCATTTTTACAGTGTTCGGTGGCATGAAGGGTGTGATGACCCTTTCCACCATTCAGACTCCAATTCTCGTGATTGGTTCGTTCCTCGTTCTCTTCCTTGGTCTTGCTACCCTTGGTGGCGGCAGCATTGGCGAGGGCTGGACAAGCATGATGAACTACTGCAACCAGCTTAACAATGGTTATGGAACAACACACATGTTCCACTGGGAGGCTGGCGACAGCATGTATCAGGAGTATCCTGGATTCGTCGTATTCCTCGGAGCTACCATAATCGGTTTCTGGTACTGGTGTACAGACCAGCACATCGTTCAGCGTGTACTTGGTCAGGTTCCTGGCGAGAGCAACGAGGAGGTTATGAAGCGTGCCCGCCGCGGTACTATCGCAGCAGGTTTCTTCAAGGTTCTTCCTTGCTTCATGTTCCTCATTCCCGGTATGATTGCAGCTGCATTGGCAGAGCAAGGTTCTATCGAGATGCAGGAGACCGACGCCGCCTTTGCCATCATGGTTAAGAACGTTCTTCCTGCAGGTATCAAGGGTATCGTGACCATCGGTTTCATCTGCGCTCTCGTAGCTTCGTTGGCAGCATTCTTCAACAGCTGTGCAACACTCTTCACCGAGGACTTCTACAAGCCATTGAAGAAGGGATTGAGCGAGGAGCACTACGTATTTGTAGGCCGCGTTGCAACTGTGGTTGTCGTTGTTCTTGGTTTCGCATGGTTGCCAATCATGATGAAGATGGACACTCTCTACAACTATCTCCAGGGAATCCAGTCGCTTCTTGCACCTGCAATGGTGGCAGTGTTCGCTATGGGTATATTCTCCAAGAAGATTACTCCAAAGGCAGGTGAATACACCATGATAGTAGGCTTCCTCATCGGTATGCTCCGTCTTGTGACCAATGTCATCACCGACACAGGCAAGGCAGCTATGGATGGTGCCTTCTGGGATGCAACGGCATGGTTCTGGCAGACCAACTGGCTGGTATTCGAGTGCTGGTTGCTCGTCTTCCTCCTTATCTTCATGGTCGTTGTCAGCTGCTTCACTCCAGCGCCAAGCAAGGAGCAGGTAGAGGCAATCACCTTCACGTCAGATTTCAAGAAGTCAATCCGCGAGAGCTGGGGATTGTTCGATATCGTTGGTACACTCATAGTTATCGGACTCTGTGCAGCATTCTATGCATACTTCTGGTAATCATTCAATTAAATAGCTAAATCAAATAGATATTGTCGTCGGAATGGAAGTTCCATGACGGACTGCATATTCCGACGACAATACAACTTTAAAAAACACCTATACGATAGATGACCATATTCTATCAAGAACATTCGAAGGTTCTTGTGTCAGTTGACTGCATAATCTTCGGTTTCGATGAAGGCCAGCTGCGCATCCTTGTTGGCAAGCGCCAAATGGATCCAGGACGCGGTGAGTGGTCTTTGTATGGTGGCTTTGTTAATGAAAACGAAAGTATTGACGAGGCGGCCAACAGAGTGATTCTTGAACTTACAGGTCTCCGCAATCTATATATCCGTCAAGTTGGCGCTTTTGGTAGCATAGACCGCGACCCTGGAGAGAGAGTCATCTCCATTGCCTACTATGCGCTCATTAACGTGAAGGACTATGACAGTTCATTACAGGAGCAGCATGGTGTGGAATGGATAAATATTGAAGAAATGCCTAAGCTCTTCTCCGACCATAACGACATGGTGAAGAAAGCCCGCAAGATGATGAGGCAGAAAATATCGTGTGAACCGATTGGTTTCAACCTCTTGCCAAGTCTCTTCACTCTGACCCAACTGCAGAAACTCTATGAGGCTGTGATGGGAGAGGAAGTTGACAAACGCAATTTCAGGAAGCGAATTAAGGAGATGGACTTCATCGAGAAGACAGAACTAATCGACAAGGAAAGTTCTAAGCGTGGAGCTTATCTTTACCGCTTCAATCGTAGAGCATATAGGGATGACCCGTATTTCAAACTCTAAATTATAAACTTACTCAATACAAATTATTACTATGTTAGAAGAACTGAAAGAAAAAGTGTTTAAGGCAAATCTTGATTTGGTTAAGCACAACCTTGTAATATTTACATGGGGCAACGTCTCGGGCATCGACCGCGAGAAGGGGCTCGTAGTCATTAAGCCATCGGGCGTAAGCTACGACGACATGAAGGCATCCGACATGGTGGTCGTTGACCTACAGACTGGTAAGGTTGTCGAGGGCGACCTCAACCCTTCGTCTGACACACCTACCCACCTCGTACTTTACAGAACGTTCCCCGAAATAGGTGGCGTAGTACACACTCACTCTACCTATGCTACGGCATGGGCACAGGCCGGCAAGGACATTCCAAACATCGGCACAACACATGCCGACTATTTCCACGATGCAATACCATGCACAGAGTCGATGACAGAGGCAGAGGTTAAGGGCGACTATGAGCTGGAGACAGGCAACGTGATCGTTAAGCGCATCAAGGACGGCAACATCAATCCTGTTCACACTCCTGGCGTTCTCGTCAAGAATCATGGTCCATTCTCTTGGGGCAAGGATGCCGACAACGCTGTATATAATGCAGTGGTGATGGAGCAGGTTGCAAAGATGGCATTCGTTTCGTTCTCTGTTAATCCTGACACCACGATGAATCCTCTCCTCATCGAGAAGCACTTCAGCCGCAAGCATGGTCCTAACGCGTACTATGGACAGAAGAAGAAGAGTTAAGAATTAAAAATTAAGAATTAAAAATTAAGAATTAAGAATTAAGAAACGAAGTTCAACGAAGTC
>JBJEKR010000076.1:0-3733 GCA_051878735.1 Prevotella sp. | reverse complement strand
GTATCACATTTTAAAATCATTCATTTTAGGTATTGTGCATTATTTATATTTATAGTAACTTTGCACCAGAAAAACAACGAGTAGTGTCTAACCACGTAAATCCAGTTGAATTTATGCGATTGGGCTTTTTTTATGCCCTCAACCGAAGAAGGATATGAGAAAAATCAATTATATATTGGCAATAGTTTGCCTTTTGCTCGTGGCAATTCTTCCCGTCACGGCACAGCAAGATACAACAAAAGTTGACAAAAAAGTTCAACAACATCACAAGGGCTCAAGACATCACCGCAAGAGCAATGTTCAGAAGGAAGTTCAGCTCGACGAGGTGGTTGTGATGGCTAACGGTGTGGGGCGCGTGCGCAAGTCGGCTTACAACACCATTGCCGTTGACACACGTGAGATGCAGAACACCACGAAGAGTCTTAGCGATGCATTGTCGAAGGCGCCTGGAGTGAAGCTGCGCGAATCGGGTGGAGTGGGTTCCGACATGTCGCTCATGCTCGACGGTTTCAGCGGCAACCATGTAAAGGTCTTTATCGATGGAGTGCCGCAGGAAGGTGTCGGGGCATCGTTCGGTCTGAACAACATTCCCGTCAGCTTTGCCAACCGCATTGAGGTCTATAAGGGCGTTGTGCCTGTGGGCTTCGGCACTGATGCCATCGGCGGTGTGATAAACGTCGTGACCAACAAGCGACACCACGGATGGTTTCTCGATGCGTCTTATTCCTACGGCTCGTTCAACACCCACAAGTCTAACGTCAGCTTCGGACAGACGTTCAAGAACGGACTGACCTACGAGATTACTGCCTTTCAGAATTTTTCGGACAACAACTATAAGGTGGATTCGCCTGTGGAGGACTTCGAGACGGGACGAATAGACCGCGACAAGAAGGAGCACGTGGAGCGATTCAACGACACCTACCACAACGAGGCTGTCATTGGCAAGTTGGGTGTTGTGGGCAAGACGTGGGCTGACCGCTTGCTCTTCGGACTCACTTATTCTCAGATGTATAAGGAAATACAGACAGGCGTGCGCCAGGAAATCGTCTATGGTGAGAAACACCGTCGCAGTCACTCGCTTCAACCTACATTGGAGTATGTGAAGCACAATCTGCTGACTCGCGGACTTGACCTCACCGTGACGGGAAGCTACAACCGCGACGTGACGACAAATATTGACACGGCATCATATAAATACAACTGGCGCGGAGAGCGTGCACCGCTCAACTCACCCGGTGAACAGTCGTATCTACATTCGCGTGCCACTAACCACAACTGGAACGCAGCTGCTACAGCTACCTACAGTATTGGTCGTGCCCACCTGTTCACGTTCAACGACGTGCTGACCGACTTCCGCCGCCGCAACGCTTCGCTGCTAACCGCCGAGACGCTGACCGACGCGATAGACAAGCGCACGCGCAAGAACATTGCGGGCTTGTCATACCGCTACATGCCGTCTTCACGATGGAACCTCTCGGTGTTCGGTAAATACTATAATCTGTATGTGTCGGGTCCCGTGGCTGTGACTGAGACGATGGACGCCTATGAGCGTTCTTCGCGCACCATCGACTTCTGGGGCTACGGTGCAGCCGCCTCGCTGTTCATCGTCGATGGACTTCAGGCAAAGCTCTCGTATGAAAAGGCGTGCCGACTGCCGACCATCGAAGAGATGTTTGGCGACGAAGACCTTGAGACGGGCGACATCGGCATAAAGCCAGAGCGCAGCGACAACATCAACTTTAACCTCAGTTATGCAAAGCGTTTCGGACAGCACTCGCTGTTCGTTGAGGGTGGATTGATTTATCGCGACACCAAGGACTACATTCAGCGCAACATCATGAGTCTCAGCGGTGGAAAGTATGCCGCCACATACATCAACTACGGCAACGTGCTGACCAAGGGCTACAACTTCTCGCTGCGCTACGGCTTGGGCAGATGGCTCAGCATTGGCGGCAACTTCACGAAGATGAACGTCTGCGACAACATGGAGACGTCGATGGGCTCGTCGTCGCCAAACATCAACTACAAGCAGCGCATATCGAACCTGCCTTACCTCTTCGCCGACTCCGACGTGAACCTCTACTGGCGCGACTGCGGACGCAAGGGCAACACGCTCTCGCTGACCTACGACAACCAGTATCTGCACAGCTTCACCTACTACTCGTCGAACATCGGGGCAAACAAGGACGACTATGTTGTGCCAAACCAATTTTCACATAACCTGACGCTGACCTACAGCCTGAGCCGTGGTCGATACAGCGTCTCTGCCGAGTGCCGCAACTTCACCAACGAGAAGCTCTACGACAACTTCTCGTTGCAGAAAGCGGGTCGTGCGTTCTACGGAAAAGTAAGAGTACACTTTTAAAAAATTAAGAATTAAGAATTAAGAATTAAAAATTAAGAAACAAAGTTCGACGAAGTCAATTAAAATATTAAGAATTAAGAACTCAACTTTCGGAAATGTGGAAGTTAAAGAAGGAGTTTCCTTGAGCAAAGCGAATAAACGTATGTCTAAGCCTTTTGGCTTCCACTCAAGAAGAGGAAGAACTATTGTCTTTAACTCCTTTAAACTCCTTGAACTCCCAAAAGTTGAGCTAATGCGAAACTTAAATTAAAGAACTAAGATATGAGAAAGTATTTTAAGATGGTGCCCGCAGCCTTAATTGCGGTAAGCCTTGCGGCTTGTTCGGATAGTGATGACACAACGGGGGACGTGATGCCGGATAACCCAGATGCTCCTGGAGTTACAACCGAAGTAACCGCCTTCACACTTGCCACGTCGGTGGTCGATGGCGACAAGACTGCCAATGTGCTGCTCACGGCTTCTTCGCTCGACAACGGCTCCGTGTCGCCCGTAAACAACGGACTCGTCAACGACGGTGCGACGGAGTGGGTTTACTACGGCGACAAATATCTCTACGCCCTCACCTACAATCAGGGCAATGCCGGCACGACGCGCTCTTACGTCCTCGACGAGAATGCGCAGATGAAGGCTCGTTCGGCTGAGTATAAGGTGACGCGCTTCACGTCGTTCGGCAAGTTCGGAAAGTATATCCTCTCGGCTTCAACAGGCGACGGCTTGACGGAGTTTGCCGATGCCAACGGCAACCTGCCGAGAATGTTTCTCATGACCTATCTCGACGTGGAGGGAGAGACAGCCACGCAGAGCGACTCGAAGAACGTTGACAACTTCATGGCAGAGAACTACTGCGGCAACGGCGAGTATGCCATGCTTTCAGGTTTCCTTGAGAGTGGCGGCAAGCTCTATAGTGCTGCCGTGGGCATGGGACTCAGTCCTTACGGCTCTGCCATCGACGGTGGAAAATACATTCGTCCAGGCTACGAAGACCTCGTGAAGCAGGAGAGTGGCGGCACGGGCGGTGGTGCCTATGTCAAGGGCGAAATCATCGGCACGCAGTATCCCGACGAGTGCTGGGTGGCTATTTTCGACAACGAAAAACTTGACAATCGACGCTTCATCAAGACCGACAAGATCAGCTATGCCTGCGGTCGCTACCGTTCGCAATACTATCAGTCGGTGTGGGCTGCCGACAATGGCGACATCTACGTGTTCTCGCCAAGCTACGCCAAGACGTTCACCGACCCACGTCAGCAGACACGTCTCGATGCAGGTGTGGTGCGCATAAAGTCTGGCGCAACCGACTTCGATTCCAACTACTATTATAGCATCGAGGCGCAGAGTGGCGGCAAGTCGTTCCTCCGTTGCTGGCAT
>JBJEKR010000075.1:1474-58517 GCA_051878735.1 Prevotella sp. | reverse complement strand
GATTATTTAACAATCTGACATGGAGGACAATACAATCTTTCGACCGCTTATGGTTAATAACCTTCGTGATTTTGCACATGCAAATCTCGTTTCGCATGATAGTCTTGGCGAGCAAAAATTGTTTTTTCTCACTTTTTCAGGTAAAGTTGTTGTAGTGTCGTTGTTTTTATGAATATTTGCGGTACATTATCTTTGCAAATATTTATAGCTATGGTAAGATTTGTGTTTATTGTGTTGACGGTTTGGTTGGGGATATATAATATCTCCGCAAAAGATATGCTGTACTCTGACAGCTTGGTTATACTAAAAGGAATTGTGAGGGATGCTGGCACTAAGAAGAGGCTTGCTAACGTTAATGTTTATATTCCGGGCCGCGATGTAGGTACTGTAACCAATGGTGACGGGGTGTTCGCATTGAAGATAAGCAAGGAGGACGCGGACGGAGATTGCTCAGTCAGAAATCGAGGGACACATTGGCTGTAAAAGTGCAGGGAGGTCCTTGGCTTTCCGTGTATCTTGACATTGTGAAGAACGCAGAGGCTGTGTTTGACGGTGAGACGATGTCGTATTATTTCTTTAAGCATAAGCATTTGGAAATGCTCAACGACCGTTTGCATTATGTGGTCTGCTTTAGGCCCATTGTCTGTTTGGATTATCCTCTCTATTCTGGTTTGCTGTATATTGACATCAATACTATGTGTCTTTCTCGTGCAGAATTGTCGCTCGACGTAAGCGACAAGGAAAAGGCAAACAAAGTGCTGCTGCAGAAGAAACCATTGGGGTTGCGTTTCAGTACACGTGAGGCGAGTATGGTGGTGGCATATAGGAGGCATGGAGAGATGGCTTGCCTTGACTACATAAGGAGTACCATTCGCTTCAAGTGTGATTGGAAGCGCCGTTTGTTCTCATCGGCTTATACAGCGGTGGCTGAGATGGTGATTGTGGATTCTGATGTCAATACGCAAACGAGCATCCCGTGGTCGGAGTCGTACAGCAATAAGCGATTGTTCAGCGACGATGCTGAGCAAAACTGGGACTATGATTTTTGGAAAGACTACAACATCATAGAACCTACCGAGTCGTTGGAGAAAGCTGTGACGAAGTTGAGAGTGCATACAACTCCATAGTCTTTTTATCTAAACAGCGCAATGGGAGTGTGGGCGGGATCGCCTACACTCCCATTGCGCTACTCATTTAAAAGGTTGAATTACATGGGGTAAGGTTATTTTGCTGTGACAGACGTTGTGCTCGTTCCAGATACTAATGAGTAGGTGGAGCCTGTGGTAAGGCCTGGGCATGTAATTATGATCGTGCCTCCGGAACTGTTGCTACCAGGACCGCCAGGTTGCCATCCGCCTGCAAATGTTGCCGTTTTCCCTCCAGGACTATTCGTTGTGCCTGTGAAGCTGTAGTTGTCGGGTATGTCGAACGATGCCAATACCGTAGTGCCGTCCTTGAGCTGTACCGTAGAGCCTGCCGATATTGTGGCGCTGCCGGTGACGTATGGCTGCGACGTGGTGGTTGTGGTTGGCATGGAATTTTGACCGCCAACGGCTATCAGCGTTCCTCCTGTGAAATATACATAATGGCGTTCGTCGGCATCCAGTCCGCACTCCATGGAGCCAGGACCTAAGGCACGTGTCGTACCGCCACTCACGTATATGCTGCCGTTGGAGTCGATGGCATCGTTGTTTGTGGCCACTACAGTGATGTCGCCACCTTTTATGTAAAGGTCGCTTGCAGAGTTGATTCCGTCGTCGTTCGACGTTATGTTTATTGTTCCGTCGCTGATGGTCAGTTCCGCCTTGCTTTCAATGCCTTCCGCTCCGTTGCCAGTCACCACAATGGATATGTTGCCTCCGTTGATGTTGACGTTACCGTCGGCCTTGATGCCCTTTGGCGATGACTTGTAGTCGCTGGCTATGTTGTCGGTATTTCCCGTATAGTCGTTGTATTCAATTCCATTGACGTATGCGTATAGTCCGCCAGAGGTCTTGATGGTAATGGTACCATCGTTTGCTGTGAACGCCCCGTCGCAACTGATGCCTTTGCCACCGCTGCCTGTGCTTGTCAAATTTATGTCGCCGCCGTCAATGGTAACTTGCCCGTCGGCACTGAGGCAGGCAGCCGCTTTCGTCTTGCTTTCTTCGCTGTCCCATTGGCCTCCTCCTGCGGTGGAGAGCGTCAGTGTTCCTCCTGTCACCACGATGTCACCGTCGGCCTTGAGGGCCTTAGCTGCAGTGGCTGTGATGGCAGCCGTCAGTGTTCCTCCAGCTATGGTGATTGTTCCGGTGTCCTCATCCTCGCGGTCGGTATCGTCCTTGAATGCCGTTTGGATGCCGTCGTCGCCAGTGCCGTCAATGTTTAGTTCGCCACTCGACAAAAGGAAGTACTGATTGCAGTTCACGCCATCCTTGACTGCCTTTAATACGTTTACTGTGCAGTTTTTCATTTCTACATATTCCTTGGCATAAATGGCATGTGATGCATTGCCCGTCACGTTGAGCGTGCCGTGGCCTTTCAGTTCAATGTGTCCCTTGCACGTAATGCATCCTTTCTGTCCTCCGTCGGCACCGTCGGTCAAGCTGTTCACGGTTCCGTCACTAATGCTGATGGCTATGCGCTTGCCTATCTGAATGTCCAATGCCGCTCCCGATGGATTGACGAGGCTGAGTCCCTGCAGTTTCAGTGTCGCCTTGTAGCTGCCTTCCATGTACAGTCCTCCGTCGTCAGATGCTCCTGAAAGATTGTATGTTATCTCGCCGCATGTGTCGTCGCCTACATTTTTGCTCTGCACGAGGCTGACGTGGGCGCCGCTCACCGTGGCGTCAACATATTGTGCAATGTTGCCGGCTATGTTCACCTTTGCTACTTCGCCGTCGAAGGCAACGCTAACGGTGTTGTCCTTGACTTCGGTTTCATCTACATACATTTTCTCTATGTTGGTAAGGTCAAAGGTCCGTCCAAGTATAGTAACCGACGTTGCGTCCTGATAAATCATGTCGCCAGCCTGTGATGCAGGGAATGAATAAATCACGTTTCCTGCCTTAACGTTCAGTGTTTGAGCGTTGGCGACCAATGCCGTTATGGCTATGAAAAGTAAAGTGTATAGTCGTTTCATGGTTTTGATATTTTTATGGTTGAACTTTTGCCTTTTAATATGTAAAGCCCTTTTCCTGCTTTTTCCTGAGCTTCTTTTGCCGAGGAGAAATGTCCGAGATGTATTCCTTCAGGAGTGAACAGTTCCACTTCCTCTCCGTCTGTTTCAGAAGCGATGTCCCTAATGGCTGTTGGTTCTACAGTGAAAAACATTTTATTCAGTTCCGACAATGGAAAAGAATTATCTCCGTCCTCATTGCTGGTCTTTAGCATACCATTCTCAAAGGTGAGCTCCAGTTTGTTGACTGACAAGGAGATTCTCGTACCATCAGTTTTTTGGAATGAAAGGTATTCGTAGTTTTCTGCGCAAGTCGAACCACAAATACCTATGGCCGCTGCAAGTGTAATGATTGTTTTCATACTTAGTTTCGTTTGTTGAAATAATTGTTGCAAAATTATGAAGATTATTAATAATTTGCAATAAAAATCGACAAAACGCAACTATTTTGATATTAACTGAAGTTTTGTGTGTCAGTTGACGAGTTGATAATCAGTTGACGAGGAGTTTCCTTGAGCTTGCGAAAAAACAAGTTGACGAGTTGATACTCTGTTGACAGGGTGGGGAAGGACAATTAACTTGTCACCCCGTCAACTAAAAAAAGAATAACTCGTCAACTTGTACACTAAGAGCAAGTTCTAAACTTGCAAAACTTAAACTAATATACAAACACACGATACTCCTTAACGTTTCCTGGCGCTCCTTGTTCGGCACGTGGCAGGTAGTCGAGTGCGGTGACTGTTTGCTCGCTGCCAAGGTCGATTACCAATAGATGCGGGAAGTCGCTGCCTCGTTGCGTCTGCCAATAGGTCGATTCCTGCAGGTCGAACACTTTGTCGCCAGTGTGGTTGCCCATCTCGTTCTCGCTGTCGGCATATTTCACAGTCCATGGCTCACGGCTCAGTCGGTTGCCGTCGGTACCCTTGACGTAAATCTCGGCTATGGCAGCCTGATCATTGGCGTGGGTTGAGCGACATTCAATGGCTATGTAGCGACCCTTTGCTACAGTGCCGAACTTTACTGTCTGCCAACCGTTTCCTGCGGCAAACGTGCCTGTGGCGACAGGTGTAGCTGAGTTGAGGTCAGGACGGTCGCCAGGGTTGTTGTGCTTGTTGCTCTTTTCAATGTTCAGCTTGTCAAGCTCGGGCTTGATTTGTCCGAATACAGTTGGCTTATCTGTCGGTCCTACCACGTCGAGAACTATAATCTCATTCTCTCCCTTTTTCAACCAGCAGCCTGGCACATAGAGCGTCTGCTGAGGACCTATCGACCAGAAGCGGCCTATGGCGTGTCCGTTGACATAAAGCTGTCCTTTGCCAAATGCCTCCATATTAATAAAGGTGTCGCCCACCTTCTTCAAGTTGAAGGTACCACGATAGTAGCCGGATTTGGAGGTGAGAGGTGAGAGGAGCACCATAGGATTCATCGGACGTGGCTGGAATGCCTTCTGTGCCGTCTCGTAGTCGTCTGGAAGAGTGGCTATTGTCCAGTTCTTCAGGTCGATGGTCATCTCGTGTCCGTCGATTTCCGATGTCAGCGTAACGCTCTCGGTAATGCCCTTGAAGTCCTTTATGGCGCGTCCGAAGTTTATCCTGCCCATAGCCTCAATTACTATGGTGAGTTTCGATCCTTTTGCCGTCTTTGGCAACAGCAGGCTCTTCTCGTTCTTCACGCGGTCAATCTTGCCCACGTAGTTTCCATCGACATACACCTGTGCGTAATCGTGTGCATCGTTGATGTTTAGCACCGTGTTGGCAGCAACGGCGGGAAGTGTGGTCTGATAAACCATTGAGCCCCAACCCATGTCGAGTTCCTCCATCGTCTTCACGCTGCGGCTCTCCATGGTCTTGTCGATGCCTGAATAGAGCGGTGCATATTCTGTCAGTTCAATCTGCGGAATGGCAATGATGCCCATTGGGGCCTTTGGCACGGAAGGTAGCTTCTTTCCGTCGTTGTATTTTGCCATTGTCTGACGCAACGTCCAGTACTTCTGCGTGGGCAGTCCCCACTCGTTTATCGGTGCATCGTAGTCGTAGCTTGTCACGTCAGGCGCAAATCCAGGGCTGTTGGCTCCCGCCCAGTGTCCGAACGACGTACCGCCGTGGGTCATGTAGAGCGAGAAGCTGATGCCTTTGGAGAGCATTTCGTCTATTCCTGCCACCATGTCGTCGGCAGGGCGTGTCTCATGGCGTGCTCCCCACTTGTCGAACCATCCGCTCCAGAACTCGGAACACATCAGCGGTGCATCGGGACGTAGTTGCTTCAAGCGGCGGAACTGCTCGTCGATGTTGGCTCCCGTGCCGAAGTTCATCGTCCATGTAAGGTCGTCGAGACCATTGTTGGTAAAGTTGCTTGACCAGTCGCACTGGAACAGCGCAACCTTGTCGAAACCCGACTGTCGCACAATGTCGCGTATCTCCGAAACGTAGGGCTTGTCGATGCCGTAGGCACCGTATTCGTTCTCAACCTGCACCATGATGATTGGACCTCCATTCTCTACCGTCAGCGGAGCGAGCTGCTTTCCCACTTCCTTCTCGAAGAGGCGCACACGCTCCATTAAGTAAGTATCGCGTTCACGCAGCTTTATGTCCTTCTTCTTCAGTAGCCACCAAGGCAGTCCGCCCATCTCCCACTCGGCGCAGACGTATGGACCGGGACGGACGATGACAAACATTCCGTTCTTCTGCGCCAGTCGGCAGAACTCTGCCACGTCGTTCTGACCCGTAAAGTCATACACACCTTCGCGCTGCTCGTGTATGTTCCAGAACACATAGAGGCAGAGGGTGTTCATGCCAAGAGCCTTGCACATCTGTATGCGATGCTCCCAGTAAGGACGTGGAATTCGTGGATAGTGCACCTCGGCTGCCTTCACCACAAATGGCTTGCCGTCGAGCATGAAGCTGCCCTTGCCTACGGCAAATGAATGTTTAGTCTCGGCAGCCTGTACCGACAAGGCGGTTACAGACATGAGTGCTGAGAGGCAAAGTGTCTTAAATAATCTGTTCATAGTGTTTTGATATTTGTTTATCAAACAAGAAATTGAGCCTCCACTTAATATGGAGTAAGTGGAGACTCTTTATATTAAAAAACATTACTTTTCTGCAGGTTGGTCAGCTTCAAGAGGCCAGTAAGGATTCTGGTAGAGCGGACTGTTCTCCTTGTTGGTGTAGTCGGGCGACGTGAGGAGGAACTGCTTCAAAGGCAGTGGCTGTAAATAGTGTGCCATGTGCCATGTGAGTCCTTCACGATAGTTGTTGGAAGCCGACATGTTCACCTCGTGTGGACGGTAGTACTCGCTGAGGTCGGGTGATGAAACGACAGCGTCGGAAGCTCCGTCGGCCTTGAGGTTGTAGCCGCCGTCCTTGTAGAAGGCTGTCTGCTCACAGTTCCAGAGGTGAATGCCCTCGATGTGTGCCGGAGTGTTGATGAGCTGGTCGTATGAGCGCCAACGCTGTAGGTCCATCTTTCTCAGACCTTCGGCAATAAGCTCGCAACGACGCTCACGGCGAATGTTGTAGAGGACTTTGTCGGTCAGCAGTTGTCCTGCGGTGTAAGCTCCCCAGTCGAGTTTCTCTTTGTTGATGTCGGTAGCGGCGATAGTAACCTGTGGGTCGATGGCGTCGCCAGTGAATCCAGCCTTTTCGCGTACTATCTTCCAATATTCGAGAATACGTCCAGAAGAAATGGACTTGTTCAGCATGTACTGTGCCTCGATGTAGTTGAGCAATGCTTCGGTAGCACGGAAGATGACAGCGGCGTTGGCGCAGTTGCCGTTACCCGTCTGCGACTTGTCGAACGTACCGCCTTTGCGCAGTGAGTAGCCAGTTGAATATCCGTGCTCTGCCACCTTGTCAGTAATGTCGGCAAGAGGCTCCGTCTCTACAAAGTGGTCTTCTGACGCACTCATGTTCTTGAACACGTTCTTCTGACCAGGCTGCTTGAGGAAGATGGTGAGACGTGGGTCACGGTTCTCTGCCACCTTGTTCACTGTGCCGTCGTCGTACTTGTAGCTTGACGCATATATAGGCTTTCCGTCCTTCATCAGGTATCCCTCTACGAGACTTCGTGTTGCTCCTACGCCGTAGTCGCCACTTTGGATTGACACCTCCACGCAGTTCACGAGTCCAAGGCTCTTGCTGTATTCGCGCCAAAGCAGCACTTCTGGTGTTCCCGACATGTCGAGCGAGCCCCAGATATTGAAGTAAGGATTCTCAGGGTCGCCTTCCTGCTGAGGAATCACGCCTGTGTTGGTTACAAGCCTTCCCTTATACTTCTCTGCAACTATCTCGGCAGCGTCGGCGGCAGTCTTGAAGAAGTATTCGGCTTCCTTCTCTATGCTTCCCGCCGGGAACTGGTAGCCTGAGTTGTAGTCTTTATTCGCACCTGGCCAACCCTGTCCCAGAGGAACGAAAGGAGTGCCGGCAAAGTTTGTCAACCATGAGCCTTCATAGAGAGCCACACGCGACTTGAACAGATTTGCCGCGTCAGGAGAGATGCGTGTGTGACGCTTCTCGAAGTCGTTCTTCAGATAGGTTAGTGCAGTGTCGAGATTGTTGATGATGAAACGTGCCACCTCGTTGCGTGGGCGACGCTTGTTTGCAGCTACGAGAGCTGACTCTTCGTCGGGCAGTGCCTCAGTGACGATAGGCAGGTCGCCCCACTTCTGTAGCATGTCGAAATAGCAATATGCACGCATGAAATAGATTTCGCCGATGTAATGGCGCACATTAGCGTCAGCACCATTGATTTGCTTTGCCTCGTAGGCTGCCACAATGTTGTTGAGCTGATAGTTGATGTTGCGTATGTTTCCCCAGCTCCAGTTGCCGTTGTCGTTGCCTGTCTTCCAAAGTCCCTTGCCGAACTTTCCGTCTGGCCACCAGTTCACTTGGTTGTCGGTTTGCACGTCCTCGCCATAGATTCCATAGCTCCACGAGCCGTGTCCGGGCAGAACGTCCTGATAGAACTGGTTGGCGGCAGCCTCCACTTTACTCTCGTCGGAGAAGAATCCTTCTGGTGTGAGCGACGAAGGTGGCTCCTGCTCAAGGAAATCATTGCATGATGCTACTGTCGCTGCAAGAGCCAATGCTAAGAATGATGTTTTATATAGTTTCATAATTGTTCATTTATTTAGTATTATTTCTCTTTTTTTACTCTCCGTTCTTCTCTTTCCCATTAGAATGTTACGTTAAGACCGAAAGAATAGGTACGCTGCAGAGGATAGCCGTTGCTGTGGTCGGTTCCGATTGTCTCGGGATCGAACTGGTCAGGCAGGCTTGTGATGGTGAAGAGGTTCTCCATTGAGATGAATAAGCGAACGTTGTTCACGCCAACATGGTTGAGCACGCTCTTTGGCAGAGTGTAGCCAAACTGCAGGTTCTTCAGACGCACGTAGGCTGCATTGAGCAAATAGCGTGTCTGCGCCTTGGTGTTCTTGTCGCTGTAGAGTACGCGTGGCAGCCATGCGTCGGTGTTTGCCTCACGATAGCCGTTCTGTACTGACCATGTGTTCTCGTCGCGGAAGTAGTCGTTGACGGCTGTGATGCCTGCACACCACCACTGTCCGGAGTTAGTAGAGCCGAAGAGGTATTCTGCACCTCCACCCCATGAGCCTGTCAGTGCGAAGTCGCGCTTCATGACGCCCTGGAAGAAGGCGCGAATGTCAAATCCCTTCCAGCTTGCGTTCAGGTCAAGACCTGTGAGGAATCGTGGCGTTGAGTTACCTATCACCTTTAGGTCGCCGTGGTCGTCGAGAGTGCGTGCACCCTGAGAGATCTTGCCGTCGTTGTCGAGGTCGGCATACATGATGTCGCCAGCAGCCCAGTTGTCGCCTACAGAACTTTGGTCAACCTTTGAGAGGTGTTCGTCCATCTCAGCCTGTGTCTTAGCCAGTCCCTTTGTCTCGTAACCCCAAATCTCGTTGATGTAACGTCCTGCGATGTAGGTGTCTATCGAGTTTGTGGGGTTGTTTGGATAACGTGTAATCTTGGTGCGTGCGTCGGAGATGTTGAACGTAGCTCCGTATGATAGTCCGTTGGCAAGACGGTCGCGCCATGTTATCTGGAATTCCCATCCTGATGTGCGGAGGTCGGTATTGTTTGTAACAGGAACTCCTGTTCCGAGTATCGAAGGCAGTTCAGGAGCATTGCCCACCATGTCCTTGGTGTTGCGGATATAGTAGTCGAACGAACCTGTCAGTCGGTTGTTGAAGAGTCCGAAGTCAAAGCCGATGTCCCAGCTCTCTATGCGCTCCCAAGTAAGGAGTGTAGATACAAGTCCAGGAGCCGAGGTGGTGTTTGGCTTCTCGCCGTTCTGCAGCCATGAACCCGAAGCAGAGTTATAGCCCACGGTCTGGTAGGTCTGATACCAGTTGTTGGTGTTCTGGTTGCCGAGCGAACCGTAAGAGGCGCGAAGCTTCAATGTGTTGACGGTGTTGACGAATGGTTCCCAGAACTTCTCGCGTGCTATGTTCCAACCTATTGACACTGAAGGGAATGTCTTCCACATGTGGTCGGTGCGGAAACGTGACGTACCGTCGTGACGAATGTTGAATTCGAGGAGGTAACGCTCGTCGTAGTTGTAGTTGAGGCGACCGAAGAAACCTGCTGTCTGCCACTGGTTGCGCGAACCGTTTACGCTTGGAACGATGGCGGCGCCGTCATAGCCAAGACCTGACGTAAGGTCTATTTCCGGACGCGTAGGGTCGAGTATGCCGTTGCGCTGTACGCCGAACTCCAGTTTCTTCAGCTGTTCTGCCTGGAAACCCGCAAGCACATGGAAGTTGTGGCGTTGGGCAAGTTGGAATGTGTATTCCGAGTATGCCTGGAAGTTGAAGTAGTTCTCCTTGTATAGGTCCTCGTGAACGTTAGAGCTGTTGTCATATACCCATGGGTCGCCGTTCTCGCCGTAGTTGTAGGTCATCTGCTTCTCCCAGTGGCGAGTGGTATTCTCTGTACGATAGGTGAAGTCGAAGTGGGTTACCCAGTTCTTTATCGGCTCAATGGCGAAACCGAGCTGGTGGGTAAGAATGTCGCGCTGTCTTGTGTCAGAACCTGCGGTGGCAAGTCCAAGGGCAGGTGCAGGCGAATCCACATAGTGTCCGTTGCGGTCGTAGAGAGGCAGTATAGGCCATCCCTGACGGGTCATGTCGTTATAGAGGCTCTCTGTCAGCTTCGATGGACGCTCAAAGTCGGTGCGTGCCCAACGCATGTTGTAGTTCATCTTTAGCCAGTCGGTGATTTGTATGCCCAGCTTGGCTGTTCCTGTGTAGCGGTTGAACTTGTCATCGGCCAACTTCATGAAACCGTTGTTGTTCAAATAGTTGAACGAGGCATAATAGTCCACGTTGTCTGTTCCTCCGCTGACGCTCGCATTGTGCTCCATAGAGAATGTTGAACCCTTGAAGATGGCGTCATACCAGTCAACATCGTCAACGCCATACGCATAGCCGTCCTTATACACACCGTCAACGGCCTCAATGCCATAGAGCAGGTTGCCGTTGGCATCCTTGCGTGTGCCGGGGCCTACGGGAGTTGCCTCATGGTAAGCCTTGATCTGAGCCATGCGCTCGTCGTTGAAGAACGTACCCCAACCCATGTTGTTGTACTGGTCGTTCATCCACGAAGCGAAGTCAACCGAGTTCATCATGTGCTTCTGGTTGATGAGGTTGCTTATGCGGAAGCTGTTGTTGTAGTTCACAGTTGGCTTGCCGCTCTTGCCCTTCTTCGTGGTGATGAGGATAACGCCGAAGGGCGCACGCGAACCATAAATAGACGAGGCTGCCGCGTCTTTCAGCACCGAGATGTTCTCAATGTCCTGCGGATTGACCGTGTTGATGTCGCCCTCTGCACCGTCAATAAGTATGAGTGGCGAACCACTTGAACCTTGTCCGATGGTACCTGTACCACGCACGTTGATGCTCGTCGTAGCGTCCATAGAACCGCTTGACGATGAAATTTGCAGACCAGGCATCATACCCTGTAGTGCCTGTGCGGCACTTGTTACAGGACGTTCGGCCAAGTCATCGCCGTTAACCATTGCCACTGCTCCGGTGAGGTTGACCTTCTTCTGAGTACCGAAACCTACTACGACAACCTCATTGAGTGAGTGTGTGTCATCTTTCATTACAATTTTCATCGGAGTGGAGGTCGCCTTTACTGTGATGGGCTTCATTCCGATGTAGGAAATCTCCAATTCTGCGCCGGGGGCGGCATTAATTGTGAAGTTACCGTCGAGGTCGGATATTGCACCTGCGGTCGTTCCCTTCACTTTAATGGTGGCGCCAATGACGGCCTCGCCGTTTTGGTCAACGACTGTTCCCGTGACCTTGCCATCAGACTGCTGTACTCCCTGTGTGCCCTGAGCTGCCATAAGCTCTTGTGGGGTCAGTGCCAGGCCAGCTGCCAATGCCATCAAGAAAAATGCTTTCTTGCGTGATAATGAAAATGAATGTTGTTTCATAAACGTTTTTGTTTTTAATTATGTTATGATTCGTTGATTGTCTGAAATATCTCCATTTTATTCGACGTTCCACTCGCTTTGCCATCTTATTACTGGCTTTCCGTCGTCAAATTCTATAGGCAACCAGATGTAGCGTGCATCGCTTGGATGCTTCGGTCGCCAGATATCAGCCATGAAGATGTATGTGTCGCCGTGCTGCAAGACGTATGTCGATTGTCCTCCGAAGGTTATCTCTTCCTGTGGTCCACGGCATGGATTGTCGTGCTGTTTCCATGGTCCCCATATACTTGGTGCAGAGAACATCCTTGCCTTGTTGGGTGCCCAGCCCGTGCAGCCGCTTGTAATCATCCAATAGGTGTTCCCTCTGCGGAAGATGGCAGGAGCCTCGTTCTGTCCTCCGGGAGCTACGCGAGTATAGCGTCCTGTATGTGCCGTGTAGTCATCGGTAAGCTCTGCTATGTGCAGCGTCAGATTGTCCTCTGACGAAAAGACATGATAGGCTCGTCCGTCGGTATCGACATAAAGCGTCATGTCGCGTGCCATTTGTCCGGCAGGTAGCTTGTGTCCCTCTGTCTCGTGCGCCACAAGGTCGCGTTTCAGGAAAAGTCCCTTTTCCACAGCCTTACGCCACGCCGGTGTCCACCATTCCTTGTACTTTCCTGCGTCGAGTGTGTCAAGAGTGGCAATGTCTTCATCGTCAAACTCCACGGGGTAGAGTCCTGCGTTGGCACGGTCGGAGCGTAAGAATGTGAAGGGACCGCGAGGATTGTCTGCCGTGGCCACTCCATAACGGGCCTGCCAATAGCCCTCGCCCTTAAGTTCAAGATGAAACCACATGACAAACTTCTTCGTCACCTTATTATATATAACCTTTGGTCGCTCAAGCACACAGCCACGCTCAATGTCGTGCCCTCTTTCGTCAACCACACTAAGAGCTACGCCCTCATACTTCCAGTCGGTAAGATTGTTTGATGAATAGCATGTAACGCCGACGTAAGCCGAACTTGTCGTGTCAGCCTTGTGCTCACCATACCAATAGTAGGTGTCCCCATACTTCAATACTCCACCACCATGTGCGTTGATATGGATGCCACGGTTGTCTTTCCAGATTTCCCCTGGCCTGATTGTAGTCTTTGCCGTAGCCATGCAAGGCATCAAGAGCAACAGCAAAACCATCAAGGACAATTGTTTCTTGTTCATACGTTTTTTTGTTATTGATTTAGATTTTGGTGCAAAATTAATGGTATAACGGAGATTTTATGGCTACTAAAAGTGATTTTTGGTGTATAATTTGTGAAATTTCCCATTTTTTTATAACTTTGCACAAAACTAACAAATAGGAGAGTCGTTTTATCGTAACCAAATGAAGACATTTATCATTTCAACACTTATTCTGTGCCTCGCGTCAGTGACACAAGGATATGCAATCGGACAGGAAGACCGCATCATTGACAACGCCACACAGATAAGCATACATGCTTTCGACAGCGACGAGTCGGGGCGTCTCATGATTGACCGCAACGGAATGTTGTGGATGGGTTCAAGCAATGGACTCATCTCTTTCGATGGTTACCTGTTCAAGACTTACAAGTCTGATGCCTACTCGCCACATATTCTCCCAAACAACGTCGTCGTGTCGCTTGCGGAAGACCTCGACGACAACATTTGGATTGGTACGCGCGACGGACTGGTGAGGATGAACCGAAAGGACGGCAGCTTCAAGACATTTCACCTGCCACTTCCAAACCAACGTATCATCTACTGCCTGCACATCACCAAGGACGGTACGCTCTGGATTGGAACCGACGGTGGACTGACGCGCTACGACAAGAAAAACGAGTCCTTCCATACCTATAATACTGGCACATACTACAGCGTGAAGTCGATAATCGAAGACCACAAGGGAAACATCTACATTGGCACATGGGACACAGGACTGATGCGCCTGCGTGCCGACCGAAAGACCATCGACCACTACCCACGACTCAACGCCCTCAACTCGTCCTATGCACTTTTCATGGACAGTCGCAAAAGGCTGTGGATAGGTACATGGGAGTATGGCATTGCCATGATTGAGGATCCTGACAACTACAAAAATCCGACAATAAGACGCTATAACGGGACAGACAAGAACTTCAAGATTATAAACAATATCATTGAGGAACCGCTGACCAAGACAATATGGGCTTGCAGCCGAGACGGAATAAGCATCTACGACGAGGCTAACGACACGTTCAAGAACTACACCCGCTACAAGCTTTGTGGCGACATTGCCACCGACAAACGCGGTCACATCTTCGTCGCTACGGTAGAAAACGGGGTGCTGAAACTCGACGCAACTCAACAGGATTTTACTGCTTTTCAATTGTCGGAGCCCAACGGGAAACTGCAGATGAGCAACATCGAGAGCATCTTCACTGCCGACGGAAGGACGTTCTGGCTTGGGCTGAAACCTTGCGGCATAGCACTACACGACAAACTCACGGGGAAAACATTATATAATATGGACATCCCGCAACTGAAACGCAATCCCGACAAGAGTAACATCACAAAAGCCATTGTCCCGTCGATAGTGGGCGACAACGGGAAGGTGTGGATGGCCAACAGCAGCTTCGGCGTCTTTGTCGTCAACGGCAGTGACATAAGGCAACTGGACAGTAAAAGCACAAATTTCATCGCCGACAACTATGTCAACTGCCTGTTTCGCGACTACGACGGAAACATTTGGATAGGACAACGCGGCGGACTGAGCGTAGCGTTCAGCGAAAACTCCGGACGAAAGATAGTCCTCAAGGACGGTAAGCGCGACTTCTCGTTGTGCGATGTCAGGGGCATAAGCCAAGACAGGAAAGGCAATATCTGGATTGCCACCGACAATGAGGGCATCATCAAGCTCAGCGGCAATCCTCGCCAAGACAAGACACTTGACACAAAGCAATATTGCGCAAGGAACAGAAACTTTGCACTCAACGATGCAAAGACATGCCTTGAAGGGGCTGACGGCAGACTTTGGGCCATTTCAAACGACGGAGGACTGTTTCTTTACGATGCCGACAACGATAGGTTCGAGCCAAAGAACAGGCAATTTCATATCCATGCGTCGCGCGTCTGCGCCATCGCCGAGGACATCTACAACTGCCTCTGGTTAAGCACCGATAAGGCTTTCCTGCGACTGAGTTTCGCCGACAAGGAGACTGTCTCAATCCGAACCTACACCAACGAGGACGGCAAGGGAAGGCGCATTGCCTCGATAAACACGCTCTACAGACATGCCGACCAACTCTACATTGGCGGCAATAAGGCTCTGCTTTCCATAAAGCCCACCAAGCCCCTTACCGACGAGAAACCAACGTCGAGACTTATTGTCACTGACATTTACATCGACGACCGTCCACTGAAGCACATCGACTCCACACTGCGCTCGAAAATAACCCGTCAAACTCCTGAATACACGAAAAAGATAACCATTCCATCGAGCATCAGCAAGTTCTCAGTGGAGTTCGCCCTGCTCAGCTATTTCAACCAGGACCTCACGCGCTATGCCTATTTCCTCGAAGGCTACGACAAGGAATGGCATTTCATCGATGCAAGCACCAGGCGTGCTACTTTCGAGAACCTGCCGTCAGGACACTACAAGCTACACATAGAAGCCGCCGACAGCAAGGGGTGCATACAGGAACTTCCCTATACCATCGATATCAGCATATTGCCCCCATGGTACAAGACGTGGTGGGCTTATCTCTGTTACGTTCTTCTCGTCACGCTTGCATTGTTCGCTGCCGTGGTGACATACAGAAACCACATCAAGACGAAGAACAGACTGCAAATGGCTGTCGTGTTCACAAACATTACACACGAGCTACTGACGCCGCTGACCGTGATAAAGGCCGTCATTGAACGCTCGAAGGCTTCCATGCCATCGTTCGAAGGGGAATATGAAATCATCGACAACAACATCAATAACATTACGCACATGCTGCGCCAAATTCTCGAAGTCAGAAAGTCGCAGGCAGGACAGCTGAAACTGAAGGTGAGCCGCAACAATCTCGCCGAGTTCGTCGAAGGTATCTGTTCTAACATTCGACCAATGGCAGCTTCAAAGAACATCGCGCTCGATTTCAATTGTCCCCATCCCACGAAGTTGGCAAAGGCATGGTTCGACACCGACAAGATGGCAAAGATTCTGAACAACTTGATTTCAAACTCTATAAAATATAATAAGGAGCAAGGTTGCGTGAAGGTCACCCTTTGCGAGGACAGTGGAAAAGCTGTCATCACAGTCGAGGACAACGGAATAGGCATGACCCGACAGCAACTTAGACACCTCTATACACGTTTCCTCGACGGCGACTACCGCAAGATGAAAACCGCAGGAACAGGCATCGGATTGTCGCTGACGCGCGACCTCGTGCGCCTTCACCACGGCACCATCGAATGTAAAAGCCAGATAGAACATGGCACCACATTCACCGTAACACTGCCAATAGCCAAAAAGGCTTACGCAGAGGAGGAGACCGAACAACGCACCCCGCTCAGTCCGTCCGTCGTGCCTCTCCCGTCAATAACAGGCTTTTCACTTGCCAACTCCAACGCCGACCGCGACGACAACACAGCTGAATACAAGGCATTGCTGGTGGAGGACAATGAGGAGCTGCTGCTCTTGATGAAGCAGATGCTTCAGGGAAAATTCCAGGTGTTTACGGCCAAGAATGGAAAGCAAGCACTGAACATCATACGAAAAAGGGAACTCGACATAGTCATTTCTGATGTCGTAATGCCAATCATGGACGGCATAGAACTTACCAAGACAATAAAGGAAGACAAGGACTATGCGCAACTCCCCATCATTCTGCTGACGGCAAAGACGGGAGAGGAAGACCGCATACTCGCACTGAAGACTGGAGCCGACGACTACATAACAAAGCCCTTCAGTCTTGACGACCTTGAAGTGAGGGTTGACAACATAATAAAGAATCGCCAGCGCATACGCGAGAAATTCTCTGCGCAGACAGAGTTCAGCGTTGAGCAGCAGCACTACAGCAACCCCGACCAGGCTTTCATTCAGAAATGCATTGACTGCGTAATGCAGCACCTCGACGATGCCGACTATGACCGCGAGACCTTCGCCAAGGACATGTGTGTGTCGGCTTCCACGCTCTACAACAAGCTACGTGCCGTCACAGGGCAGAGCGTTACGGGTTTCATCACCTCAATACGTCTGAAGGAAGCATGTCGCCAGATGCACCAGCGTCCCGACATTTCAATAGCTGAGCTGTCGATGAACGTTGGTTTCAACACACCCAAATACTTCACCAAGTGTTTCAAGAAGGAGTTTGGCATGTCGCCATCAGATTTCGCAAGGGGAATGAGGCCCGCTACCGACCTTACGACATAACATTTTAAAAAACAATAAAAAGCAAGAATCGCATGGAACAAAGCATCAAGCCACAGCGCATCAGCGTTGTTGACAGCCTACGCGGATTTGCCGTCGTGGGCATCATTATCATCCATTTCCTCGAACATCTTAATTTCTATTCTTTCCCCGAGCCAACGGCTTTCGATCAGGGACTATGGGACACCGTGTTCTATATTGGGGCTTGCAAGATGTATGCAATCTTTGCCTTGCTGTTTGGACTGAGCTGCTACATTCAGCACCATAATGCCGAGAAGCGTGGTGAGGACTTCCGCCTGCGCTTCGCATGGCGTATGCTGTTGCTTTTTGGCTGGGGAATGCTCGATCTGGTGTTTTTCAATGGCGACATACTGTGTACCTATGCAGTACTCGGATTGCTGCTCATCCCACTGGTCAAGGCTTCTGATAAGGTGCTGCTCGTTGTGGCTGCCATACTGTTCATACAACCCATCGAGGTCTATTATATCCTAAAGGGACTCTTCATTCCCGACGCAATGCCGATGGAGCTTGGCTATGGCCATTTGTGGGATGTGTGCTACGACGCATGTGCCAATGGCGGTTTCCTCGACGTGGCTAAGGCTGGATTGACCACTGGACTGCCCGTCAACTTCGGTTGGGCAATAGAAAATGGTCGCCTCACTCAGACTCTTATGCTCTTTGTAGTAGGAATGTTATTAGGTAGAAAGCGTCTCTTTATTAACGAGGATGGCACCCTTGACTTTTGGAAGAAGGCGATGACGGGTGCACTGTTGTTGTTTGCCGTAACCCAAGTGCTGCTTCTCACCATATCGATTGATGAGTTGCCAGTTTGCATTGGCAAGAGTCTTGAAATTCAGCTCACAGCATGGCGCAATTTCGCTATGATGACATTCTATGTTGGTGGCATCACACTGCTATATTACACCACAAGTATGCGCAAAGCCATTTCGCGTCTTGAGTGCATCGGCAAGATGAGTCTTACCGACTACCTCTTGCAGAGCGTCATCGGTGGTTTCCTTTTCTACAACTGGGGTCTTGGATTACATACCGTCAGTAGCCATAGCATAAGTTTCGTTCTTGGTGTTGCGTTTTGCTTCTGTCTATACTTCTTCTGCCGGTTCTGGACGGGCAAGTTCCGCCGCGGTCCGTTAGAGGAGCTTTGGGCAAGGGCAACGCACATCTCCTTTACTTAATCCCGTCTCCTCTCCCCTGGGAGGGGGCGGAGTGTGCCCCATTTCCCTTTTCCCTATCCTTAATAATAGCAGCGAAATTGTCTATTGCCCACTGCACCATGGGACGACATGCGGCAATGAACGAGTGGGCGCGGGGAGTGAGGGAGTATTCAGTTCGTGGAGGCACTTCGGCATAGACCTTGCGTTCGAGGAAACCGTCGGCCTCGAGATTTCTCAGTGTTGTGGTCAACACCTTTTGCGAGATGTCGGGGATTGCCTTGCGCAGTTCGGAGAAGCGCATGGGGACTGTGTGGTGCATTAGTTGGTGCATCAGCAGGAGCGACCACTTGTCGCCTATACGCGACAGAATGTTGCGCACGGGGCAGTCGGGAAACAGTGTTTCGCTGATTATGATGCTTTTGTTGTTTACCATATACAAAATAAGAAACGAGAAAGGCACGTTTTTTATTGCCTTTCTCGCCAAAGTTTCTTACTGCTCAATCACGCCGTCGCTCATGGTGCATTGCTCCAGCGACCCTTCCTTGCCCTGTATGCAGACATAAACGAGAGGCGTGTCGCCTGTGCATCGTGTGCAACGGCTGACCTTGGGCGCGACTCTTACCACGCTGCCCGACTCTACACTTACTTCCTCGCCGTTGAGGATAAACGTGCCCTTACCGCTCAGCACCACATACACCTCTTCGTTTTGCTTGTGGTGGTGGAAGAAAGGTACCGCTTCGCCTGGAGCGAGTGACCCAAACGACAATTCGATTGACGTAGTGCCTACGATGTCTTTGATGAATGCCTTTCCCTCGAAATTGTCGAGGTTGCCGACAGATGCCACGCTGTAGCTCTCTGTCTTCTTTTGTAATGCAGTCTTATTCATTATCTTTCTTTGTTTTGTCGCTGCAAAGGTACTTTTTTTCTTCGACTCTCGCAAGAAGGCACTTCTTGGGAATATACTAACCTTGAGGTAACTATTGCTGACCGTCAGCACGTTGCGTTGAGCATATTTATGTTTTATTATGATGATGAATTTGACATGTATTCACCTTCCTATATAATGGGTGCAGTGTCTGACTGCACCCATTATCGCGCATCTTCAGGAACGGCCACTGGGGTGTGGGCATCACGCCCGCGGTCTTATTACGTTAAACAACAATAATTATCTATGTAGAATAGCCGTCCCGCTTCAATCAGATCAACTTCAGCACCCTCGGACGGATGTTGCGGCCTTCTATCTGAAGGAGCAACGGGGTCTTGGGGAGCGTGCCGAGATGTAGTTTTGTGGAGGTTATAGTCAGCTGCCTCAGCAGATGACCGTCGGTGGTGTATATGCTGAGGTTGCCGCCTACCGCCTCCTTGCCCACTTCAAGTGTGCCGGCAGAAGAGTCGTAGCGGAGCTCAGGCAGAGCCAACTGGACGGAATGAATGCCTGTAGAGAAATCCTTACTCATAGACTCGCCCATCAGTTCACAGAGATAAACCTCCAAAGCAGTGTAGCCGTCGATATTCATGCGGTTTTGGTCTGCCTCCTGTGGGTTCAGTCCGTTATTGCTTTCCCACTCGTCCGGCATACCGTCACCATCGGTGTCAACAGGCGTGGTGTATTCGGTGGAATAGGCATAGAATCCCTCGGCGTCGTTCTCGGTGTCGATGATGCCCTTGCCTGCCCCGGTAGTCGCTCCGCCATACTGGCATGTACCGGTGAGCACCTCGTTGGCTATACGTTGCTCTACCTTGTCGCGGTTGATTGTTCCTGCGTGGTTGACCACATCGTTGTAGGCTTCCTCGGCAGTGGCGATGTTTTCCAGCATATAGCGTTCGGGGAGATAGCAACCCCTGCCGCCATCAATCGAATATTTGTTATAAGGAGTGGCAGTGACAATGCGCTCATTGACACGGATGTCGTCCAGGGTGTAGGTCTCCACGCCCACTGCCTTCCAGTTGTCGGCGGTGGCAGTGGCATTGTCCTCCATCACGTTGCCATTGACATACCACTTGGCAGGTGCCCACGATGTGGCGCCCTCACGGGCATAGCTCGACACAAGGAACTTGCAGTCGGATGCAGAGGCAATCTTTCCAGGCTTGTAATAGTTGTTCATGACGTTGCACTCATGCACCGAGTTCTTGCCGTTATATTGGTTGATGTCGGCAGTGTTCTCTCCACCATACACTCCACTTGCCCCGAAGTTGTAGTTCACGTTGTTGGCATATTCCATAAATACCACATAGTCATCGCCACGTGCACCGTTGAAGCGAGGACTGCGCGACTTGTTGTGCGCCAGCAGGTTGTGGTGGTAGGTAGCCGGTGAACCGCCCCACTGCGAACCGTAGCCGCGGGCGCCCTTGGAATGTCCTGCATTGTAGAGTCCTTCATGTACCATGCTGTACTGCACAGTAAGGAAGTGGCTGTCCTGAGTGTTCATGTTTTCTTCCACCGACCATCCGAAGACGCAATGGTCGAAGATGAAGTTGGTGCAGTTCTCCACACCGCAAGCCTGGTCTTCGAGCACTACACCCGCTATGTTCTTTGCTCCGCTACGGAAACGGACGTTGCGCACGATGAAGTTCTGCGAACCGCCGAAATTCACCTTGTTGCGCGAGATTAAGATACCCTCTCCCGGGGCTGTTTGTCCAGCCAATGTCCAGTCGGCACGTTTCACTGACAACGGTTCACTCAGCTGAATCTCTCCACTTACGGCAAAGACAACGGTAAGAGGTTCACCGGGATATTGCGCAAAAGCCCAGCGCAGCGTACCCTCCTTGCCTGCATCGTCGTCGAGCGAAGTCACAGTCACCACCTTGCCGCCACGTCCTCCGGTGGCATACATTCCAAAGCCCTGTGCTGTGGGGAAGGCCTGCAGCCCGTAAGGTGCACTCTCTTCGGGATTGTCGTTACCTGGCTCATCGCTGCCATTGTTCAAATCACTCAATTTACCTACATCTCCCACAGGATTCTCGGTGGCATACTGTGCCTGTTCGGCTGTGATGTCATTGCCGAATATCTGTATCTTGTGTACGCGCGAGGTCTGGTGCATTGCCATAGGGTCGATGGCAACATCGAAGGGTGAAGTGCCTTCAGGAGTGGTCTGCACCAATGTGGTATTGTCGTCTCCGTCCCACACGCGCCAGCGCAGTGACACGTCATTAGCGTCAATCACGTTCTCCATGAAATATCCCTGGTCGCTGAACACTGTATAACCCGACTTCTGCTTGTCGGAACCCATCCAGACCAATGGTTTCCATTCTCCGTCACCTATTTTAATATCACACTTGATTCCCCTGCCCCACGAGGTGGAAGACCACGACCACTGTACACGCTCAACGTAGGGGATATGGTCAATCTCCATCCAACCGTGAGCGCTTACCTGAGTCTGTGTAGTCTCATCCGTAATGGCCTGATTGCGGCAGAACTGCACAAAGCCTGCCTCACCGTAGATGGGGGTGTTATTGGCATCATACTGTATGTTGTCCTCCAGATAGTTGGTATGTCCGGCAACGGTCCAGTTGTTTTTCGTAGTGGTACTGTTACCTGTTGCACTTTCGCCCAAGTAATACTGGCGGCAGAATGCGGCAGTGGCTCCGGCATAGCCATTGTAACTCTTCTTGTTGGCGAAGGTGCAGTTGTGGAACAGTACTGGGTAGGTCACTCCGTTACCTCCATTGGCAGGCACTCGCAACACGGCATTCACGTATGCCCCATCGGCATATTCAGGACAGTCCTTTCCCGTCTGCCCGGTCCATGTCTGTCCCGGCCACATCTCGTCGCTGAAGTTGATGTCAATCACTTTTGGATAAGTAGAAGCGTTGCTCCATTGCTCCACCACCGACGTGGGGTCGAGGCTTCCCTCGATTTCCGCCTGTGCCGTCATGCTTACGGCGATGATGCCTGTCGCCAAAAGACAGCGCATCAAGCTGTATAGTTTATTTTTAGTCATAATAATTTGTTTTAGTAATGATAATATTTCAATTTTGTTGCAAAATTACACTTTTTTTCCATTATAACAATATTTTTTCCAAGAATATTTCATTTTATATGATTTTCCTCTAACAATAAATGCCATATAGCGCGGCGGTACATACGCCCCCGTCACTTCGTGACACCCCCTCTACCTTAGAGGGGGAGTTAAGTTACCGCACTGCCTAACACAAATAGAAACTGATAGCCCTATTCTGTTTTCAACTGATAGCCCTATTCTGTTGACGACTGATTACCCTATTCAGCTGTAACAAGGATGCTCTATAGTTCGGAGATGAGTAAAGGCATATTTGATTACTACCTATACTATATTTTTGTGATTTTTGTTGCCACTATTGTCACTTTCGAGGTTAATAAGTTTATAATCAGAAGATTAGGTGGTGGTAATAGAGGTGACGGTAGGGTGATATCGGTGGCAGTAAAAGCCATTTTTTCAAATTCTTCAGCCTTACTTATAGCCGAATCTTTGTATTCCCTGGATATTTCATCCATTAACTCAAATTGCTTTGTTGACGGAATTCTCTAAACATTTGCCTTATTTGCAAATTGAATATTGAAACAAACGTGTCGCAACTAAATAAATGAATACTAAGTGAGAAATAATGGTAAAAATTGAATTATTTCAAGGTTTTATTTGGCGAAACGAAAAATTATACTTACCTTTGCTGCGATTTTTGAAAAACTTAGGTTATAATTATTATAAGGTAATGTTAGGAATTGGAATGAACATAACGCTGATTATGTCTGTCCGGAGCATAGAATGCATCGGACGGCAGGGTTATGTGAATACAGCAGACATTGCCACGGCATCCATAGACATTCGGAAATAATCATTTTCCCTTTGCCCTTATAACCCGACTGATTCTTCTCCCTGTCGCGCCAGGGCAAATAATTCATGTTTTGTTTAACTGCGCAGCTATGCGCCAAAAATCAATTTTCACACATTTATGATTAGATTCAAAAAGTACAGTTCCATTGAGAACTCCTTTAATGCGGAGTTCATGGACAAGGTCAAGGCAGAGATGCCTTCCGACCTCATGTATGTAGTGCAGGAGAAGGTTCATGGTGCCAACACCAGCTTCCTCTGCGACGGTAATGACGTCTGCTTTGCCAAGAGAACATCCGTTCTGGCAGACGATGAGAAATTTTATGACTACGAGCAGATACTTGCGGAATATCGGGAGCGGGTGATGGCATTATATGCAGACATCAAGTCGAACGTGGAGGACATCGTGTCGGTCTCTGTATTTGGCGAACTCTTTGGAGGCCGCTATCCCCACAAAGATGTTAAGGCAGACAAGGCCATGACTTTGATTCAGAAGGGAGTTTATTACACTCCCGTTCACGAATTCTACGGCTTTGACATTTATCTCAATAAAGCTGATGGAGAAAGATATCTGCCTGTAGAAGAGACGAATGCCTTGTTTGAGAAGCATGGATTCTTCTATGCCAAGACCTTATTCACAGGAACATTGGAGGAGTGCCTTAGCTATCCAAATACATTTCAGAGCAAGATTCCGGAATGGCTTGGATTGCCTGAAATCGTGGATAACATCTGCGAGGGAGTAGTCATCCGACCCGTAGTACCGATGTATCTTAGCAATAGAGACCGTGTGCTAATCAAGAACAAGAACGCACGTTTTGCCGAAAAGAAAGAGATGAAAAAGCGAAACAAATTGTTCAAAGAACCGATTCCTTATAGTGAGGGACTGAAAGCACTTGTTGCGGAGGTAGAGGCATACGTCAATGTGAATCGTCTTGCCAATGTCATCAGCCACATCGGCGAGGTCTCCTTCCCCAAAGATATCGGTAAGGTTCTGGGTATGTTCTGCAAAGACGTACTCGAAGATTTCCTGAAGGAACACGGCGGCGAATATTCCGGTCTTGACAAATGTGAACAGAAATCACTCAACAAAGAGGTGAACAAACTCTGCTCTACCGTCTTGACCGAGGAATATCTGTCAAAAGCATAATGATAAAGACACTATAGGAATGGCATGAGAATGTGTAATAAAACAGTTCATTGCCGGATGCTTTCAGCATTTGGACCACCACATTTTCATACATATAACCCATGTCAGCAGACAGTTTGTCGCTTAGGTGTTTCTGGTATATGACTTTTCAGTGAAGTCCTTGTCCTTAAATGCCTGAGTGACAAACTCCTGTTTCTGAAGTTAAACTATCGAGAATGCACTGGGGATGTGGGCGTCTCGCCCGCGGCATACCGATAAAGCATATATCTTTCCCAAAGATAATTGTGATTACTCTCTACGCAGACCGCAGGCGAGACGCCCGCATCCCCAGTGGCTGCGCATTGAAAAACCACAAATACGCCCGACAACATTGTTATATACAGACAAATAAGTCACTTCAGAAACTTAAGTTAAACACCATACACTATTATGATTAAATATTGCGATTTGGGTGCATAAATACAAAGAAAAACGTAAATCCCCAAATCTTTTTCCTGGAAATGTAGGAAAATCCCCAAATCTTTGATGTCAGAGGTTAATAAAGTAACTATTCAAACTTACCTTTTGGTTAGTGTATTCTTTGTCTGTTTGGTTGCATAGAAACAGGATAACATGTAATTTTGCGGCAAAAAAGACATGAAAGAACCAGTTATGCATTTCGGCGGTCCCATATGGCGACCGCCTTACGAGGCAACATCGCAGTTGCTTCAGGTGACGGCAGGATGCACATGGCATCGCTGTAAGTTTTGTACACTCTATGGCAAGCAGCGCTTCCGCATGTCGCCAATGTCGGAGATAGAGGCTGACCTTAAGGTGATTCACCAGTTTCAGCCTCGTGCTCGCAGGATATTCCTGACGGGAGCAAATCCCTTTGTGCTGACAGTCAACAGACTGACGGACATAGCTCTACTGATAAGGAAATATGTGGGAGAGGGACATCCTACCATCGGATGTTTCGCACGAATAACTGACATTACAAAGAAATCGGCAGATGACCTTCGTCAGCTCCATCACTTGGGATTTGACTATCTTACAATAGGAGTGGAAAGTGGTGACTCGGATACATTGGCAAGAGTGAACAAGGGATATACTTCTGATGACATCTTGGAGCAATGCTCCAAACTCGACGAGGCAGGAATACGCTATAACTTTTTCTATCTTGTGGGACTTGCGGGCAAGGGAATCGGCGAACGCAATGCCCTCCGTTCGGTAGAGGTATTCAATAAATTACATCCAGTAAGTATAGGTTTTCTGTCTCTTACATTATTTCCCGAAAGTCAATTGTTTCAAGAAATCGGGGAAGGACTGTATGAGGAAGCCTCAGAGTATGAACGCATTGACGAGATGACATGCCTTATAGAACATCTCACCTGCAAGACCCATATTCTTGCCAGAACGGTGAGCAATCCCATACCGTTTACAGGCTCTTTGCCAACCGACAGACATTTGCTTCTTGATGAGCTGCGAAGTGTGAAAGAGCGTCTGAGCGAGGAACAACTGCGAAGTTATAGGGATAGCATTGAGTTGCTATGATGAGTAATGTCGTTGCTGCCTTGCACGCTGTATTTCCTCGAAATGCAGTTGTCCCCATTCCACGACGTAGCTTATTTCCTTTAGGAAGTTGCGGGCGAGGGGAGTAAGTGAGTATTCCACGCAAGGAGGAACTGAGTCGTGTGATGTGCGCACTACAAGTCCCTCGCCTTCGAGATAGTCGAGAGTGGAGGCGAGCACTTTCTCTGAAATATGTGGAATCGTGCGGAACAAATCGCCGAAGCGTATGCCTTTGTCCGTCGTGTCTCCGCACGCTTCCTCTATCCTCATCATAGCCACCAATGCCCATTTCTGGCTCATCCATTCCAGCACAGGGGCGGCATGGCAGTAGTCGTAATCGAGCTTCTTCATTTATACTTCATATATGATATTCTGTCGGCAAGATAAAGTGGCAAGTTCAGAAGGTCATCATCCTTGCGGATATTCCTTGTGGAAAAACGCAAAGACAATGAGGGGGAATAGGTCTTGCGGTAAATGGACAGACTCTTAGCCTTGACATTATTTTCAGACTTAACCTCCACAGGCACTATGTCATTATCCATCTGCAGGACAAATTCCACTTCGGCAGTATTGCCTGATGTCCAATAAAAAATACTGTTGCCAAATTGCCGTCTCAATGACTGTAATACATAGTTTTCTGACAATATGCCCTTGAACTCCTTGAAAAGGCTATTGCCAGAAATTGCTGATTGTGCTGACAATGAAAACTTACTGCACAACAATCCAACATCATTCAGATACAGTTTAAAGGCATTGCTCTTGCTATATGCGGACAGTGGCACACGTGGTGTTTCAATCATATTTACCCTCTGCACTATTCCGGCAAGGCAAAGCCACTCGATGGCAGACTCGTATTCCCTTGCTCTCGCTCCCTTTTGTATGTCGGCATAACGGAATTTGCGGTCTTCCTTGGCAAGTTGGTCTTGCAAACTGTTCCATACTTGGAACACCCTTGGTATGTCTTTGTTGTTGATATGTTTCGAAAAGTCAAGGGAATAGGATCTCAATATGTTCTTATGAATCGTTTGCACAGCCTGCCATTCACGATTGTCGGCAAAATCACTCACTGCCTCCGGCATACCGCCTAATACAAGATATGCCTTATACGCCTCAACCAATCTGCCATGCAGAACTTCGGGAACAGGCATACTGCCGTCTATCATAATATAGGATGAATACAATCCTGAATCAATGGCCCGCAAATACTCACTAAACGACAATGGATAGAGATTCAGAAAATCTACCTTACCTACAGGAAACGTTGCACCATGGCGATTGAGAGCCACTCCAAGCAATGAACCGGCACATGCAATAGCATATTCACGGGCATCTTCGCAGAAATATTTCAAACTGTTCAGGGCTTCATTACACTCCTGTATCTCATCGAATACTATCAGCGTGGTGTCTGGCTGTATGCTCATACCTGACGTCATCTCCAACACCTTAATAATATCCGACGGACGCTTGCTGCGCTTGAAGTCCTCCTTTAGTTCGGGCATTGTGTCGAAATTGAAATATGCCAACTTCTCAAAACACTCCTTGCCGAATTTTATCAATACCCATGACTTCCCCACTTGGCGTGCTCCCTGCATCACCAAGGGTTTCCTTCGCTTGCTCTCTTTCCAAGCCTTCAGGTCGTTAAATATATCTCTTATTATTTCCATTCCTATGAATTTGTGGCAAAATTACACATTTTCCCTATTAAAAACGTGACATATCTCACGTTTTTAATATTTATTATATATAATGGAGAGTAATAACAAGTTATTTAACGTCCGTTATTTTAGCCTAAGAAAGGCACGAGATATACAGGCAGGAATATCACATCCTTGTCTTGCTCCCTTAATCAAAAACGCAGTCCTGCCGTTTTGCTCATTTTTCCATTTGAGCATTTTGTCGTAAATCTTTCTCTTAAACACCATATTCCATTACGATTATATATTGAAATTTTGGTGCAAAAACACAAAGAAAAACGGAAATCCCCAAATCTTTTTCCCGAAAATGTAGGAAAATCCCCAAATCTTTGTTATATGAACCTTTCCGCATAACAATAAATTCGAATGAAAATCTGAAGTACTACTCCCCAAAATCACTCGATTTCAGATTACAACAAATCCCCGAAAATATGTATTATAACGTGAGTTCGATGAAATTCCCTTTCCTTATAAACCGCCCCTATTTTAGTCGGGAGACGGTGTCTATCGGCAACATTCAGCTGATGGTAGATCTCTTGATATTAGGCAGTGTGGTAACTTGCTCCCCCTTGGGGAAGATGGAGGGGACTTACACTGGGAGTGTGGGCGTCTCGCCCGCACCTTGTGCTCAATCAGACGTAAATGTCGGCTATTTGGATATTGCTTATACGTCGAGGTGCGGGCGGGACGCCCACACTCCCAGTCATTGGCGCATTATAAAGGGAATTTCATCGAACTCACGTTAAAATTAAATACTTCCAGTTTTTTCCTTGCCAAGGGATGACCCTCTTGGTAAGCAAGTCGATAATAGCGCTTGGCTTCGGCAATATTTACTTCTGTACCCCAACCTTTCTCATAAAACTCGCCAACTCTATAGTGAGCGTAGGGCAAACCACAGGACTTATAAATTTCAAAGGCACGCTTCAAGTCAACGGGATAACCATTAGTTCCCTTACGCAAAATATCTGCAAGATTACTTTTAGCCAAGTCATTGCCTTGAGCAGCAGATTTCTCGTACCACATGACTGCTTCTTGCATGTTCTTAGAACCAAAGAATCCGTTTTCAAACATAATACCAATATCATTCTGAAAGTTATCATCTTCAAGATCCTCAGAATCGGGATATTCATTTAAAAGTTCAAAAACATCTTCCACATATTCTTTTGTCCATCCAAAGTCCTCTACCTTGTCAGAGTAGCAGAGAACAAAATGTGGATTGCTGCGAGGTATTCCCTCAAATTCGTCTTTCTTTTCCATATTTCTATTGTTTTTGTTTCATTAATTCATTGATGAAGTGTTCTACTCTATTTCCGTCCAAAAATCCGATGGCAGGGAGATGTTTTCCACTTCTGCAGCGGCGGCAAACAGGGGAGCTATCTCGTCGGGAGTGAAGCCGGCAATGCCGCAGCCTATGCGGGTGACAAGGAACTGCTGCTCAGAGTGTTGACGAGCGTAGGCGATGAACTTATCGACGTAAGGACGGATGGTTTCTATTCCTCCCTGCATTGTGGGAATGGCATAGCTCTGACCTTGCATGCCGTCGCCGTTGCCCATCACGGCACCGAATTTGATACGTGCGATGCGTGCGGCACCGCCTCCGTGCATACCGGCAAGATTGCTGCCGAATACAAACACCTCGTTGGGCTTTAGAGTCGTGATGAAGTCGGGGGTCACGCGACCTTCCTTGTTGATTGCTTTCATATCGTATAGTGTATTTGGTGAATAATCGAAATCTTCGCTTTCTGACATACATTTGCATGCACTTGTCGCATACAGCCCACCGTCGTAGTTGTGCTTGAAATAAGGTATGATTATCTCGTCGAGAATCTTATGGTAGCGTTGTGATACTGCTGACGGTGTCATGCCCATCTGTGCTGCAACATCTTTTGCCTTGAAGCCTTCTACGAGCAGCATTTTCATGATGATGGAAGTGCGATGGTCGCGACCGTATAAAGCGTTGCATGCTTCTTCCACCATCTTGCGCACTTCGTGTTTGAAGTCATTGTCGGCAATGTCAAACTTCAAGTTCGATTTGCCAACTCGTTCGTCAATGCTGTCTATGGCGAATTCTTTTCTATATGCCTTTAGGCGGTCGAGAAGCACGAAACGGAATCCGTTGACCATCCATGTCTTCAGCGACACAGAGGGATTGCGGTCGTCGAGCTGTCGGAAGTCGTGACGGTCGAGCGACAGATAGTATTCATGCGCTATGCTATAGAAGTCGAGCCCTGGTTTCCACTCAAGGTTATATTTCCTATTATATATAGCGTATGCTATGCGGCAGTATTTGTAGAAATACTCCCTTGTCACTCTACTGTCCTTGTTCTTCAACCCTTCCACTATCTCCGAGTCACTCAGCAAATAAATGTCATTCTTCTCCATATTTAACTGTTTGTTGCCTGTATGTGATGGCAAATTTACAAGTTTTTTTTCATTATTCTTCATCTTCTGCTTAATTTTTTCTGTTTCCATTCTTTTAAAAGACAAACGACGTCGAAAAATTAAGTTCACAACAGAAGTTTAACACGAAAAAAAGAAAAAACTATGAAAAGAGTATTCAACATGATTATCGTAGATGAGAGTGGTTCTATGACTATAATAAAGAAACAGGCTCTCGCAGGATTGAACGAGACGATAGAAACGGTGAAGAAGATGCAGAAAGTGCATCCTGAGATGGAGCAACGCATATCGCTGCTCACGTTCGACAGCAACCACAAAACATTGAAATATGACAATGTGAAGGCAGAAACGGCAAACCTTCTCAGCGCCAATGACTACAATCCCTGTGGAGGTACACCGCTCTACGATGCCATTGGTATTGCCATCTCAAAGCTCAACGCCCAGACAATGGCAGACGACAGTGTCCTCGTGACAATCATAACCGATGGTGAGGAGAACTCTTCGGAGGAGTATAATCTGCGAATGATAAAGACACTCATCGACAAGATGAAGAAGCAGGGCTGGACATTTACCCTCATTGGCACCGACAATCTCGATGTTGAAGGAATGGCAGGGCAGATGAACATCGACAATCACCTCTCGTTTGCGGAAGATGCAGAGGGAACGCGTGAGATGTTCAGACGCGAACGTCAGGCGAGGGTGAGATATAATGCGTGCTTGGCTGAAGGTCGCTGCATGGAGGAAGGTAACTATTTTGAGGAGGACAGGGCAGGGAAATAGAAACGTCCTATCCTGTACAACCGCCTATAGTAGGCGCAGCACTGGGAGTGTGGGCGTCCCGCCCGCACCTTGCCTAAAAGGTAATATCTACCGCCTAAGATTTGAGGTCGATGGTGCGCAGGGTGCGGGCGGGACGCCCACACTCCCAGTCGTTGGCGAGGGGGCAGAGGGACAGGTACTTTGGTTCATTGTGGCAGAATGGTAAACGAGCCGTCTCCTGGTGACCAATGTTTCCATTTTGCTCCCTTGTTTGATTGTTGTATCGGTTGCAAAATTACAAAAAATGTTCAATCAGCAATACATTTTTTAGTTAAATATGTTCAATAGGCTGAACATTCTTGTCGTAAATATGTTCAGTCCATTGAACACATCTTGGATTATTCTACTCTATCTCCTCCCAGAAATCCGATGTCAGGGATATGTTCTCTATGTCTGCGGCGGTGGTAAAATGGTATTTTTAATGCAACGTTACTTCTCGGCAAACGTAACGTTGCGCTTCTGAAAACCCAACGTTGCGTTGTCGGCAACGTAACGTCAGACGTATGGGGAGTGTGGGTGTCTCTTTTCGCTTTCCAATATAGAGTGATTGCCAATTGCCAAACGATGTTGGCAGTGATTGCCATTCTTCTAACTCCACGGAGAAAAGATGCCATTGCCAATTTGCCAATTCGCCTATATATAAGGCGATTGGCAGATTGGCGAAAATCTCCGAAAAAGTTCGACCTGCATGGCTAAAAATAGAATGTCAAATTGGCAAGAATGAAAATACACTCGTCATTTGAACAAGCTGTATGACACTCCGATGTTGAGCGTGTAGTCGTGGTCGGTTTTCATTTCCCATGAGAGGTTTACAGTTCTATAGCGCGAGAAATTCTTTGCTGCAATGGTACGGAAGTCCTCGGCAAGCGAGTCGGTGATAGCTTGTGCATGGCAGTGTAGTGTAGCGGCAAGGGCAACTGCCACTGTGAAGTGTCTAAAAAAGTTGTTGTTCATGTGTCTATTTGTTTTTGGCTGCAAAGTTATTGCCAAAAAGCGGGTCGCACAAGGTCTGTTTTATGGTAATGTTGGACGATTTGTAATGTTTCCTATGGTGATTTGGTCGTTTTATTGTAATTTTGCAGCCAAAACGTCATATTCATGAATCATTTGGAACATCTTGATCTGCTTGGGAGCATAGAGGCATTGCATGGCGAGAGGCGTGCTTTGGGCGATGACTTCTACATCTACGAGGTGACTTATAGTCAACAGAGAGGCTATCCGTTTCGCATGGATGGCTATGGTTGCTGCATCTGTCTTGAGGGCGGTGCAGAGGGAAACATCGACCTTATGCCATGCCGTCTGCAGCCGCAGCAAATGGCGGTCAATGTGCCTGGACAGCTTTTGGAGCAGCACAGCATGAGCCGTGACTTCAGGGGTATAGGCATAGCCATGAGCAACAGCTTTGTACAGTCATTAGGCTTACCCTACAATTTCCGACTCGACCTTTTGCTTCGCGACTGTCCCGTATTGCAGTTGTTGCCACAGCAACTTGATGCGATGTTGATATACTGCAAGATGGTTCATCGGCTGCTTGAGACCGAACGCCCATATCAGCGCGAGACGCTGCACCACCTTACCTGCGCCTTCTTCTACGGCATAGGCTCCTACCTATACCAATTGTCAGCCACACGCCATTTTTCAACTGACGAGACGTTGATGCAACGGTTTATTAACGAGGTGAAGACGAGCTATCGGCGTGAGCGCAAGGTAGCATACTATGCTGAGCGTCTCAATGTCTCGGCAGGACATTTGTCTGCAGTGATAAAGCGTGTGAGTGGAAAGACTCCAGGCGATTGGATAGACGACTATGTTGTGAGCGATGCTCGGGCTATGCTAAAGGGCAGTTCGTTGACCGTCCAGCAGATAAGCCAAGAACTCGCCTTTCCTTCGCAGTCGTTCTTCGGTAAATATTTCAAGCGCATCACAGGACTATCGCCAGCAGCCTATAGGGAACTGTAATATTAGTGTACAATGTCCTCTTTGGGAAAACAGTTAGTGTTGTCATATAATTTAAATATACAACGTAGGGGATTTAGAAACGCAACGTTACAGTGATTAAAGCATAACGTTGCGTCAAGTCATCAAAACTTCAAATACAAATTTATGCAAACGGTAACCTCTCGTCTGCCAAAGGCTCACTTGCAAAGAAGTCGAGCTGCTGTTCTTTACTGAGTGTTCTGAAGTCAGCGATGTGACTTTTTAGGTCGGCACGCACTCGTAGGTTCTCTATTTCCTCGCGCCTTGACTTTGCCATATTGCAGAATTCTTCTTCACGCTCTATGCCACAGAAGCGGCGTTCGCACAGGTTGGCGGCAATGCCCGTCGTTCCGCTGCCGCAGAAAGGGTCGAACACCCAGTCGCCTTTGTCGGTGCAAGACAGTATTATGCGCGTCAGCAGCGATAGTGGCTTTTGTGTTGGATGTTTGCCGCACGACTTCTCCCACCGTCCTATTGCCGGTAATCTCCATACGTCGGTCATCTGTTTTCCGTCGTTCAATCGTTTCATCAGCTCATAGTTGAATTTGTGCGCCACCTTTTTCTCTTTCCTTGCCCAAATGACGAATTCTGTGGAGTAAGTGAAAAAACGACAGGAGATGTTGCATGGAGGGTTGGTCTTCTGCCATGTCACTACGTTCAGTATTTTATATCCCAGTTCCGTCAAGCTGTTTGCCACGGAGAATATGTTATGGTAGGTTCCGCTTATCCATATAGTTCCGTTGTCCTTCAGTTTGTCGCGGCAAAGGCGGAGCCACTGCATGTTGAAGTCCCTCATCTCCTCCGGTGATTTACCCTTGTCCCATTCTCCCTTGTCAACGCACACCACCTTCCCGCTCTGCAACGAAATGCCGCCGTTGGAAAGGAAATATGGCGGGTCGGCGAATATCATGTCGAACTTGAAATCGAAATCGTTGAGAAGAGTAAACGAGTCGCCATTAGCGAGAAGAAAGTCCATGTTTGGAGATGTATAGTATGAACTAACCATTTTTTATTGAAGACAAATCAAGTTTGGGAATTATTTGAGTATTTGTGAAATTCTTTTTATAATAAAATGCTCGTCTTCTGGCACGTATAGTTCCCCCTTTACCATATGGGGCATCTGTTTTATCTCTATTATTAGCACCTTTTGTTTTCGGTTCTAAATACGTACCCATACTACAAGATAGTTTATCGGCATCACCACGAAGAATATATTCTTGTATTTCTTCCCAATCAGACTTAAAAATCGCATTCTGTATATTGTTTGGATGCCCAAGGAAATAATCAACGATTACATAATCATCTTGTTTTTTTGCCTTGCCATTTTCTTTTGCAAGATATACAACCCAAAAAGTTAAGTTAATCTTACTTCTCAGTTTGGCAGTTTCCCATGTTTCTTTGGCAACTTCACAATAATTTATCATCTGAATCGCCGTTGGTTCCTTAGCCTTAACTACACCATTCTTATTTAATTGTAATGGAAGAATTTTTACTTCACAACCAATTTGTGGAATATCAGCCTCGTCTCGATTGTTATTTTCAATACCAAGTAGGTTCTCGATAATAAGGCCAGAAGCACCTTTCTTCATTTTGCATTTATCATTAATGAATAATTGGTCTTTTATTTGTGAAATCGTTTTCCCCTTGGCATTCTTGATTATTTCAAATAAAGGGGTTAATGTTTCAATTACTTTACTGCTTATCATAGTAATACCTTATTTAAAAAATCAGTTATGTTTGTCAAATTATAAATACTCGGAATGATGTTATATGCTTCTTGAAGCTTATTCTTTGCACTTTTCCATCCAATACCGTCTGTAATCCAAACGAATTCAAACCCTGGTACAGAGTTGATTTTCGGAGCAATATCGGAATATGAACGGGCAACCTCATTGAGCTTTGAACCACCTCCACTATAGAAGTTTACTTCAATAAGATATGTTTTATCAGAAGTCTCGACAACAAAATCAAAACGCTTCTCATCGTCTCCTAACACTTCTGTAATCTCAGGCCATTCGCTTGAATATACTTCTTGGCGATATGGGATGTTATGCTTTGATAGAATCTTTGCGACCATCCCTTCCATGATATGACCACTTCGATTTTTACGGGCATTGGAGTCCAAGCCGGTCTCTATACCAAAAACATAATCCACAAGATCTTTTATTTTCTGTTGTTGGAAAATGTCGTACAGTCCTGTGTTGTCAAGGTATTCCATCACTCCATCTACTGAGGAAAAAAGAGTGTCGAGTATGATGCATTCTCCAAAAGAATTAAGAACCTTCTTCTTACCTTCGCTTCTTACAGCAATAAGAATATCCATGACGTTAAATGCAGATTTGTCACGATTCCATATCGTTTCAACAGCTTTTCTCATGTCTTTTGCTCCAATCAAACTATTGAGCATACAAAGGCTTAATTTTATATTCTCCACGTTCTGTGAAATTTTGTCGAAGTCACAGAAATAGTCTAAACTTTGGTTCGTCTCTTGAAGTTGAGACATAAATATATCGAAATGCTTTGCCATATTAATTCTTTTATTACTGAAGTTTTCCACCATTTAATGTAGTTGAATATCCAACGCCCACACCCCCAGCGCTGCGCATCCAAAGGACTGAATATCATGAAGTAATATCATGTTTACTGCTATTTCAATGTGGTGGGAAAGTTGAGTTATATTACTATTTCTTCTGCTACAAATACCGGATATTCCTTAATATTTGCATTTAGCTTTGTTTCATTATAGTTATGTACCAAAATCTCCGTGAGTTTTCCTCTTTTCGACGGATTTGAATTAATGTATCTTGCCGCCCATACACGTTCGATATTATATTTTGCATACAAAACTTCAAAGAAATTGTCTTCTTCGTTTTTCCCCTTGCAGTCAGAATTACTGAGCATGAAGAGATATCCAGCTTGATGAATTCTGTCACAATACTCTTTCAAGCGTATTTGAGCTTCATCGTTGAATGATTCTTTGGTATAATCATTGAAACTTGATGTGTTGCTCAGAGGTCTATATGGCGGGTCGAAGTAGAATAATGTATTGCCATTGGCATATTCAAAAGTTCTCTCGAAATCACCGCTTAGTATCTCTACCCGTTGCAGAAGTTCACTGTCAATATGAATTGTTTCCTCGTCAAATATTTGTGGATTGATATATTTGCCAAAAGGAACATTGAACAGTCCCCTTTTGTTTACTCTATACAATCCATTGAAGCAAGTCCTATTAAGGAAGAAAAATTTTGTTGTATTTTCGATTGGATCAAGATTCTTCTCGTTGTATCTATCTCGTACAGCTAAATAAAAATTCTTTCTGTCATCTTCTGTTTTAAGTTCATTGTAGGCATTTTGAATGTCTTTAAGCGATTCCAAAAGTTCATCGGGATAGTCTCTTACTGTTTTGTAACATATCACTAAGTCAGAGTTGATGTCGTTAATGACTGCTCTCTGTATGTTTGGATATCGCTGAAGCATATAGAACAGCATTGCTCCACCACCAACAAAAGGTTCAATGTAAGTTACTTCATTGGTGAATTCAAAATTTGCCGGGAGAAGATTGTCAAGTTGTGACAACAACTGTGTTTTACCTCCAACCCATTTAATAAATGGTTTTGCCTTTGCCA
Organism: Prevotella sp.; assembly: GCA_051878735.1. GTDB lineage: Bacteria > Bacteroidota > Bacteroidia > Bacteroidales > Bacteroidaceae > Prevotella. Next base: position 22,317 of record JBJEKR010000075.1, on the reverse strand, counting down.
TTGTTATTTATTGTATAGTCAGCTGCCTTTATTAGGTAGTTGTTCGTTAATAAATAGTTTTCAGTCAACCTATAAATGTGACTTTAACTTTTTCAATGCAAAGTAACAAATAAATATCGAATTAATATATATTAGATCGTTTTTTATATTTATTGATCAAAAAAGATCAAAGGTGAATTAAGACTAACTAAATATCTTTGAGTGTTGGTATTTTAACGATAATTTTACTAATAAGGTCATTTTGACGCAAAGTTATGTTAAATCAATATAGAATAAACCATATAAAAGTAGTCGAACTTTTTCGCTGGTGTGGGTAGTTTCCGCATTGGATAGGAAGGTGCTTCGGACGTATTCGAGACAATATGGAGCAACCAAAGGGAACCTTCTACTGTTCATCAAGATGCTTTCTTGGTTTATTAGGCTCGTTTCGGGGTGAAAGGACAATAGCAATCAGGAAATCAACCTTGTACCGACTGCTGAATTTCCTAATCACGATCTTATGGTTGGAGGATTTCCGTGTCAGGATTCTTCGGTTTCTTGCGCGTTGAGCCGCATGGGCAGAATAGAAGAAAAGAAAGGGATGTTGTGGTGACAGATATATAGGATACTTGACGAAAAGGGTGAGTGTTTAACTGGAAAATTGGTGGTCGATGACGCATTAATGGCTAAAGCATTCTTATTTATGGGCAAAGACAACACTGTCTCTGTCTTTGCTATTGAAGGTAGTATTAGCGAGGTGTCTATAAGTTTCAATAAGGGTAATAAAGACTCCATTTATTTATTATTAAGGAGAAGTGTATACGTGACCTTTATTATATACGGATTGTATGCATAGGTTCAAAAGCTTAAGTTTACAAGGTAACTATACAATCTTTATGGCATAACTGTCATGTTGCGCTACACGCTACAGTGCTACAGTTATTTTCTCTTGATGGTTTAAGCAAGAACAAGGGTGTATTTTCAATTGTAGCACTGTAGCGTGTAGCGTTTTGGAATAAGGAGGTGGTGGAAATTTGCTATTGTCCTGTCGGTCTTAATCGTAGCGAGAAAAATTTTACAAACGCAAGTGAGCGTCCCGAACACATCCCGAAACCATCCCGAAGGCTGTAGAGAGACAAAAATTTACAAAACAGACTTTGTGGTTTTTCTTTAAGGCATATTATGTAACTGTTCTTCGATTAGTCTTTCAAACAGAGAGAGACAATGCATAACTGTAGTTTAACTATTTAGGTTGACTACTTATCGTCTTATTCATAAAACAGGTTGCCAAGTTAATTTAACGTGAGTTCGATGAAATCAATTAAAGGCCCCTCCGGCTCCCCCTTGGGGGAGTGATGGCTGCGCACAGTGGAAGCGCCAATGTGGCTCTCCCCCTTGGGGGAGCTGGAGGGGGCTTCGGGCGTCCCGCCCGCACCTCGCCTACAAGGTTATCCCCCAGCCGTCAATTTTTTCGCCTGATGGTGCGCATGGTGCGGGCGGGACGCCCACACTCCCAGTCGTTGGCATAGATATAAAGGGAATTTCGTCGAACTAACGTTATTTATGTTGACATACTTTTTTGAGACTGTATTCCGGGCAATCATTCATCGAACTCATGTTATTTTATTTGTCTATCTGACTCTCCGTGAAGGCGTCGGCACGATGTCCCATCAAGTGGATTTGAGAATAGTCATTGTCGAAGGCTGCCAACTTTTCAGGCGTGAGGCGCAGGGATGAGGTCTGTAGAAATTTATCCCCACTAATTTTCTACTGAGCCGTCTTTATAGGTTCATATATGAGAAGGAACCTGTTTCGACAAGACCTATCGACATGAAGCGTGATACCTTGCCAAGACTTAATCTTGAATTGTTTGCTGACATTGACACAAAACTGAAGGTGAATGTTCCCAAGAGACAATTCAAGCTGGATATGACGAAAAACCTACTGATAGGATTTGTCAAGCCAGACAACACGGATTGTTATCTCGATGGTGCCCAATGTATTTGCGACTATCGAGAGGAGAAGCTACAGGAGACTGAAGACTTTGGCGTATTCAGCCGCCTTCTTTTCCGGTTTCATGGGATAGGCACGCGACGAACTTGGCATACGGTAAAGTCTAAGAGTACGGACAGAGTGGGGTAATGGGAACTCAACGAATTCACCCACTTTAGGGGGCTGTATTCCGAATTGTTGGCAGAATGTTGTAGTGGCGAGCTGTCCGGCTGTAACAACAGCCTTGCACTGAGGCAAGGAATTGAGCATGGCTACAACATCCGTAACCTCGATAATTTCAAGGTCTTTGTCGGAAGCATTGTTCTTGGTTCTATGCACCTTGGTCGCAGTGTCGAACAGTGCAATACCCTTTTCAGTAAGGAATGGAATGATTGCTTTTAGGTCATATCGCTTTTCTTCTTTCAAGACGAAGTGGTCTTTGTCGTTGAAGAAGCATATCCCAAAAATCCTCCACATGTCGTTAGTGAAATTGGGATAGTAAAACTTCATGCACCATCGTTTTTCCGATGGAGGAAAGGTTCCGAGCATAAGCAATTTTGCGTTCTTTGGCAAAAAAGGCTCGAATGGGTGTGTTTCTATTTCTTTCAAGTTATTGTAAATATAAATGTGAGAGTCGATAGTCCGTGCCACTCTATGTCTCGATTACGAGACGCATTGACGTTGGGTCGAAAGAAATGAAATCGTTGTCGAAGAAACGGTTGAGGCTGCCATTGTCGGCGAGTTGGCGTGGAGTGCCGATGTTCAGGTTTCGGTTCTTTTCCATCAGCCACAGGTTGTCGGCCATTTGCAGTGCAAGTTCCACGTCGTGCGTGGAGAGGAATATGGTCTTTCCGTTCTTGCTGCTCAGTTGTCGTAGTAGGCGCAGCATCTCCACCTTGCTTTGGAAGTCGAGGAATGAGGTTGGCTCGTCGAGGCATATTAGCGGCGTGTTTTGCGCCAATGCCTTTGCTATCATGGCGCGTTGGCGTTCGCCGTCGCTGAGTGTATCTACAAAACGCTGTGAAAGATGGTCAATGCCGGCTTGTCGCATGGCTTCGTCAACCATAGCCTTGTCATCGTCGTCAAGTCGTCCCCAAAAGCCTGTGTATGGACTGCGTCCAAGTGATACGAGTTCAGCCACTGTCATGTTCTGCACGTTGGTGCGTTCAGTGAGCACTACTCCTATCTTGCGTGCCAGCTGCTTTTCGGTGTAGCTTTCAATGTCGTTTCCGTCGATGATGATTTGTCCCGACAGCTTTGGAAGGAAAGCCGTCAAGGTCTTCAACAGTGTGGATTTTCCCACACCGTTGGGACCCAGAAGGCATGTAAGCTGTCCGCTGTTTATCGTGGCATTGATGCCAGACGCTATTACGGTCTGCTGCTTTTTGCCAGTGTATCCTATTGTAAGGTCTTTAAGTTCTATCATTGACTTCGTCGAACTCCGTTTCTTAATTCTTAATTTTTAATTCTTAATTTTTAATTTTTAATTCTTCATTCTTCATTCTTCATTCTTCATTCTTCATTTCCAAGTATTTCCTTTGCCCTTTCAAGTGCGATGTTAATGTGGCTACAGATGTTCTCTTGTGGCACATGATTGTAGAAGTCGGCATGGGCAAGGGTGTTGTGCACCTTCTCCGTAACGCCGGAGAGAACTATTTCAATTCCCTCGTTCTTGCTCATGATGCAGAGGTTGGTGAGGTTGTGGATGCCAGTGGAATCGACAAACGGCACTTTACGCATTCGGATGATGCGGACTTTGGGTCGGTCGCCGAAGGCTGCCATTATCTCCTCGAATCGGTTACCGGCTCCGAAGAAGTATGGACCGTTAATCTCGTAAACCTCAACACCTTCAGGGATGGTGAGATGTTCGAGGTTGCCTTGGCTCAGTTCACTTTCCTGATTGGGGTCAATCTCGTCGAGTATCACCTTCACGTCAGTTGTCTCCGACATACGACGCATGAATAGGAGACAGGCGATGATGAGTCCAACTTCGATGGCAATGGTGAGGTCGAAGATGATGGTGAGGAAGAAGGTTATGAACAATACGGTGACGTCGCTCTTAGGATTCTTTGTAAGGGCAATGAACGAACGCCAACCACTCATTCCGTAGCTTACCACCACGAGCACGCCGGCGAGACAAGCCATAGGGATGTATTGTGCCAACGGCATGAGGAAGAGGAAGATGAGCAGCAGAACACCGGCGTGGATTATTCCCGCAATTGGCGTGCGTCCGCCGTTGTTGATGTTTGTCATTGTACGGGCGATAGCTCCTGTGGCAGGAATACCTCCGAAAAGTGGCGATGCAATGTTTGCAATTCCCTGTGCAATGAGTTCGGTGTTAGAATCGTGATGGTCGCCAACGACACCGTCGGCAACTGTTGCTGAGAGCAGCGACTCAATAGCACCGAGGATTGCTATGGTGAGGGCAGGAGAGACGAGGCTTTTAATGGTCTCCCAATTCATTTCAGGAACTTGTGCAGCAGGCAGTTCGTTGCTGATGGCGAAGCGGTCGCCGATGGTCTCAATGGTGGTTACTCCTGCAAAGTTCTTCAGCAGCAGAGCCACAACGGTGAAGAGAATGATGGCAACGAGCGAGCCAGGAATCTTCTTACTGAAGCGAGGTGTCATGGCAATGACTGCCACACTGAGTATTCCCACCATCGCACACCATGGGTCGATGGTGTTGAAATTGGTGATATATACCCACCACTTCTCGATGAAGTCTGATGGAACCTCGGTAAGCGAGAGGCCGAAAAGATCCTTTATTTGTGTGGTGAAGATGGTTACTGCAATACCACTTGTGAATCCTACTACAATGGGGTAGGGAATATACTTTATTATCGTTCCAAGTCTGAGCGTACCGAATAGGACGAGAAAGGCTCCAGCCATGAGCGTGGCTATTGTAAGCCCTTCAATGCCATATTGTTGTATGATGCCGTAGATGATGATGATGAACGCTCCTGTAGGACCGCCAATCTGCACCTTGCTTCCTCCGAATACTGAAATGACGAGTCCTGCAACAATAGCAGTAATGATGCCTTTCTCCGGTGACACTCCTGAGGCTATACCGAATGCGATTGCCAATGGCAGGGCTACGATGCCGACGATGATACCTGCCATGAGGTCGGACATGAAACTCTGTCGATTGTAGTTCTTTAGAGTTTCCAGTAATTTGGGGCGAAATACCTTTGCGTTAATAGTTTTCATTGTCAGAAATTAACACCGAAGTTTAAGTTAAGAGTCCCATTGTGGCATGAGCCGAATTCGTCCTGACTGTTGTTCGAAAGTCCGAAATCGTATGACAGTTCTGCATATACTATTTGATAGCTGAAGCCGCATCCTATGGTAAGACCTCCGTCGAAACGCTTGAAGTTGAAGTCAGAGAATGCCTTGATCGACTCCCTTGTGGTGTAGTCCTTGATCTTTCCGCTGATTCCGTACGCTAAATATCCTCCTGCGAAGGGGGTGATGCAGAACGGGTCGTCAAGTTCAATGTTGTATTTCACTACGATTGGCAACTTCAGGTAGTTGAGGTTGTACTTCAAGTTACAGCCCTGCTTGGTGTATTTGCCTCCCTTCTCGGTGTAGAAAAGTCCTGACTCGAGGAAAACAGGTAGTCCGCTTGACAGTTCATATCCAAATACTGCTCCGAGGTTGAGTCCTGAGCGTGAGCCGGGGGCATCGAGCCTTGCATCGTCGCTGTTGATGGTTGAGACTGCGAGTCCGAGTCTCAGTCCGTAGTAAAACTGGTTATCGTATTGCCAGCTGTCCCTATTGTTATTGCTGTTTGAAGACTGCCGCCACGTCTGTGCAGTCGAAGACGATACGGTGATGAAAGCGGCAATAAGTAAAAATACAATCTTTTTCATACTTATCTGGATTTAAATTGTTCGTGAAATCTTTCTGCCCTTGTTGTCAGTCGAAAACCTTGAATTCATAGCCTTCGGCCTTTAGCCACTTTATGGCCTCGGGCAATGCATAATGAAGTTTGTCGATGCTTTTCAGAGAGTCGTGGAATGTTATTATCGAACCATTGCGAACATATCGTTTCACGTTGTTTAGTACACCCTCTGCAGTCATCCATTTGGAATAGTCGCGTGTTACAAGGTCCCACATTACTATTCGGTATTTTCTGCCAAGCCAGAAATACTGGTCGAGTCTCATCCAGCCGTGTGGCGGTCGAAAGAGATTTGTGTGTAGCAGTTCGTCAGCCTTGCTTGCATTTGCACTATACGTATGAATGGTGTGTCGGAAACCTGCTATATGGTTAAAGGTGTGGTTGCCGATGCGATGTCCGGCAGCCACGACCTTTTCATATAATTCTGGATATTTTCTGACGTTGTCGCCCACCATGAAGAATGTGGCTTTTATGTCATATTCGGCGAGCGTGTCGAGAATGAACGGTGTAGCTTCGGGTATTGGACCATCGTCGAAGGTGAGGTAAACCGCCTTCACGTTCTTGTCCATTCTCCATGTAGCTCTTGGATAGAGCCATCTAAGCCACATCGCAGGTTGCTCGATAATCATACGATAGTCTGTTTTTGTTAAGCCAATTCAATGCCACTTGTGTGCCTATTCTTCTGAATCTTCATATCTTTCGTCAGAGGCGGAACCGTAACCTCCGCCTTTGCTCTGATATGTGTTCATAAGCACTTCAAGTTTCTTGCCTTGTGCGTCACTCCACTTCGCGTCGATGTTCTCCGTGCCGAAAACTATCTGTTGGAGGATGTAGAGGTGAGTCATGCAGTCGCGCTGTGAGCTAAGGAAACGCATCCTGTCGAGACTGCAGTACCATGTGAGATACTGTTCAGACTTTTTCCATAGTTGCTTGTAAAGTTCCATAGCTTTCTGTTTCTGTCCAATGGCAGCGTAGGCCCGAGCCTCGTCGAACGATCCAGACATATAGCTTACGGGAACATTGTAGGAAGGAATGTGCTTGTCGAGGTAATTCAGCACCTCGCCAGCCTTCTTGAAGTCATTCTCCTCAATGAGTTTCATTGCAAGCTGCACGAAGATGCGTCGGTGTGTGTAACACATTCTCATCACCGTTTCGTCGAGGTAGATGCCCGGCTTTTCAAGTCCTCCGAACTTGAATTTCTTCATCATATTTTCGTATGACCTCTTTGTGTCGAAGTTCTTTGCACCCTGCACGTTGGTGGTGAACGGAGTGATGCGGTTCACGAGTCCCTCCTGTACGAAGTTGTCGCCGAGGTTCATGTAGTTCTCCTCTCCGACGGTCATCGCTACGTAGATTGGACGAGTCCAGTTGCACTGTGCAATCATTTCGAGCATCATGAGGTCGCCTTTGTAGAGGGCGCTCTTACCCTTGAGTGATATTACCATGCGGTCGGGTATTGAGTCGGCAGCCATCATCATGCCGCTCTTCCTTACTGCCTCCTTGTCGATGGTTACATAAACGGTATCAGTAGGAATGACGTGTACGTTGCCTCTGTCGCCAGCCAATATCTTCATCACCTCACGCTTCTCAGGACTAACCTCGTTGCGAACCCAGTCCTTCAAGATGTTCTTCAGCTCAAACGGATTGTCGCCGAAAACTTTTTTAGCTTCTTCTGGGTCTTCGGCATACCATTGGTTGATGAAGTCCTTTATTGAAGAGTCGATAACTACATATTCATTAGTGCCGGCGCAATACTGCAGGCGGCTCCATGTGATTGGTACCTTTGGAGAGTCGTAGGCAGGTCGGCACATCTGGTCGATGTACCAGTCGGTCTGTAGATAGCTGAGGTTGCAGACGCGTGCATCGGTGCGGAAGCCTTCAACGTCCTGGTTATACCAGAGAGGGAAGGTGTCGTTGTCGCCATTGGTGAAAATTATCGGGTAGCCTGTCTCTTGAAGTGAGCTGAGGTAGTTCTGTCCGAAGTCGCGGCAGGTGAAGCGTCCGCTGCGGTCATGGTCGTCCCATGTCTGCGATGCCATCTGCACAGGAACAAGCAATGCAACCACTGAAACCAACGCTGCAATGGCAAGATGCTGACGCTTCAGTCGTCTGGTAAGCTCCTCGATGATGGCAGCAACGCCCATACCGCACCAAATGGCGAAAGCATAGAACGAACCTGCGTAGGCATAGTCGCGTTCGCGTGGCTGCATCGGTGTCTGGTTGAGGTAAACCACGATGGCAAGTCCCGTCATGAAGAAGAGGAAGAAGACAACCCAGAACTGACGGATGCCCTTCTGTCCCTTACGTAGCGACTGCCAGAATAGTCCTATAAGACCGAGAATCAGCGGCAGACAGTAGAACACGTTGTGTCCCTTGTTTTCCTTCAATTCGTCGGGCAGCTTCGACTGGTCGCCCAGTCGCATGTTGTCGAACCAGTCGAAACCGGTTATCCAGTTGCCATGCTCCAGTTCGCCGTTGCCTTGAAGGTCGTTCTGACGACCTGCGAAGTTCCACATGAAATAGCGCCAGTACATGAAGTTGCACTGATATGAAAGGAAGAATCGGATGTTTTCCAACTGCGAAGGCATCTTCACGCCAATCATTTCGCCGCAGCGGTCGTATGGCACTTCACTGCCTTCAACGCCTCCCATCCAGCTCTCGTATGCACCTGAATGTGCTGAGCTGTACATGCGTGGGAAAAACATGTTTTGAGCGTATTGGTAGTCGTCCTTTGTTCGAACCACGAAGTATGAGTCCTTCTCGTCCTTAGATGCCTTTTCCTTGCGCTGGTAAACGGGTGCTCCCTTCTTAGCCACTGGACGGCACATGTCGCCGTCTTTTTCAAGTGCTACCTGTGAGGTGTATGCCTGTCCGTAGAAAAGTGGACGCGAACCATATTGCTCACGGCTGAGATATTCGCCAAGTGTGAAGATGTCCTCCGGGGAGTTCTGATCCATTGGAGGGTTGGCAGATGAACGTATTACAATGAGTGCATAGCTCGAATATCCAATCATAAGCATCAGCATACAGAGCAACGATGTGTTCTTGATGCGAGCCGACACGAGTGCTACGCCTTTCTTGTTCTTGTATTTCAGTACAAACCAGAGGATAGCGAGAACGATGATACCTATCACCACCGAGCTCCATCCGTAGCCGTAGAATGGTATGCCGAGCATACCGATTGATGTAAGGTAGGCAATGTTCTGACGTTTCTCGTTGGTGTCGTTATAGGTTTCCCATATTGCCCAGATAATGCAGGCAATGAGTGCGAAGATGTAGATAATCTCGCCTGTGTTGAACGGACATCCGAGAGTGTTGACGAAGAATAGCTCAAACCAACCGCCTACTCTCACGATGCCGGGAACGACACCATAGAGTACAGCCGCCAGTATAACTACCGAGATGCCCAATGCAAAAAGCGAGCCGCGGAGGTCGCCCTTACCGTCGGGCTTTGGGAACTTGCGGTAGTAGTAAACCAACACGATGGCAGGAACGCAAAGCAAGTTGAGTAGGTGAACTCCTATCGACAAGCCGGTCATGTACATGATAAGAATGAGCCAACGGTCGCTGTGTGGCTCGTCGGCTTGGTCCTCCCATTTCAATATGAGCCAGAACACCACAGCCGTGAACGCAGAGGAGTAGGCATACACCTCACCCTCTACGGCACTGAACCAGAAGGTGTCGCTGAACGTGTAGATGAGTGCACCGACAAGACCCGATGCCTCTATGGCTATTGCCTTGGGCAGAGTGAGTTCTTTCCAGTCGTTGATGAGCAGCTTTCTCGTCAGGTGGGAGATGCTCCAGAAGAGGAACATGATGGTAGCTGCAGATAGCAGTGCACTCATGATATTTACCATTCGTGCCACCTGCGAAGGGTCGCTTGTGAATTGAGAGAACAAGTTGGCTGTGAGCATGAAGAAAGGTGCGCCGGGTGGATGACCAATTTCCAACTTGTATCCAGTAGAAATAAACTCGGGACAGTCCCAGAAGCTGGCTGTCGGTTCAATTGTGGAACAATAAACGACGGCGGCGATGACAAACGAAAGCCACCCCAGAATGTTGTCCACCAACTTAAACTGTTTCATTCTTTATTCTGTTATTTTTTTGTTATTCTGCCTTTGACCGTGCAAAGTTACTGTAAATAGGTAGAATAAAAAAATAAAAAGCAGTTTTTTTTGTTTTTTTTTGTTACAAATCAACCAATTATGCTAAATGGAATGTCTTATGGTGACTTTTTCATTCACTTCCACCAGTTTGGTGGCTACGCTTTTAATGTAGTCGGTGTCGTGGCTGACCATGACGATTGCGCAGCGTTGGTTTAACTCGTTCACCAGTCGGCGCATCATCAGTTCGGAGTCTTGGTCAATGTAAGTGTTTGGTTCGTCGAGCACGAGCACCTCAGGGTTTCCCACTATGGCACGTGCGAAAAGCACCCTCTGCAACTGTCCTCCGCTCAGTTCCTTTATGGTGTTTTGAGCCAAGTCTTCGATTTTCAGTCGGCAAAGAGCCTCATGCACTTTATCCCTGTGGGTGGCATTGAATTTCGTGAATAGTCCCTTGTTGCCGTTCAACCCCTGCAGTACGGTGTCTTCTACGGTTATCGGGAACTCGCGGTCGATGTTGCTGTATTGTGGCAGATAGCCGATAGACAACTGCTTGGTAGTCATTCCATTGCGCCAGTAGGTCACTTCGCCCTTCATGGTTGGCAGCAGTTTTAGAATAACCCTCAGTAGGGTTGTCTTGCCGCCGCCGTTAGGTCCCACGATGCCAACGAAGTCGCGCTGCTGGATGTCGAGGCTTACATCGACGATTTGCGGTCGTCCGTCGTATCCTGCCGTTGCGTTCTGTAATGTAATTATTGCTGACATGCCTTATTCTCCTTCCTGCCTTTCAGCATTTTGTGAGGCAATGATTTCGCCTATCTGCCTCATTTCCTCGTCCCATTGGTATGCCAGTGGGTTGATGGTGGTCATTTCCAGTTGCAGGGCTTTCGCCACAATCTCTGCATTTCTCTTGTCAAACTCTTTTTGTACGAGCATCAGCTTAACGTTAGCCGCCTTAGCCTTTTCTATCACCTGTGCGAGCGACGCTGCCGAAGGTTCACGTCCGTCTTCCTCCACGGCAAGCTGGTGCAGGCCGTATTCCTTTGCGAAGTAGGTTAGGGCAGGGTGGTAGATGATGAATGTAGAGCCACGTAGCGGTGCCGTCTTCTCTGTTATTTCCTTATTCAGTGCATTTATCTTCTTCACCATCGTTTCGTATCGCTGCTTGTAGAAAGATGCGTTGTCAGGATCGACCTCTCTCAGCGTGTTGTAAATGTTCTTTACTGCAACGAGCGCATTGGCACACGACATCCACGTGTGCTGGTCGGTAACTCCCCTTGTAGAGCTTTCCACGGTGGCAATGCCTTCAGACGTGTCGGTGATGGCGAGATTCTTCGACATGCGCTTGATTTTCTCCATCCAAGTGCGTTCAAATCCCAGATTGCCAACCTTAACGAACATCATGCTATTGCTCAATCCTATCATTTGTTGAGCCGTTGGCTCGTATGTCTCTGGGCTACTGCCATTTGGAACTAACGTTATTACCTTTACCTTGTCGCCGGCCAGTTGCTCGACAAAATATCGCAAAGGTTCTATCGTGACTGTAATGGTCTTGTCGTCGCTCTTCTTTTCTCCGCAAGCGACCATTATCATTAGTGCCGAAAGAAGTAGAAATGCCTTTTTCATTTTTTATCGTCATTAAACAAAGAAACTCGCTCCATACACGAGGAGCACGTATCTTAGAAGTTTGCTTATTGTCACACTGATTACTACAATTACTACATTGGCTCTCATCAATCCGAGTGCAACGGTAATGACGTCGCCGATGACAGGAATTACCGACAATAGTCCCATCCATGCACCTCTTCCCGCCATGAATCGGTGTGCCTTGTCGAGGTCTTCCTTCTTTACATGAAGGTATTTTTCAATCCATTCCATCTTTCCCAGTCGTCCAATGGTATAGTTGAACATGCTTCCGAGCACATTTCCTACGGTTCCGTAAGCTATGAGCATTATCGGGTCGAGTCCTGCCGCCTGCAATCCCACCATGACAGCTTCGCTGCTGAACGGCAGAATGCTTGCAGCGAGGAATGCAGCCACCAACATTCCCATGTAGCCGTAGCTGAGAAGAAATTCCATTATTGCCGCCATTTGCCTATATTATTATGTTCATCACGATTATTGTCAGTGCCGTTATCGTCATCACGATGAACGAAATATTGGTTATGAATGTCTTAGTGTGTGTGATGAAGTGTGCTATCACAGGACTTGTGCACACTATGAGCAGGTGGAAGAGCATGTCGAAATGCTGTGGCTGCAGCAGTATGCATAGGATAATCATTACACCATAGGTTATGAACACGTCGTAGTACATTCTCGTGTTGATCTTATCCTTGAACTTTGTTCGCAGATTGTGCACGAAACCCGTAATGAAGAGAGTCGTCACGAATCCGAAGCACACTTGTCGTTCAATGCCCAAAGCCATTAGGCTTGTGCAGTATTCGCCGATGGAAGTAGCGGTGGCAATGGAACCGAAGTCTGCCAGCTTGAGGAAATGCTCCATTGGCGTTGTGTAGTCGATGGTGTAGATGAAGTAAACGAGTGCAAACCAATAGGGGGTTATGATTCCGAGAATAGAAGCCATGAATGTTCTTAGCGACAGCGATTGGAGGCATTTACCCATCAGAATCCAAGTCACTGGCACGAAAAAGAACATCTGCACCCAAAAAAGGCTTGCCACTCCGAAAGCGAGGAACGCGTAAAACGTCCATCCCACGCTTTCCTTGTCCTGATATCCGTTGAAGAGTGGCATGAACATCGCCACGTAGCATAGTGAGACGATGCTGCTGTCTGTTTCCGTGAAAAGGAAGCTGGCGCAGCATGACAGCACGATGAAAGCGCACGAAACCATGCGGCTGTATGTGCGCAGCAACACGAAAGTGGTGTTCAGCTCAATCATTATGTATGAGCTGACCACGAAGCATGAGAATGGCATCCAAAGCTGATGCTCTATTGCTCCGCCCAAAAGCCATACCAACAACGCCATGAGTGACGTTATTGGCAGTGATAGGCGGCTTTCTGATGTTTTTGTTTGGATTTGCTTCACTTTCTTTATTTTGAATAGACATTCAAAACACTGGGATAAGAGGCAGCTTTCGCTTGCGCATGGAGTGTGCCGAGGCAACTTTCGCGTTAAAGGTCTTGACCTATGTCGCGGCGGAAGTATTTATCGGTGAAATGGATTTTCTGTGCTTCCTCGAACGACTTTTGCAGTGCTTCGGCTTTGTTCTTGCCGTAAGAGCTGACGGCAATCACTCTGCCGCCGTTTGTTACTACTTGTCCGTCCTTTTCCGCTGTTCCTGCATGGAAGACGATACTTCCCTCCACATTCTCGATGCCGCTGATTGCGTAGCCTTTCTGGTAGGCTTGCGGATAACCGCCGCTGACGAGCATCACGCAGACGGCTGCACGCTCGTCGAACTCAATCTCGCGCTTGTCGAGGTCGCCGTTGGCAACGCCTTCGAAGAGGTCAACGATGTCGCTTTTCAGTCGCAGCATTACGCTCTCTGTCTCGGGGTCGCCCATTCGGCAGTTGTATTCTATCACCATTGGTTCTCCATCGACGTTGATGAGCCCGAAGAAGATGAATCCCTTGTAGAGAATGTCCTCCTCTGCCAATCCGTCAACGGTTGGCTTTATTATGCGGTCTTCCACCTTCTGCATCCATTCCTTTGTGGCAAAGGGAACAGGCGAGACGCTTCCCATGCCTCCCGTATTCAAGCCGGTGTCGTGCTCGCCAATGCGTTTGTAGTCCTTTGCCTCGGGCAGAATCTTGTAGTTCTTGCCGTCGGTAAGTACGAATACCGAACACTCTATGCCGCTGAGGAACTCCTCAATGACTACCTGAGCCGAAGCGTTGCCGAACATTCCACCGAGCATTTCCTTCAGTTCCTTCTTTGCCTCGTCGAGTGTCGGCAGAATGAGCACTCCCTTGCCTGCGCAAAGTCCGTCAGCCTTTAGGACGTAGGGAGCCTTTAGGGTTTCAAGGAATTTCAAGCCTTCCTCTACGGTTGTCCCGTCGAAGGTCTTGTAGCGTGCCGTAGGAATGTTGTGACGCTGCATGAAAGCCTTTGCGAAGTCCTTTGAGCCTTCGAGCACTGCACCAGCTTTTGAAGGGCCGATGACGGGTACGTTGCAAGTGAGAGGGTCGTTGGCAAACTCATCGTAGATGCCTTTTACCAATGGGTCTTCCGGCCCTACTACCACCATGTCGATGTTGTTGATATAGACAAAGTCCTTAAGTCTTGCAAATTCGTTTACACCAATGTTTACGTTCTCGCCACAGTTGCCTGTTCCGGCATTGCCCGGTGCGATGTAGAGTTTCTCCACCTTCTTGCTTTGGGCAATCTTCCATGCCAGTGCATGTTCACGACCGCCGCTACCTAACAATAATATCTTCATCTCTTAATCCTTAATTCTTAATTTTTAATTGACTTCGTCGAACTTCGTTTCTTAATTCTTAATTTTTAATTCTTAATTCTTAATTGACTTCGTCGAACTTCGTTTCTTAATTTTTAATTCTTAATTCTTAATTCTTAATCACTTAAGGTAGTCTTCAAAATATTGTGTGATTCTCTCGTGCAGATGAACGCTTGCGTGTCCCGCCATGTTGTGTCCTTCGCCGGGATAGACGAAGAAGTCGGGTTGCGTGCCAGCCTTTATGCAAGCGTCGAGGAACTGCAAAGCGTGCTGCGGAACAACCGTCGGGTCGTTCATGCCTATTATTATCTGCAGCTTGCCCTTGAGGTTCTTAGCCTTGTTTAGCAGGCTTGTCTTCTCGTAACCTTCCGGGTTGGCTTCTGGAGTGTCCATGTAGCGCTCTCCGTACATCACCTCGTACCATTTCCAGTCGATTACAGGACCTCCAGCCACACCTACCTTGAACACGTCGGGATAGTTGGTCATGAGCGAGGTGGTCATGAAACCGCCGAAGCTCCAGCCATGCACTCCCATGCGCTCTTGGTCAACGTAAGGCAGCGACTTGAGATATTCCACGCCCTTCATCTGGTCAGCCATTTCCACCTGTCCGAGCTGACGGAAAGTCGCCTGCTCAAACTCCAATCCGCGACGCTCGCTTCCACGGTTGTCGAGAATGAAGAGCAGATAACCCTTCTGCGCCATGTAGGTTTCCCACGAGCGACTTCCGTAGTGCCATGAGGCATCGACGTTGTGGGCGTGCGGACCTCCATAGACGTAAATCACGGTCGGATATTTCTTCGTCGGGTCGAAGCCTATTGGTTTCACCATTCTGTAATACAGGTCGGTCACGCCGTCGGCAGCCTTGATTGTTCCGCAGGAGTAGTCGGGAACGTTGTAGCCTTTCCATGGGTCTTCTGCCGTGAGCAGTCGTGTGCTCTTGGCTGTGGCGGTGTTTATAATGTCCACGTTGCGTGGCGTGTTGGGAGCGGAATATTTGTCTGCCACATAAGCTCCTGACTCAGAGAGTCGTGCCTGATGCATACCCTCACCGTTGTCTATGCGTCGCATCTTTCCTGTCTTTAGGTCAACGGTATAGATGTTGCGCTGTATAGGGCTGTCCATATTGGCAAGCACCACGGCTGTCTTCATCTTCTTGTTGAAGCCCAAAAGGCTCTCAATCACGAAGCTGCCTTTGGTTATCTGTCTCGCCGCCTTGGTCTTCAGGTCGAAGAGGTATAGGTGGTTGTAGCCGTCCTTTTGGCTCTGCATCAGGAACTGTGACGAGTTCCAAGGCAAGAATTTTATAGGGTTGAGCGGTTCAACGTATTTCTCGCTTGTCTCGCGATAGAGTTCTTCCTTCTTCTCGCCCGTGGCGGCATCGTAGCTAACGAGTCGGCAGTCGTTTTGGTCGCGGTTCAGCTCGAACATGTAGATGGTCGAAGCGTCAGGGCTCCACGAGATGTTGGTGAAGTAGCGGTCGGTTGGGTCGCCGGCATTGAGGTAGATGGTCTTCTTCGTGTCGATGTCGAAGACACCCACCGTCACCTTGTGGCTCGTCATTCCTGCCATCGGGTATTTGTCGGGTTCGTGTGTTGCCTCGCGCTCGAAGGTGTTCACCTGCGGATAGTCGGTGACCATCGACTGATCCATGCGGTAGAAGGCGAGTCGCTTGCCGTCGGGGCTCCAGAACAGTCCTTCCTCTATGCCGAACTCGTTGCGGTGTACCGCCTGTCCATATACTATTTCGCGGCTGCCGTCGGTAGTTAACTGTGTGGTGTTGTTTGCGTCAGCGACAAAGAGTTGGTCGTTTTCGAGATATGCAAGAGCCTTCGATTTCTCGTTCCATTTGCAAATCTCCTGTACTCCCCTGTCCAATCTCCACACTATCTGCTTCTTTTCAAAGTCGTAGAGTAGGATAATGTCTCCACCATAGACGAGTGCCTCTTTCTTGTCGGCGTATGGGAGGTCGGCGTAGTGGCAGGAATATACTTTCTTGTCGTCCAATTTGGCGTTCACGTCCTCTATATTAAATAAGGTGTCGCGTTTGCCCGTCTTCATGTCCATGGCTTCGAGGTATTCCACGTCGTGTATGATGAGCTTGTCGCCCCACCACGACATGAACATGTTCTTAGGAGACATGTTGCGGTAGTTGTTGCCTCCATAGTTAAGGTCCTCTAACGTGAACTGCTTGAGTTGCTGTGCCGTTGCGGCCATGCTAATAGTAGCCATCGTAGCCATTGCCAAGAGCTTAAGTTTATTCTTCATCGTCGTATCTGTTAAAGTTTCGTCCTCCCCTTCCAAAGTTCTTGCCTCCCTTGCGGTCGCGCTTGCTGTCGAATCGGTCGCGCTTGCCGCCGAATCGGTCGCGCTTGCCGCCGAATCGGTCGCGCTTTCCTTCAAACTTGTCGCGCTTCCCTTCAAACTTGTCGCGCTTCCCTTCAAACTTGTCACGTTTTCCTTCAAACTTGTCACGCTTTCCTTCAAACTTGTCGCGGTCGTCAGCAGGACGTTTGCGCTTCTGGTCGAAGCGTTCGAGATCGTGGCGGTGGAACTTGAAAGTGCGAATGTCGCCGTCCTCGTTCTCTTCCGTCTCGTCAAGTCGCTGCTTAAACTCGCGGTTCTTCTTGAAGCGGTGCTTCTCGCCCATTTGCTTCTTCTCCTCCTCTGTCTTCACTGTTCCTCCCTCGCCGCGGAAGTCTTTCAATCTGCCGTCGAAAATCTGATATTTGCGCAGTTCGCACTCCAGCGAGCCGTTGTATAGCGGAATCTTTATCGAGGGCTTCAAGCCTATTTGGTCGAAACATTCGGCGCGATAGCTCAGTATCCAAGCGTCGTTGTCGAGGAACTGGTGCTTCAATCTCTCGCCAATCATCTTGTATGTTCCGAGCAGGTCGGGAGTCGAAATTCGCTCGCCGTAAGGTGGATTCGTCACCAATATGCTCTTCTCCTTTGGTTGCTGGAAGTCCTTGAAGTCAGCTTGTTCCACGGTTATGATGTTTGACAATCCAGCTGCCTTTACGTTCAGTCGAGCAGTGTTCACAGCCTTTATGTCGATGTCGTAGGCGTAGATGTGGTGTTCGAATTCGCGTTCCTCCGAGTCGTCGTTGTAGATGGTGTCGAAGAGGTCGCGGTCGAAGTCAGCCCACTTTTCGAAAGCGAACTCCTTTCGGAAAAGTCCTGGAGCCATGTTTCTGGCAATCAGTGCCGCCTCTATAGCCAATGTACCGGAGCCGCACATCGGGTCGATGAAGTCGGTGTCGCCCTTCCATCCCGTCATGAGAATGATGCCGGCGGCAAGCACCTCGTTCAGTGGTGCCTCAACGCTCTCCTGTCTGTATCCGCGTCGGTGCAGGCTTTCGCCGCTTGAGTCGAGCGACAGTGTACACTTGTCTTCCGCAATGTGTATGTTCAGGCGCAAGTCGGGGTTAGCCACACTTATGTTAGGGCGATTTCCTGTCTTCTCCCTAAACTGGTCAACGATGGCATCCTTCACTTTGTATGCCACAAACTTGGAGTGTCTGAACTCCTCGGAAAATACTACTGAATCGACGGCGAAAGTCTTGTCGAGACCTAAATATTGTGTCCAATCCACTTTCATCACTCCGTCATACACTTCGTCGGGCGTGAGAGCCTTGAATCGTGTTATGGGTTTTAGAACGCGTATGGCAGTGTGTAGTTGGAAGTTGGCGCGGTAGAGCAGTTCCTTGTTTCCGGTGAACGAAACCATACGTCGTCCAATCTCTACGTTGTTGGCACCCAAGTGCGTCAGTTCCTTTGCCAGTACGGGTTCAAGCCCCATAAACGTCTTGGCAATCATTTCGAATTCCTGTTCCATTTATATCTTTATTTTCTTTGATTTCTTAATTCTTAATTCTTAATTTTTAATTCTTAATTGACTTCGTCGAACTTCGTTTCTTAATTCTTAATTCTTAATTCTTAATTTTTAATTCTTCTTGTAAACTTTACTATTCGGCTTCAAGTCCTCCGTCACCCAGATGTTTGCGCCTATGATGCTTCCTCGCCCTATCGTTATTCGACCGAGTATGGTTGCGTTGGAATAGACAATCACGTCGTCTTCCAGTATCGGGTGGCGCGGTATTCCCTTTATTGGGTTTCCGTTCTCGTCGAGTGGGAAGCTCTTGGCGCCGAGTGTCACTCCCTGATATAGTTTCACGTTGTTGCCAATGATGCATGTTGCGCCTATCACCACTCCCGTTCCGTGGTCGATGGTGAAAAACTCGCCAATGGTAGCTGCGGGGTGAATGTCGATACCCGTCTCGGAATGAGCCATTTCGGTAATGATGCGCGGAATTAGCGGCACTCCTGCAATGTGAAGTTCATGTGCGATACGATAGTTAGTGAGTGCTTTTATTACGGGGTAGCATGATATGATTTCTCCAAAATTTTCCGCTGCGGGGTCGCCGTTGAATGCAGCCTCCACGTCGGTGGCAAGCACGCGTCTGATTTCGGGCATCTTTGCCACTATCTTGTATGCCATTTCCCTTGCCTTCATTCTGCATACAGAGTTCTCGCCCTTTCCTTCGTTAGGGCACGAGAAGCACAAACCTGCCAGTATTTGGTCTTCGAGCAGTTTCGACAATTTCTCCACTGCCATTCCCAGATGGTATCTGATGGTGTGTTTGTTAATGTTCGACCTTCCGAAATATCCTGGGAAGATGATAGCTCTCGACAATTCGATTATTTCTTCGAGCACTTTGCCCGAAGGAAGTGGATTTCCGTCCTGATGCTGATGAAAGAGTCCTTTCAGGGATGCAGCGTCAGACAGCTCATCGACTGTCGTCGTCAGAATCTGAGTGAAGTTGGTGCTACCCATTGTGTGTCGCAATAAAATTCTTTTGCAAAGGTAGTTTAAAAAAACGATTCGACAAAGGGAAAGAGAGTTTTTTCACGCTAAAAAAGTCGTTTTTTTCACAGAAAAGGTATAAAAACAAAATTTATTGGCATTTTTTTCCCCTTTTTCTATTCAATTCTGAAAAATAATGTGTAATTTTGCTGTCTATTTAGAAACTATCTCCTGTAACTGATGACGTAAATATGCAATGAATGGAAGCGTTAAATAGTATTTTCCTCTATACGGTGAACACCCAAAGCTACACTTATTTCGTCGTTTTGGCTGTTGCTGCGCTTGTTATGACTTATCTTGTCGTTTCCTTGTGGCTTCTCAACAAGGACAAGGTTATGCTGTCTCATTCCGTGGATCATCTTGCCTCGATGAAGCAGCGAGGCGTGGAGTATGAACTGGTGCTTCAGGCAATGAAACTCGCCACATGGAAAATTGACCTGCGCGAGATGACACTGACCTTCGACAACGACTATCGCACCAGCTCCAACCTTTATACGCCAGCTCCAAACACTCCTCTGAAAGACTTGATTAAAGAGATGATGCCGGAGGACGCAATAAAACTGAAGCAAGCCGTGGAGGAAGCCAGCAAGGGATTGCACGACATTTACCACTTGCAATATAGAATAAAGGACGCTACGGGCAACTACTATTGGTCGGACGCTTACGGAACTATCTCTGAACGTGACGCAAATGGCAGGCCTACAATGCTCGTCGGCACGGCGAAGAACATCAGCAAGCAGAAGCAGATTGAGCAGGATTTGATTAATGCCCGACTGAAAGCGGAAGAGAGTGACCGACTGAAGACCGCCTTCATACAAAACATCAGCCACGAGGTGCGTACTCCGCTGAATGCCATTGTGGGCTTCTCCGACATTCTCACCTCCGTCACTGACGAGCAGGAGCGTAACAGCCTTATCGCAATAATTAAGGAGAATAACACCAAGTTGTTGCAGATATTTGAGGACATGATGAACATATCGAAGGTGGAGGCTCACGACGAGAAGGCAAACCTCACCAGCACGCGGTTCGACCTCGTTGCGCTTGTGGAGGAGAAGGTGGCTAAGAGCCGCATGAAGAACTTTAGCGCCAACCTCACCATCGACTTTGTCTGCCAAGAGCAGAAACTGGAGCTCGTCACCAACAAGGAGCGCGTGGAATACATCGCCTCACATTTCCTTGAGAACGCATTGAAGTTCACCTCCGAGGGAAACATCACTGTGGGAATAAATGTAAAGGCCGACAATCAAGTTCGCATTTGGGTGAGCGACACTGGAAAGGGCATCGCCCCTGAGGATTTGGAGAAAATCTTCGACCGTTTCTACAAGGTCGATTCCTTCATTCAAGGTGCAGGTCTTGGCCTTGCTGTCTGCCGCAGCTATGCCCTAAGTCTTGGCGGCAATGTGGGTGTCGATTCTCAACTCGGCAGCGGCTCAACATTCTGGGTGGAGATACCGCGGAAGTTGTGAGTAAACAAGTTGACTAAAGAGTATTAACTTGTCAACTTGTCAACTCGTCAACTTGTCAACTAAAAACTATTAACTTGTCAACTTGTCAACTCGTCAACTTGTCAACTAAAAACTATTAACTT